>SCTZ01000070.1 GCA_004297765.1 Chloroflexota bacterium | reverse complement strand
TTCCGAGGCGCGCACGCCGAGGAATCCGCGCCCCTCGACATCCGTGCGGCAGAGGGCGCGGATTCTTCGCCTCCGCTGCGGCTCCGGCTCAGAATGACAGAAAGTGACGTTGTAGTACTATGGTTATGAGTGCGACCAGGGCAATCATTGTGCGATTGGATCCAACCGACTACGAGTGGCTCGTGGCGAGGGCTAAGCAATTGGGCGTATCGCCGGGCACACTGGGGCGGGTCTACGTGCGAGCCGGTTTGATAGGGAGCCTTGTCTGCTCCCCTACGAAGTTGCGAATGGACTGACCCGGCTTGTGTCCGTGGGCGCCATGCCGCTGAGGCAGCTCGCCGAATCCTGGCGGACACTGCTGGCTTTCCCCGTCACCTATCACCCGCGCTATGAAGGCGGAGACCACGCTGTTGCCTACGCCCTTCGGCTCGGCCGCAGAAGCGCCTACGACGCCGCCTATCTCGCTCTAGCCCAACGGCTGGGTGCCGAGTTGTGGACCTTCGATGGTCCACTCGCGCGCAGTGCGGCGGGGCTTGGTTTCCTGGTACATCCGCATTTGCCGCGAGACCGGCCGCATTCATGATCTGGTCGACCGACTGTTGGCGCTGCGTCGTGTAGAAGAGGCGGTGGAGGCGGCAGAAGGCCTCGGTGACTACGCTTTGCTCGGGGTGGCCGACATCTTCGTCCGGCACCACCATGGCAAAGTCGCCGAGCGCTTGGTACGAAACTAGGAAGGCCATTCAGACGTCTCTGCGGGTGGTTGGGCAGCCTGAATTGCCTCTAAATCGTCGGCAAAGCCATCGCCTGGCATCTCCAGATCGCCGACCAGGGCGACGAGCTCGCTCGCGGTGATACCTCGTGGGCTGGTCACGGGACCGAGACTCGCCACTGGCTCACCGTTGCGCTCCACGACAAACCGCTCCCCTCGGTATCGGATGCGGTTGAGGACATCCGACAGGTTCTTTGCCAGTTGGGTGGCCGTGATCTTTGTCTCCGTATCCATATTGGTGTCCCCTCTCGTCGGACTAATCATGTGATAATCGGATTATGGGACGACTGCAAGTGGTTCGTAGTCTTGGCGTGCGGATCAGATTCCTGCAGCGTTCGATCATACCACCGTATGCAGTCCGTGGGGCTTGGAGCCTCTGACACTAGCGGGATCTGCGGTGAAGGGTGGCGCTAGTTCCCTCTCCTTTCCGCAGAAGGGAGAGGGCGAGGGTGAGGGTTAAGCCCCTGGGCGCCATTGCGATGCCGACCGGAACCAATGATGACCCAACTAATCCTCTCCCTTCTGCGGAAAGAGAGGGGATTGACGCATCCCCGCACTCCAACATCGACGCAGGCTTCGCCTCTCCTGAGGGACAAGCCGCCGCCCTACGGGTGCGGGTGTTGCCAGGGACCATGAGTGCGTCGCTGCGCGAATGAAGCGTCTTGCCTGACCAGACCGCCGCGGTTTCGAAAACCGCGGCGGTCTTCGGTGGCGGTCTCGCGGCGACTACGCTATGTTCGATCTATCACTGTGATTTACAGTCTCGGTGCGCCGATCTCGGGAGTGATGCTATCGCCCCTTCCACTCTGGCTTGCGCTTCTCGAGGAAGGCGTCGGTGCCCTCGACTCGGTCTTCGGTCATCATGACGATGCCGGAGTAGGCGGCCTCTATGGCCAGACCACGGTCGAGATCGGTCTCCATGCCCTCGTTGATGCTCTTTTTGGCCAGCGCGATAGCTAAGGGTCCCTTGGAGATTATCTTGCGGGCCAGGTCCTTGACCTGGTCCATCAGCTCGGCCGCGGGCACGACCTTGTCCACCAGCCCGATGCGAAGCGCTTCGTCGGCGGTGACGTGGTCGCCGGTGAGGATCAGCATCTTGGCCATCGATTTGCCAACGAGCCGGGGCAGCCGCTGCGTGCCGCCATAGCCGGGGAAGATTCCCAGGCTGACCTCGGGCAGACCCATGCGAGCCGTGTCGGCCGCGATCCGGATGTCTCCCGCCAGAGCAATCTCGGTTCCACCACCCAGGGCGAAGCCGTTGATAGCCATGATAACGGGTTTGGTTAGGTTCTCGATCTTTCTGAGCAACTGGTGTCCCTCGGTTACCTTGCGGAGAGCGTCCATGGAGCTCGTCAGCGCGCGAAGCTCGTTGATGTCCGCGCCGGCGACGAACGCTCTGTCGCCCTCGCCGGTGAAGATAACGGCTTTGACGCTGTTGTCGGCCGCGAGCTCGTCGACGGCCGCGTGCAACTCGGCGATCGTCGCGTCGTTGAGGGCGTTCAGAACCTTGGGACGGTTGACCTTGAGGATAGCGACGTCGCCGTCGCGCTCGACCAGAATGTTCTCGTACGTCATTGCTTCTCCTCGATCAGCGAATTGGGCGGCGGATCGTCCTTGCGGCAAGAGAGACGAGTCAGCTTGCTCGGCGGAATACCTGTTTGGCGGAAGCACGGCTCTCCGGTCCAGACCGTCATTGCTCTCTCGCGTGTGTGCGCCACCATGCCCCCCTTTTTTAGCACAATACCTGCGCGATGTCGAGACCCTGTGTCGCCCTGTGTCGGCGGCAAGGACCGTTTGTATGTGAGTGCCTCCGATCAGAGCTCTCCCTGCATCGAGCCTGCGTATCCCGTCATCTCGATGTAGCCATCGCCGCCAACCGGCTGACCTGCGCGTGCGCCGGTGATGCGGACGGCACCCTCCCAGTAGGCGTAGGAGACGTTTAGCTCCTGGTCGGACAGGTAGGGCTCGATCTCTAGGGTCAGGTTGAGGCCGGGGATTTTGACTGTCCATCGGGCGGGGTAGGTTGCGCCGGAGTGAGGGCTGCGCCAGGTGGCGCCGGAAGCGATCTGGAAGTCGGCAACGGTCAGACGGCGGGTGCTGCCGTCGGGGGCGATGACGGTGCCGCTGGAGTAGGGGTCGACGCCGCCGTCCTCTCTGCGCATCTGGTAGAGCATGAGCTCGCTGCCGTCGTCGAGCTGCAGGGCCATCCAATTCCAGCCCACCTGACCCTGGCTCAGGCTGCTGGTGCTGAACTCGTGGTCCATCCAGCTCAGCCCGTTTGCCTGATAATCCTTACCCCCCACGTGCAGCGTGCCCGATGTTTCCAGTCGCGTGCGGCTGTAGTATAGGGAGGCGTTGCCGGGGTCCGGACCCTTCCGGCTGTAGCCGCGATCTCCCTGTAGGACGGGACCCTTGCGGTCCGTGAGCAGTAGATCGACCGATAGCTCGTCCTGGGCCGCGCGCAGGCGGTAGACGTGCGGCTGGATCTCTTCGACGCTCCAATCTTCCAGCCAGACCCGGTGGGGTGCGGCCTGGGCTCCTGCCAGCGCGGCCGCACCCCTGGAGAAGCGCTCAAAGGCCCGGTGGCGCCTGCCGGCGACATCGGTAACGGCGAAGTGGGCCATGTAGATCTGATCGGTGCTCCAGGTCGACGGGCGTTGCTCCCGCCGGGGCGCAGCGACCAGGGCCCGCCGAAAGATGGTCAACTGGTAGCCGAAGTGCTGCCCGTCGGCATCCTGCAGGTTGCCGGTGTAGTACCACCATTCGGTCTGGTAGTCTGGGTGCGGACCGTCGTCGGCGGGGAAGCTCAGCTCGCGCGGCCCTTCGACGCGCGCGAAGCCCGTCGCCGCGACGGTCGGTGCGACCAGCCGCGCCCGTGGCTTCGCCTCCTCGGTACGCCAGGGACCCAGCGCCAGGACGCCGACGAGCGAGAGGACGATCAAGCCGATGGCGGCGATGAGGAGACGCCGGGACATGAGTCTCCTACTCAAACCGCAGCGCCTCCGCCGTGATTGTTCGGGCCATCTTGCGGATCGGGTAGATGCCGGCCAGCAGGGCGGCGATCACGCCGACGGCCAGGGCCTGAAGGAACGGGCCCGCCTCGATCTGGGTTAGGAGAGTCCAACCGAAGGAGCGGCGGTTGATGATGTGGATCAGGATCAACGATAGGGCCAGGCCGGTGGGCATGGAGAGGAGCCCGGCCACAACGCCCATCAGACCGGTCTGCAGCAACACCAGGCGCGAGAGCTGACCGACGGTGAGCCCGACTGCACGCAGATTGCCCAGATCACGTTGCTTGTCCAGTTGCAGCGCTAGCAGCGCACTGAGGATGCCGATGAAAGCGACCACGGTGACCAGTATTTGCAGCGCGCTGGTGATGGCGAAGGTCCGATCGAAGACAGCCAGCGCTTCGTCCCGCACGGCCCGGTTCGGGCTGATCAGCACATGCTGCACGGGAGCCAGGGCATCCTGAAGACCCCGCACCACAACGTCGGGGTCGGCACCGGGCGCCAGACGCAGCGAGAGGGTGGTGATGGTGTCGTCGTGCCAGAGTTGACGGTAGACCTGTTGCGACATCGAGACGATGCCCCGGCTGGACGAGTAGTCGTAGTAGATGGCGACGACCGGGAAGGCGTGGGAGCCGTCCGCGGTGTAGAGCGTAACCGTTCCGCCCTGGCGCGGCAGCCCCACCCGGTTGGCGTACGGCTCGGAGACGATCACGGCGCCGTTCTGCATGGCCTCCCAGATCCTATCTGGCGGCAGTTCGCTCGAGACGTAGCTGCGCTCTTGACCGTAGCTCGGGTTCTCCACCGCGGCGATCTCGACAGGTCCGTCGGGGGAGTCCGCCGTCTGCGAGCGCAGGCTGCCCACCCGGTCCACGCCGGGCCACTGCTGGACTATTTGCACGACGGCCGGGTCGAGGGCCGCGGTCTGAGCCGTGGCCGGTCCGGCCACGGAGATGAAGACGTCGCCGCGCAACACGTCGCCCAGCCAGACCTCCACGGTGTGGCGGAAGCTGCCGACCATGAGGGTGATGCCAATGGTGACCGATAGGGCCACCATCAGCGCGGCCACCGCCACCGAGGTGCGGCTGGACGAGTTGATCACGTCGCGAGGGGCCATGCGCCCGAGGGTTCCCCACAGGCGTCCCAGGAGCAGTGCAGCTATGCGCATGAAGAGCACGGTTCCTAGCGGCGTTAGCATGGCAAATCCCAGCACTACCGCGAAGGTGCCGGCAAAGCTCACGATCAGGTTCGAGGCCGGCACCATGAGCAGACCGACGCCCACCAACAGCAGGAGCAATCCGCCCAGCGCAACCCCCGTGACGGTCCGCTGGGCCTTGCTCTCGAGTCCGGAGCGCGACAGGGCCGCCCGCGGCGGCACAGAGGCAGCCTCCCAGGCCGGCAGGGCCGCGGCGGCCGCGGTCGCCATGGTGCCCATCAGCGCGCCCTTTAACAGGCTGGTCAGTGGAATCTCGACCCCGCGCACGCTCAGCACGAAGTAGAGGTCGTTGATGGTCTGGGTAACTGCCCGCGCTGCGCCCTGTCCCATGATGGTGCCGAGAACCAGCCCCAGACCGGCACCCACGACGCCGACGATCAGTGCCTCGCTCACAACGAGCGCGAAGACCTCGCGGCGGGTGGCGCCCAGGCAGCGCAGAGTGCCGAAGAGGGGACGCCGTTGCACCACCGAGAAGGTCATCGTGTTGTAGATCAAGAACATGCCGACCACCAGGGCCAGCAAGCTGAGCGCCATCAGGTTAAGCCGGAAGGCGTCGGTCATTTGCTTGATGGCGCCGGTGCGGGCCGCCACGGGCACCACGCGGGCGCCCTCTGGCAGTTGGGACTGGATGCGGTCGATCAATGCCGAGTCTCGCTCTGGCACGATCAGGTCGATTCGGTCCAGCTTGTCGATGCGGCCGGTCAGTTCCTGGGCCGTGGCGATGTCGGCCAGTATGACACCGTCTAGCGCGCGCTGGCTGCGATTATCGGCTGGCTGAAGCAAGCCGGCTAGGAAGGCCGGCCGCTGGTAGCCGCCGACCTCCAGCGTGATGGCCGTGCCCGGGGACAGCCGGTAGCGGCTGGCGACGTCGGCCGATAGCAGGATAGCGCCGGAGCGGGTAAGGAAGCTCGTGAGGTCGGAGGTGGGGGCGTTCCCGTCCTGAGACATGTAGCTGCGAAAAGGCGCCTCGGCGAAGGGATCGACGCCCATGAGCTGCAGTGGACGGTTCCCCAGTCGAGGCGACGAGACGTATTCGGAGACGATGGGCGCGGCCGCACGCACCACTCCCTCCGCGCGGAGCCGAACGTAGAGCGTGTCGTCCAACCCCTGCGAGCCGGCCACGATCTGATGGGTGGCTCGTCCGACGATGGCATCGGTGCTGAGATCGAAGGCGCGACTGGCGCTGACATTGGCCAGGTCGATAGCCACGGCCACGGCCACGCCCAGCGCGATGCCCAGGATCATGAGTGCGCTCTGCCAGGGATGCCGCCACAGGTAGCGCCAGCCGATCTGCCAGAGGGTGCGCGAGGAGAAGGTGTGGCTCTGCTTCAGGATCCCGGCTCCTCCACTAGCTGCCCGTTGCGCAGGTGCAGGACGCGATCAGCGTGCTCCACGGCGTCCGCGCTGTGGGTAACCAGGATCATGTTCTTGCCTGCCTGGCGTGTCAGACGGTCCAGAAGGGTTAGGATCTGGTGACCGGTCTCTTCGTCCAGGTTTCCGGTCGGCTCGTCGGCCAGAACGAGGAAGGGATCGTGGACCAGGGCGCGCGCAACGGCCACCCGTTGCTGCTCTCCGCCGGATAGGCGATCGGGGAACGTCTTGCGACGATCCAGCAGTCCCACGGCTTCCAGCAAGTACTCCACGCGCGGTTGGGACTCTTTCCCGTTCAGCCCTTTGAGCTCCAGCGGCAGGACCACGTTCTCCCAGACCGTCAGGGTCGGGATCAGGTTGAAGAACTGGAAGACGAAGCCCACGTTCTGGCGGCGGAACAGCGTGCGGCGGCGCTCGTCCAGGCTGGTCAGGTTCTGACCGTCCAGCCAGATGGCTCCGCCGTCGACCAGATCGATGCCGCCGATGAGGTTCAGCAAGGTGCTCTTGCCGGTGCCGCTGCGGCCCAGGATAGCTACCGATTCGCCCCTGGCGAAGCCCGCGTTGGCCTGGTGCAACACGACGCGCGTGCGCGCTCCCTCCCGATAGCTCTTGGAGAGGTCCTCCAGGCGTATGAAGTCCCGCTGAGAGTGTTCAGACATAGTGGTTAGGCACCCATTGTACCGCACTGACGGCGATTCGTGAAGGGCCTGCTCCTCTCTTTGCCATTTTGAACATGGAAGAGTGGCGCGATACGAAACGTACACTTGACGGCACACGTCAGCGCCGGTTAGGCTGAAAGTTGATTGAACAAACTATGCTCATGGAGGAGACGCTCATGAAACACGGAATCGTAGACGGCTGGCCTGTGGTTTCGGGACACGAACAGGAGATAGCGCGGGCCCTGGCCGAGGGAGGACCCTTCTATGCCCCGGCCACGGGCGTTAGTGTGCGTGATGTGAAGGCAGCCTTTGGTCTGGCGTTGCATATGCACCAGCCCATCGTGCCCGAGGGAAGGCCTGACGGAGCCGACCTGCAGGTGGCCGATCTGGTCAGTTACCTCGATTACATGATGCAGCATCAATGGTTGGGCGACAATCACAACGCGCCGGTCTTCGAGTGGTGCTATCGCAGAATGGCTCACATGATCCCTGAGTTGGTAGATGCCGGCAAGCAGCCCCGCGCCATGTTGGACTACTCCGGGGACCTGCTCTGGGGATTGGCCAAGATGGGCGATGGCGGCGTGCTCGAAGATCTGGGGCGCATCACCAACGATCCGCGCTACTGGCCCTACGTGGAGTGGCTGGGAACCTTCTGGTCACATCCGGTGGCGCCCTCCACTCCGGCCAGTGATCTGAGACTTCATATCCGGGCCTGGCAAGAGCATTTCGCCGCCATCTTTGGCTTGCGGGCGCTCTCGCGAGTCAGGGGCTTCTCGCTACCGGAGATGTCCCTCCCCAACAATCCCGACCAGTGCTACGAGGTCGTAAAGGCTCTGAAAGAGTGCGGCTATAGATGGGTGATGGTTCAGGAGCACACCATCGAGAACCTGGACGGCTCGGGAGTTAAACGTCCGCACCTGCCACACATGCTCATTGCCCGCAACTCCCATGGGGACGAGGCAGGCATCGTCGCCCTCGTGAAGACGCAGGGCAGCGATACCAAGCTGGTGGCCCAGCTTCAGCCTTTCTACGAAGCCAGATCGCTGAGTGGGTGGCAAGAACTGGGTGGCACGCAGATCCCGCCGTATGTCGTCCAGATCGGTGACGGGGAGAACGGGGGAGTCATGATGAACGAGTTTCCTCCCAAGTACAAGAGCGTCTTCGGCCAGGAGATCGAAGGATCGGGAATCGTCTCTCTCAACGGCACCGAGTATCTGGAGATACTGGACCAATTAGGTTGCGGGCAGGATCAGTTCATTCCGGTTCAGCCCGTCTGGCAGCATCGAATCTGGACCAAGGTAGGCAGTAATCCCACTCCCGAGGCGGTGGCCCTGGCCATGGAGGAAAGCAAGCGGGAAGAATCGCGGTTTCATATGGACGAGGATGGCGGGAACTGGACGCAGAACCTCAGTTGGACCAAGGGGTACGAGCACGAGCTATCCGAGATCGAGAACGTGAGCGCGCTCTTCCATCGGAAGTTCCAGACACCTCTGCCGGAGTCCGACCAGTACCGGCGTGCGCTAATTCATCTCATGCTGTGCGAGACCAGTTGCTTTCGCTACTGGGGCCAGGGGACCTTCACCGAATACGCCCGGGAGTTGGTGCGTCGGACAAGAGATATCCTTGGGGAACTGTGAAACGGTTCCCCAAGTGGGAGAGATCGCTTATCGGCTCAGCACACTCAGGTCGAACTCGGGAGAAAAGGGGTTCAAGTACAGAACTCCTTCCAGGAAACGTCCGTGCTTGGCGTCCTCGGTGAGCACGCAGGGAACCTGGTTGAGCTTGGCGACAGCCCAGATGAGGGCGTCCCACAGCGACATTTGATGGTGCACCACGCCGCGGCAACCCTCCAGGACTGCCGTTGGAGTGAGGTTGAGCACCCTGCAGATGCGGGCGAGTCGCTCGATGCGGACTACGGCCTCTTCACGTATCATGGGTTCTGGCAATCGCCGGGTCACCACGTTGAAAAACTCAGATAGGCACTGAACACTAACGAATGCCCGCTCATCCGAGGCCAGGTGATCGAGAACGAGGACCGCCCTCTCCTGCTTGTCACGGTCTCGCGGATCGTAGGCGTAGACCAGTATATTGGTGTCAAGAAGAAAAGCGTTCGAGGCGTTCATCGTACAGCTCGTCACGTGTCCACGTCCGCCCGGTCTGGGGGACTCTCATCCGCATTCGCTCTCGGATGAAGGCCTTCTCTTCTTCCCATGCTTGCATGCTCGGCGGTAGTGCTGAAGGCATGTGAGCGATCTGGTCGATGCCACGCCGGATCAACTCGGCCTCGCTGATTCCGAGTTCCTTGGCACGTCGTTTCAGCAGTTCCTCTTGCCTGGGTTCGATGTAAACTTGCTTGCGCACCATGCGGCTCATCGCCATCGCCTCCTATACATCAGATTATACATCGCACTAGCCGGGCCAACAAGCATGATTATGAAGCAGCAGATCCTGGGAATAAAGTCGGTCGCAAGTGCTGTCTATTCACTGGTTGTTGCCTTCCGCCATGGAAAGCTGCCTGAGCGGCAGCGATTGTGATATCATTACAGGGTATCGGCGTACACATGATGACGGGAGGCGTGGTGTCGTGGTGCGAACGCGGATTCAACTGACCCAAGAGCAGGCTCCCGCCCTGAATGGGATGGGCGCGTTGCGAGGAGTGCCGATGTCCGAGCTCATCCGTGACGAGTACTACGATAGTTGAGCGTGTTCGTGGATACATCTGCCATCTTCGTAGTTTTGGATTTGGAGAGAGCCAGTGGCAACACGAAAAGTCGGCAATAGGAAACCCAGGCAGTTGCGATCCACGCCCACCGAGTCTGACATTCACTCGTTGTTGGACCGTATCGACCAGGCGGTAATGGAGGGCGATGCGGCGGCGTTGACCCCGCTGATCGAGCGTCTGTGGGATGCAAGGCGGCAGGGTCCGGAGGTGCTGACACGGCGACTCCTGGAGGGGCGGGCTCAGGTTCCGGCCTTCGCCTTCGAGTTGCTTGGTGGCCTGGCTGGGCCGCAGACGCCGCGTTTCCTGAAGCGCATTGCGGAGAATCCAGGCGTGACCGACATGGTGCGGTTTGGCGCCCAGCGGCGGGCTGGATGGCCGGAGCGCGGCGAGGCCAAGCGGCGCTTGGCCTTTCTTGCGAGCCTCCGCGATGGCGAGGCGGCCCTTGTCACGGCTGCCGCAGAAGCGACCCTATATTGGCCGCCCGACGGCGAGATCCTCGCGGAGGTTCTGGGCTATCTCTCCGTCCTACCAGCCGAGCGGCGACGGGCAGTCCTGAACCGAGCCACCGCGGAGCTACACGCTCGTTCTACCTGGTTGCTGCGGGCCGTGCTGCACCTGGCCGACCCTGTCTCCCAGCGTTTTGCTCTAGCCGAGTTGGTCCGGTTAGGGGACCGTGGGGCGATCGGGCCTATTGAGCGCGTCGCCCATACCGCGCAAACCGCAGAGATTCGCGACGAAGCTGCCGCGGCAGTCCGCCGGCTGAGGATGCACGTGGTGAACGGCACTCAGCGAGAGGAAGCCATGGAGCTTCCGCCTGTCGAGCGCGTGCTGATGAGCACGATCGATGGAGACGGCGGCCAGGTTATCCTGGTGGTTCGCAAAACGGAGGCGGGTGCCCTGTTGATAGCCGATTTCTTCAGCAACGAGCTCTATGGCGTCAAAGACAGCTTCGGCCTGCAGCACGCGACGGAAGATGTGCTGGAGGAGATGATCGGCGAGTTGGAAGAGAGCGGCATCGAGCTGGTGGAGGTGGATCTAGCCGCCGCCCGTGGTGCGCTAGCCGCCGCGGTAGAGGTGAACGCCGCCACCCGCCACAGCATTCCTCCGGTCTTCGAGCTTTGGGAGCCGCTGGTGTATGATGCCTACCCGCCGCGAGAAGACGAGACGATCGTTCGACCCGAGTTGGACGACGCGCCGTACGCCAATCGGCCGGATCTTATCCGCTCCAGTGGGCGCCTGGCCGATCGATCATGCTTCGACTTCTGGTTGTTCGACCTGGAGCGCACCATTCTTGCCCTGGACGCGATGCCGGTCCCTAAGGGGTATCGCTGGAGTGACAAGCAGTTCCGACCTCTGGTTCAGCAGCTACTGGACTCGACCGCCCGTGAGTTGTGGCGGCGACGTCTGCGTCGTCAGGCCTGGCTCCTGGATCGCCAGGGAGATAGCGCGGGCCGCGACCAATCCCTAGCTGTGGCCGCCCAACTAGCTGAAGGCCAGGTCGCCGATTTGGCCAAGCAGCCGTTTATTCGAACGCTGCTCCAGCGCACTGTGGGCGTGGTTGTGGCCGAGATGGCATTCGAAGAATAGCCCGAACGATGCACTAGAGGGTGTCTGAGAAGCCATAGTGCCGATGTCCCCCATCCCTGCCCCAGGGCACATGCAATGTGCCCCTACGGGAGGCGCGCTGTAGGGGCACATTGCATGTGCCCTGGGGGTGGGGATGCGAGGTCCGCCTTGTCAGACACCCTCTAAAGCCACAGTGTGAGCGCGAGGCCCACGGCGCTGGCGATGACGAGGCTCAGGATGGCGTTCCTCTTCAAAACATATGTGAGCACAAAGGTGAGAGCGAAGACCAGCCAACTGATCCAGCCGGTTAGGGAAGTGCGAGCGATGCCCAGCGTGGCGGCGAAGATGAGTCCGACCGAGGTGCTCGTCAGCCCTCGCGTGAAGCCCCGCACGGCCCGGGTGGCTCCCAGCCGCTCATAGCCCTTCAGCAGCGGCAGCATGGCATAGCCCGGCAGTTGAATGACTATGGTGGTCAGGATAGCGCCGACGATGCCGTACAGCATATAACCGATGGATGCTACGTAGACGTTGGCCTGACCGGGGGTGACGCGCGCGATGGTGAAGGCGTAGAGCAATTGATCCACGGTGAGGACGCCCTGCTCATCCACGAGAGATTTCTGAAGCAATGGGATCATGATCGGCCCGTTGCCGAACGTGAGGACGTTGAAGACGAAGATGAGCAGGGCGAGGTTCAGGAGCCCCATCTACTTCTTCTCTCCCGTGCGCCGAAAAGCGATGATCCCTGCCACGCCGCCCGCGATAAGCAGTAGGGCCGGGTTGATGCCCAGGAGCAAGGCTCCTAGGAACGCTGTGGCGGCGAGCACGAGATCGAGGGAGGGCCGGAAGACATCCCGTCCCAGCTTGAGCGCGGCTACCACGATGAAGGCCAGGGCCGCGGGCAGGATGGTCACTGGGAGCAGGCTGAGAAACGGGCTGTCTTTGAGGTACACGAAGGCGGCGGTCAGCACCACGGTTATCACGAAAGCTGGGAGCACCAGAGCCGTCAGGGTGATCACGGTCCCGGGCAGGCCGCCGAACCGATAGCCGTAGGCCACGGCCAGGGCCGTCATCGTGCCGCTGGGCACGATCCGACCGAGGCCATAAAGAGCCAGGAAATCCTCCCTGGTGACGGCCCGACGTCGGGTGACCAGCTCGTCTTCGAGGACAGCCAGGATACCGAGACCGCCGCCGAAGGACAGCCCAGCCTTCAGGAAGATCCAGAATAGATCTCGGTACGACAGCGATGGAATCGCCTGCCCTTCGCTCATCTCACGCCCCCTGTTTCCAGTGTAGCAGAGGCGTGTGATGGAGGACGAGCAGGCGAAAGATTAGCTACTGATAGATCACCACCGATGGCACCGGGGTCAGTCCCATCACATCCTGAGGGGTGAACAGACCCGGATCCTGGTCATAGAACAGCTTGACGCCGGCGAACTGGAGAGGCTTCTGCATAACCATGTTCCATGTGGCCAGCTTCAAAGACTGAGCGCCGAAGCCGTCCATGTCGAGAGCGACGTCCACCAGGGGGCTGCTGACGATGTTCTCCTTGTCGGGCAACATGTTATACGTGAACTGGTGGACGATCAGCACTTTGGGCGGCAGATTCTTGGATTGGATGACGTTCTCCAGAAAGCCGATGGCGTAGTTGACCTCGCTGGCCAAGGTATGTCCGAAGTATTCGCCTGGTATCTGCCCCGGCCACATGTCGAACTCCGGATCGAGTGCCAGGTAGACGTCCGGCTGCTCCAGATAGGGGCGCAGAGCCTCGAGCTCATCCGGAACGGTGCTGTGACCGACCTGAACGTCCAGGATGAGAACGAACCCGTTGTCCCGGGCCTGCTGTAGCATGGAGTCCATGATCTCGGTCGTCTCGCGCCGTCGCCAGAGTCCATCGACTCCCGGACTGGCCTGCGCAACCACGGCTATTAGCTCGTAGGCCGGCAGAATGTTCTTATCGGTTAGTCCAGCGTAAGCGTTGGCCTGCCGCTGCAAGCGCGCGGCCAGATCCGCGCCTTCGAACTGTCCCAGCACGCCCATCGCCCCGGTATTGGGATTGCCGTACCAGGACACGATCAGATTGTTGTCCAGAACCGAGCCAGCCGAGGCCGTGGTCCTGGGTGGCGGCGAAGTGGCGGGCGCGGCTTGTACGGCCTGTGTCACTGGCACAGCCGACGGTGGCTCGAGAGTCTGTTCGACAAGCGTGCCGTCGCCGTTTTGCACCTGTATGCCGGAGGCACTGTGGATCCAGGTGCGGACCCCGTCAGTGAAGGCTAGCCAGTTGTCGGCTTTGCGCCAGATCAACATCCCCGTGCTGGTCTCCTGATGCGAGATACCATCGATTGGGTCGAAGAACTCGTTCTCCAAGGGCATACCGACCACGTCTGGGATCTGGTCGGCCAGGAACTTGAAGCCGAACTTGAACTGCGGTTCCGGCTCGGCGCTGGCTGTCCCCGCCAGCAGGAGCGTGAGCGCAATCGCCACCATACTCATCTTAACAACACGCACTATCACGCGATTCTCCTCTTCTCTCCTCTTCAATGTGGATGCCTCATGCAGGTTGCGGGATGAACCGCGCCCGGACGATCCCGTCCCCTGGGAAACTTGCACGAAGCATCCACATCACGGAAAGTGGCACGGCCGACGCGGTCTGAGGACAGACCAGATTATACGGCTCCCTACCGCGTCGCTCAACCGGTTCCCAGGTCTTGTTTGAGCAGAAAGCGGGCCCGGGAAGGCGCGGTTGGGGGGAAGATGGGGTGTTTCCGACGTGCGCTTACGGAAAGTTCTCGGGGTTGATTGCCTGGAACCCACTCCAACTCGCGGCCGCTGCAAGGGTGCGGTCGGACGTGACTAGATACGCGTTGGCAACGCCGCGTCGCCGGGCACGGGCGAATGCCAATCGTGCGCTGGCCAAGTGAAGCGCATCCAGCGTGCGCAGGTGGATTGATAATGGGCTCGTGAGCAGCAGCCTTGTCGCCTCATGAGACACGCGCTGGGTAAGCCCGAGCATGACGTATCCCGGAACCCCTTGCGAGTCTTGAAGGAATCGTCGGAAGATGGTATCCCGCTGCTGGGGCGTCAGATCTCCCTCGCGCGTTCTACGAGCTAGTACGGACGCCAGTTCCGTTACCGCGAGGACGGACATCGTGACTGGCTCTGACGCGAGAAGAGCAGCGATCCACTCGGAGCCGGTTTCTGGCAGATAGTGCTTGGCGAGGGCACTGGTATCTACGTAGTAGAACAGCACGACCCTACATGCGCTCCTGCCGCTCTTCGATCACAGTGGCCGATAGAGGAGGATTGAGTCTGGGCAGTGTTCTGACGAGTTCCTCTCGCGATGGCAATTCCACTGGACAAATCCCTTGCAGATATTGGGTTGCATCCAGTTCGACCACTAGATCATCGAGCGCCCGACGCAAAGACTGCGCTTGCTCCACAAGCGAACCTTGTTCTGTCGTCGATAGTTCGCTTTGTCCGAGCGATTGGCTCACGGCGGCGACAATCAACTCGTTCAGGGATGTTCCCGTCTCGATCGATGTCACGCGAAGGCGTCGGTGTAGGTCATCGGGTAGGCGAAGGGTTAACCTAGTCATCACGGGCTCCTAGAACCAAGAGGTGACACCATGACACTATCATCATACCGGACGGAGTCCTATTCTGCAAGCTGTCCATGGGCACTTGGCGGTTCTTCTTGTCGTTTAGCCTACAGCCCGCTGATTTGCCCTGGATCATTCTCATCCGGCGACGTCCCCCATCGCAGCGCCGCCCGCACGAACCGCAGCTCGCCGTAGGTGTAGCCGCTGCCCAGGTAGTCCATCACGGGCCGCAGACGGTCGCCGCCGACGGTAGCCAAGGCGGACTCGATGGCGCGGCGCTTCTCCTGGCTCACGAGGCGCTCCAGCGGCAGCTCTTCGCCGGCTTCCATGGCTTCGGAGAGGTGTCCCTCGATCGTTACGGTGGCCAGTCCGCGGGTGGCGGCGATCTCCGGCACGCTCATGCCCTTCCGGAAGAGGTCCAGTGTCTCCCAGACGCTGTCGCTCAGCTCGCCCTTGAGCCGCGTGGCGGGCCTGGCGAGTGGTGCTGGTCTGGGGCGGCTGCCCAACTGGATTCCATGCTCCCGCGCGTACTTCACGACGCAGGACAGGAAGGCCGGTCCGTAGTCGAGCGCCTTGCGCTCACCCACGCCATAGATGTTCAACAGTGCTTCATGGGTAGCAGGGAGCTCGGCGGCCATCTGCCGTAGCGTGGTGTCATGGAAGACCACGTAGGGAGGAACGCTCCGCTCATCGGCCAGACGCTTGCGCAGCGTGCGGAGCTCCTCGAAGAGACCTTCGTCCACCGGCTCGGTCAGCTCGGGGCGACCAGAGCCCGTGTAAGTGGATCCTCGCGTTGTCTTCTCCGCCTCGGAGCGCGCGGTTACGGGCTGTGGCGCCTCCGGGAGAATTACCCGCTCGCCTTTGAAGAGGACGGCGTGGCCGCGCTCGGTGACCTTGATGGCGTTGTAGTCGTTCTCGTCCTGGCGGGTGTAGCCCTCGCGCAGCAGGGCGCGGGCCAGGTAGGTCCATTCCTCTTTGGGACGATCATGACCGATGCCGTAGGTGGAGAGCTTGTCGTGGCCGAGGCGCAAAATCCGCTCGCCGCGGGAGCCGCGCAGAACCTCGATCAGATAGGTGCTCCCGAAACGCTCTCCAGTGCGCTTGGCGCAGGAGAGATACATCTGGGTCGGAACGGTGTAGTCGACGTCCTGGGCGGGGGCAACTCCCGCGGTGCGCGCATCGCACACGTCGCAGCAGCGGCCGGATTGTCCCTCGAAGGACTCGTCGAAATAGGCCAGCAGAGCGCGCCGACGGCAGGTGGTACTTTCGGCCCAATCAACCATCCGCCGCAATTGCTGATTGGCGATCTGGCGCTCCTGTTCCGTCTGCTTCTCGTCGATGAAACGCTGGTACTTGACCACGTCGCCGTAACTGTAGAACAGGATGCAATCGCTCGGATCACCGTCGCGTCCGGCGCGGCCGCTTTCCTGGTAGTAGCCCTCCAGGTTCTTCGGCAGGTCGTGATGGATGACGAAGCGGACGTCTGGCTTGTCGATGCCCATGCCGAAGGCGATGGTCGCGACGATGATGCGCGTGTCGTCTCTGATGAAGGATTCCTGTGTGTGCCGGCGCGCGTCGTTCTCCATGCCGGCGTGATAGGCCGCCGCGTTGAAGCCGTCGCGGCGTAGCCTCTCGGCCAGTCTCTCGGTGGTGGCCCGGGCCTGGCAGTAGATAATGCCGGAGTCGTGGACGCGCGGCCTCAGGTAGGCGACCAGCTGACGGTAGGAATCCTGCTTGGGACGCACCTCGTAGAACAGGTTGGCCCGATTGTAGCTGCCCTGAAAGCTGGCCGCCCGCTCCAGTCTGAGTTGCTTCTTGATGTCCACCTGCACGCGGGGCGTAGCGGTAGCGGTGAAAGCCCCCAGGACGGTCGACGGAAAGTGCTCGCGCAACTGCTTCAGCTCGCGGTACTCGGGGCGGAAGTCATGTCCCCACTCGGAGATGCAGTGGGCCTCGTCGATGGCGAAGAAGGTCAGCCGGACGGTGGAGAGCAGGTGCAGAAAGCCCGGCATCATAAGCCGCTCGGGCGCGACATAGAGCAGCTTCACCTCACCCCGAGCCACGGCCGCCTGGCGCCGGCTGGACTCCGAGGGGGGCAGCGAACTGTTGATGCAGGTGGCCGAGACGCCCAGGGACTGGAGCGCGTCCACCTGGTCCTTCATCAACGCGATGAGTGGCGAGATCACCACGGTCATCCCGTCCAGAAGCAGCGCGGGCAATTGGTAGCAGAGCGACTTGCCGCCGCCCGTCGGCATCAGCACAAAGACGTCCCGTCCGCGTAGGACGGAGCGCACGACCTCCTCCTGCAGCGGACGGAAGGAGCTGAAGCCGAAGGTGGACCTGAGCGTAGCGGCGATGCGCTGGTCAGTTGCGGTCTGCGTATCCATGGCGCTGGTAAGTATACAGGGCTTGAACCAGTCCTGCAATCGACCTGACAGGGTATTAGAAAGCGTGATGGATGGTCTCATCGTTGGTCGAAGTTGAACTGATGCGCCATTCCGGGGCATAATTGTGTCTATGAGCTACAATCCTGACAATCCGCTGGTGGTTCAGAGCGACAAGAGCGTGCTCCTCGAAGTGGACAATCCGCGCTACGAGGAGGCGCGGGATGCCCTGGCGCGCTTTGCCGAGCTGGAGAAAAGCCCGGAGCACATCCATACGTACCGTATCACGCCGCTCTCCCTGTGGAACGCGGCGGCCGCCGGTCTTACCGCCGATTTCGTCGTGGGTGCTCTGGAGCGCCTGGGCAAGTACGATCTGCCCGGCAACGTGCGCGTGGACGTCGTGGACTACGTTTCGCGCTACGGTCGTGTCAAGCTGATCAAGGAGGAGGGCCAGCTTCTGCTGGTCTCCGAGGATCGAGCCCTATTGGCAGAGATAGCGCATCATCGTCGGCTGGCGCCTTTGCTGGAGGGAGCTCATCCGGCGGGCGCGCTCATAGTGAATCCGGCCCAGCGCGGCCACATCAAGCAGGCGCTGGTTCAATTCGGATATCCAGCCGAGGATCTGGCGGGATACGTGTCCGGAACGCCGCTGGCGGTTGGACTCCGTGCGGATGCCACGCTGTCTGGAACACCGTTCGAGTTGCGCGCCTACCAGCAGGAGGCGATTGCCGTCTTTCACGCGGGGGGGACTGCCCACGGGGGCAGCGGCGTGATCGCATTGCCCTGTGGGGCTGGCAAGACCATCGTCGGACTCGGCATCATGTCCAGGCTGGGTTGCAACACTTTGATTCTCACGCCGTCCATCGTGGCGGCCCGGCAGTGGATCCACGAGATCGTCGACAAGACGGACGTCACTCCGGACCTGATCGGCGAGTATAGCGGTGAGCGCAAGGAGATCAGACCGGTAACGGTCACGACGTATCAGGTGCTCACCTATCGACCGGCTCGAAGCGAGGACTTTCCACATTTCGCGTTGTTCGACGAGCGGGACTGGGGGCTCATCATCTACGACGAGGTGCACCTGCTTCCCGCACCCGTCTTCCGTGTGACCGCGCAGATCCAGGCACGGCGACGGCTCGGCTTGACCGCTACCCTGGTGCGCGAGGATGGGCGCGAGAGCGACGTCTTTTCGTTGATCGGGCCGAAGAAGTTCGACATGCCCTGGCGGGATCTGGAGCGCCAGGGGTGGATTGCCACGGCCGAGTGCCACGAGGTCAGGATCAGGATGCCCGATGAGCGCCGACTGTCCTACGCCGTGGCCGAGGAGCGTGAGAAATATCGCATCGCCGCCGAGAACCCGCTCAAGCTGAGCGTCCTGGACCAACTGGTGGAGAAGCACGCCGAAGACCAGATGTTGATTATCGGCCAGTATATCGACCAGTTGCAGGAGATCGCGGAGCGGTATCAGGCTCCGCTCTTGATGGGCAAGACGCCGACCGTCGAGCGTGAGCGGCTGTACGCCGCTTTTCGGGAGGGCGAGATTCGCCTGCTGGTCGTCTCTAAGGTGGCCAACTTCTCGATCGATCTGCCCGACGCCAGCGTCGCGGTGCAAGTCTCCGGCACGTTCGGCTCCAGGCAGGAAGAGGCGCAGCGCCTCGGGCGCATCCTGCGCCCGAAACGCAACGGGCTGCTGGCACACTTCTACACCCTGGTGACACGAGATACCCGCGACCAGGAGTTCGCGGCTAACCGGCAGATGTTCCTTACCGAGCAAGGCTATCGGTATGACATCCTTTACGAGGACGAGATTGCCGAGTTCCGTCCGGCAACCGTGGTGGCTCAGGCTCGGATGGTCGATGACGAGCGCGATGGGAAGGGATTTCTCCGTTTGTTGAAGTAGAGAAGAATGGTATACAGGCATCCAACAGTCCGGGCGTTCGAAATAGATGAAGCGCAACTGCGACAATTGCTCGGGGAGCGGACCTTTGCGCGGGCCCAGGCGCTGCAGCGCGACCAGCACGTCTTCGACACGATATTTCAGGAGGCGACGCTGCGCGGGAGCGTGGTCGGCACCTGGCGGCGCATCTACCAGGTCGCCGCGAGTAATCAAGCAGGAAAACTGGCTCCCTCCTGTTCCTGCGGAACGCCAGGCTTCTGCCAGCACGTCGGCGCCATGCTGCTGCAGTGGGTTCGGGATCGAGCCTCCTTCGCGACAGGCGGAGCCACCGATTTATCCGGCATGGGTTACCCGATGCCCAGCGCTCAAAGGCCCGAGGAATCACTCCAAGATGAACTCCAGCGTCTGCTCGGCCACGATACACTTCCTCACTTACGCGAGATAGCGCGCCGCCGTGGAGTGAGCACAACTGGTCGCTCCTCCAAGATCGACCTCATCCAGGCTCTGGTTCCTGTCCTATCCTCGGGCGATCGTATCGACCATACTCTGGCGTCTCTGCATGAGGACGGACGACGGGTGCTCGACATCGCACAACTGCAGGGCTCAGTCGCGCCTGCTTATGATTTCGCGATACGAGAGGGATACCGTGCGTTGGGTTGGTCGGACGAGAATGTGCCGATTGCCGAGCTTCTTGACCTTGGCCTGCTGATGACTGAATACCGACAGGGTCAGGGGCCCACAGCCTATCGCGTTCCGCGCGTGGTCGTCGCTCGGCTGCGGCAACTGGACAGCCTAGCCCGACCGGTCGCCGCGCCCGCTCAGCCTGAGCGGGCGTACGGCGCGACGCGAGACACGCGACCTCAGCTCAGCATCGGTGAGTTGTTGCTGATCGTCTGCGGGGAGATCGCAGGCGGTCGCGTCCGTCAGCAACAACCGTCGGCAACTCAGCCGACACGCCCGGACCTAGCCCGGTTCGAGGTTGATCCGGACGAGCTTGGACGTGGTGAGAACCCTGTTTTCCTGGCTCGGGAACGCCCGACAATGCGTCTGCGACCCGAGGCGGGACTCTTTGCGGACGCCGATCTTGGCCGTCTGTCCACTCAGATCGGCCAGCCACTCGAGGCAGTTGCGTTCGCCGCCCATCTCCTGGCCAGGCTAGGGATTGTCGAAGGTGGGAAGAGGTGGGCTGTATATGAGGACAGCTTGCTGCGCGTGCTCGATCGTCCGCCCGGAACGCGGCTGGCGTTGCTCTGCCGTGCCTGGCGCGAGATGAATGATTGGGGCGAGATGCGGCTGCTGGTGGGGAAGAGCGGTCGGTTTCAGTTGCGGTGTTATCGGGGGATCTCTACTTCCTTCCCACAGCTGTCTTCGGACGTTCTGCGCGCACGGCGGTTGGTAGCGAGTACGGTGGGGCGGATGGCCGCGGGCGTGTGGTACGATTTCGCATCGTTCTTCGATCGATTGCGCAGACTCGCCCCGACCTTGTTTAGCGAAACCACGTCGACCTATAGTTTCGGCGGCTGGTGGCTGGCGGATCCCGACGAGCCTCCCGAGTCGCTGCACGTCAAGAAGCCGATCGATTGGATAGCTCTGAGGAGTGCCATTGTGGCGGCGATCCTCTCGGGCCCGCTCAGTTGGCTCGGTTTAGTCGAGGTGGCCTGCGAAGGGGACTCCCTGCTGGCGTTTCGTGTGCGGCCCGAGGCCGGCGCGCTCTTGGAACGCGACGTTCTGGTGGAGGGGCGAGAACGGGCGGCGCCGCTGGTCGTGGGCGATGATCTCACGGTGCTTGTGCCGGCTGGGACCCCGGATGTCCGGGTGTATGGAGCACTGACCCAGGCCGGGGAATTGGCGGATTTCTCGACCGCAGGGCTGCGCTATCGGCTATCGCCCGGCAAGGTCCAGGCGCTGTTCGAGGCGGGTGTCACGGTTGAGCAGTTGTGCTCGTTTCTGGCGGATCGATCCGGAGGCGCACTGCCGGAGGCTGCGCGAGCCAAGCTCGGGAAGTGGTGGATCAGCTACGGCACGGCGCGCCTATATGATGATCTTACGTTGATAGAGTTGGCTGATGATCTGCTTCTGACAGAACTGCTGGCCGCGACGTCGCTTCGGACGCAACTTATTCACGCCTTCTCGCCTCGACTGATCGCCGTCGAGCCGGGGGCGGTCGAGAAGCTGGTGACGGAGCTGACACGGCTGGGTCACGCCCCGCGCTTGATGGAGGATAGCTGATGGCGACCACGGCGGTGACCATTCTCGAGAGCTATGGAAATCCTTCACTCCAGCAGATGGCGCGACAGCGTGGACTGGACATCAAAGGGAAAGGCAAGTTCGCCCTGATTCAGCTCGTGGCGCCGACTCTGTTCGATCCCGAGCGGATCCGAGCGGCGCTGGCCGACCTTGAACCCATCGAGCGGCTGCTTCTGGACCGATTGCTGCTCGCGGGTGGCGACGCTTCGAGCGATTGGCTGAGGAATGCGTTGGAGCGAGAGGGACGATTGCCGCCTCAGGACAAGAAAGCCAACTCGTTTGGGTACCGGAGGGGAATAGGCTCACCCTGGAATCGTGGCTCCGACAGGTTCGAGGACGTGGTGGCGCGTCTTGGGGTGCTCGGACTGGCGTTTACTGCGGGTCCTCGCACCGGCGGCTCGATCGTCGACTTGAGCACTCCGGGATGGCGGCTCGTGGTGCCAGCCGAGATTCGCGCGCATTTGCCCGGTGTGTCCTTGGCGGTGAAATCGTGTGTTGCACCACCGGTCGTCCTGGCATCGAATCCTGGCGCCCTCTTGCGCGACGCTTACACCTTGCTTGCCAGTGCCGAGCGAGCGTCGATCCCGCTGACAACACGAGGCCAGATCATGAAGCGAGCGCTGGTGCAAATCGATGAATCCCTGGTCGTATCGGAGCGTGCCGCCTCTGCCCGGTCGGAGGACGATCTGGACCGCCTGCCGTTTCTGCGTGCCTTGCTGGAGGAGTGCGCTCTGCTGGTATTGCGCCCGGGCGAGCTAGTGGTCGGAGAGGGTGTCGAGGGGTTCCTGAGCCAGCCGGCCGGCGATCGACTGCGGCTGCTGTACGAGTCCTTCTGCCAGACGGCACGCTGGTGTGAGTTGTTCCGCATCGCCGGGCTGAAGGTCACGACCCGAGGAGGAGGGCGCGGGGCGTTGCCGCCTGTAATCAAGGCCCGCGGCAGGGTCATCGCCGAGTTGGCGGAGTTGCCGAGCGGGGAATGGATTCCCGTCCAGCACGTGGTCGAACGGATCAGACAGCGGAGCTACGACTTCCTGTTTTCGCGAAGGCACGTATCGCGGGACCATTCCTACTATTATGGACAGTCTTGGGGCTTGCCGTACGGTGGCGACAACCCGATGGGGTGGTCGTTCGAGGATGCCAACAACCGTACATTCGGTCGCATCATGGATGACGACGACGGTTGGAACCTGGTCGAGGCCGGCCTGATCCGGGTGATCGTGACCAGGGCGTTGTACTGGCTGGGAGCGGTCGATCTGGGCGGTGCGAGTGGTGAGGAGCTCACGGCGTTTCGCATCACTCCCGAGGGAGCTCGGTTGCTGAGAGGTCAGTCGCCCGTGTTTGCGCCGGCCGAGCCGCACGTGGTCGTGCAGCCGAATTTCCAGGTTTTTGCATTCCCGCCGACCGGCGAGGACGTGCTGTTCAAGCTCGATCGCATGGCCGAGCGGGTTCGCGCGGAGCAGGTTGTCGAGTACCGTTTGACCCGTGAATCGGCCTATCGCGCTCAGCAAGGCGGCTTCAGCGCGTCGGCAATGATCACCTTTCTGGAGGAGGTAAGCAAGACGCCTCTTCCCCAGAATGTGCGGCGCACGTTGGAGGAGTGGGACGCTCAGCACGAGCGGATCGTCGTGCGGCGCGGCTCGGCTGTTCTGCAAACGGCTGACGAGCCGATCCTCGACGCTCTGTACGCCGATCCTGCTATCGCGCCTTTTCTCGGGCGGCGGCTGGCTCCGACGGTGGCGCTGGTTTCGTCTACCAATCTCAAGCCTCTGTACGATCGCATGCTCTGCTCCGATCGCCTCTTGGCTCTGGACGAAGGGCTCGACGAGTTGTCCCAGCCAGTCCTCAGCGTGGATGCAAGCGGCCACATCACGTTCCGACAGCGTGTGCCGAGCATACATCTCCTGCGTACCCTGCGCTCCTTTGCCGATGGCGCATCCGATGATACGCTAGGGCTGAGTGCCGCCAGCCTGCGTAGCGCCGCCCGTCAAGGCATGGATGCCGAAAGTATCATCTCGGCACTGGAGAAGTGGCACGTTGGTCCACTACCGGCCGAGGTTGCGGCCATGGTTCGACGCTGGGCCAAGGACTGGGGGCGCGGGGCCCTGGTATCGGCGGCACTTCTTCAGGTCCAATCTCCCGAGATCCTATCCGCTCTGCTGGCCGACCCGCACATCGGCCCCCACTTGCATCCGGTGCCTGGCTCCAACACGCTGGCCATTGTGCGAGACGAAGCCGTGGAGCAGGTCCGATCCGCTCTGCAGGCGCTGGGCATGCCGTTGTCCGACGAGTTGATGCTCTCCTGGTCTTAGGTTACCGTCCATCGGCTTTCTAGCATCTTGCCACCAGCCCGTATATAATACGCCGGGCTGTCCGATCCGGGTCATATCGGATCTGTCCGACGGCCGTGTGAGGGTGGATGGCTGCATCAAGTGTAATCGCGGTGTGATGGACGAGAACCTGACCTCAATTTCTCGGCGCTTCACTGACTGGAGCAACAGGCAGCGTGGTCGCATCCTCAGCCTCAACAGGAAGACCTTGCTGGGTCTGTTCATGGCGCTCTATGTCTTGGGAGGGCTCGGGATGGGGTGGATGTTCGTTGCCGCATATGTTCTGCCTCCCACTCCTGCGCAAGGCGATCAACCAACTGGCGTCGAGCGCGAGCAGTCCGTCGGGGCCGAGGTCGTTCCGGTGCCTGGTCCGGAGACGGATCAGCAGTTTGAGATTCCGAGCAAGCCTCCCTCCGATCCGCGCATGTCCTTTCTCCTACTTGGATACGGAGGAGGAAGCCATGATGGCGCCTATTTGACTGATTCGATAATGCTCGCCGTTGCCGATCCGAGCCAAAAGACGCTCACCTTGCTCTCAGTTCCGCGCGATTGCTGGGTGCCATTGCTGTTCGATGGCAAGACGGCCCTGTACAGCAAGCTTAACACGGCCTATGCGTTCGCCAGGGATCCCAGCCTCTATCGTGGGCGTCTGCCTCGTTACACGGGCGGCCATGGTGCGGGCAACTTTGCCGCGGACACCATGTCTCGTTTACTCGGAGTGCCGATCTCCAACTATCTGGCTCTGGACTTTGAAGGCTTTCGCCAGATGATCGATGCTGTTGGCGGCATCGACGTGAACATTCCAAACAGCTTTGCGGCCAGCTACCCGGCCAACGACGATCCGTCGATCGACTCCAGTTGGACGGTGGTGCGTTTCAACAAGGGTGTACAGCACATGAGCGGGGAGCGCGCCATCCAGTTTGCCCGGGCCAGGGAAGCGCTCGACAATATGAGCGAAGGAACGGATTTCGCTCGCTCGCAACGCCAGCGGCTGATTATGGAGGCTTTCAAGACACGGCTGTTCGAGCCGACCGGACTACTTCGTCTGCCGCAGATTCTTGCTATCGCGGCGCGTCACGTCGACACGGACTATCCCATCCTGGAGGTGGGCCAGCTCAGCCAGTTTCTCCTGGGCTGGAAGGACGTGCGCATCTTCCAAGCCGCGCTGACCACAGACAACTATCTTGCCAGCGGCACCGGGCCCGGCGGTGCCTACGTGGCGATCCCCAGCTCCGCGGACCATTCTTGGAGCCAGATCCGCGCCTTTGCCCGCCGCCTCTGGGAAGACCCGGCCAGCGGTGTAGCGATGGCAGAGACGAAGGTCGTCGTGGTGAACAACACCGGCGAGCCGAGCCTGGCGGCACGGCTGAGCACGGCGCTGGCGAAGCTAGGCTACCGTGTTGGAATACCTGTGCCCGGCCAGCCGCGAGCGGAGTCACGCCTGATCGATCGGACGGGCGGAAAGGCGAGCGCATTGGCCGCGCAACTGGAGAAAGACCTGGGGGTGCAGTTCCAGCAGGTAACCGAAGCGCCGGTGGGGAAAGCCGCTGAGGTGGTTCTGGAGCTTGGCATGAACGACAAGAGCCTGGCCGACCTTGTCGTGCCCGCGGACGGCGATGCGCCGTATAGCACGGTCGGGGTAGAGAACTTCGCAGGCTGGGTTCCGTGGATACCTGAACCTTCCCCCGAGCCAATCGACACCGCTACGCCGGCCGAGACTTCCGAGACCGACCTGGGCGCGGATGAGACGACGCCGCCAGCTGATAGCCCTCAACCACCCTCGGTTCCGAGGTTGACGGCCACACCAGCGGAAGGCTTGCAACTCCTACCTACTCCGGGGGCGACGATCGTGCCAACGGAGGGTCCTATGCCTCGCTCAACGTCGAAGGCGACGCCGGGGCCCACCGGCACGGTGGTACACCAGAGCACGCCGACTCCGGACGCGACCCCGCAGCGCGCACCAACCTCGGCTTCGCCAGCGGTGCATACGTCGACTCCGGCTCCGCCATCGCCGGATGCCACAGCGGCCAAGACGGTGGTCTCCACGCCCCAGCCGTCCGCAACTCCGACGCCATAGAAGCGACCAGGATAGTGGAGGCTGGTCCTGGGAGCGCGGGCATCCTGCCCGCGCGAACGCTCGCGCGG
>SCTZ01000069.1 GCA_004297765.1 Chloroflexota bacterium | reverse complement strand
TCTGAGCGCCGCAGCGCGAAGAATCCGTATCCCCAGGGCGCGGATTCTTCGGCGCCTGCCCTGAGCAGAGCCGAAGGGTGCGCGCCTCAGAATGACAAAACCAGTGTGGTCGAACACTAGTGGCTGGTCTGATCGAGCTGGGTATCAGTGCCGGCCTCACCAGACGGAAGGTAGCCCTCGATCCGTTTAGATCGGCCCTCCTCATAGCCGTTCTCCGGCTTGCGTAGGACGCCGCGGGCCCAGCTCCGTTCATGGGCCACGTCCTCCACCGGGTAGCCCCAGGCACGCGCCAGCTCGTCGCGTGGATCGGTGTATCCTTTCTGCTCCACGTCGAACAGATAAGAGAAGCGATCGATCAGGGTGCCCCGGCAGATCCGCTCGGCCGGCGCCAGTTGGTCGATCTGCTCATCCAAACGATGTGTCAGCTCGTGCATTATGCGTCGGGGAATATCGTCGCGATCGGATGGATAGACAAAACGATAGAGGATCAGGTAGGAGAAAAGCAGGTCCCAGTGATCGTTGAACCGCGCGACGATGTGGTCCCAGTCGATCTTATCGTGGGCGTACCGAATCAGGTGCATGATGTCGGCCCCATCATAGCGCTCGCGATGTGCAACGTAAGCCTTGCTCCAGATGACCTCTTCTACCGGCGCGAATCGCACGTGGTGACCAAAGAGCATGCCCGAATCCGCGCGGTCAAACCAGATGTGATCGATGGGATTGAGCCAGTTGCCCTGGCCAAAGATCAGGTCGATCATGTACTCGCCCTTGAAAGCCTTGGCCAGCCAGTGCCGGTCCACCATTCTCGTGTCAAAACCAATCGCGGCAAGCATACCCAGGGACCTGGGGGCGTCCTCAGGGACCAGGAAGATATCCATGTCCTTTGTATCGCGCCAGATCGACGTGTAATGGTGCGTGGCGTAAGAGCCCGCCAACACGTATCTGACTCTCGCCTGATTCAACGCCGCCAGGGCGCTGCCAAAAACCTCGCGCTCTATCGGGTCTACTCTGATCCTCATCTCACATCACCTTAGCCCCACCCGGGATCCCACCACTCGCCTGTATGCGGCGACAGGGCATTCCACGACCGACCTCTAGCAACAGCCAGTGTGTATTCCCGGTTCCGCGAGGCGTTCCAGCTAAGTTCGGGTGCAGGATGTGTGCCGCAGTTGTTCCGGCGGGAGGGCGCGAGAGAGGATGGGTGATCGGTGCGCCGATCCTGGTCTTTCGACGCACTGTGAATGGGTCGGCTTCTATTCGGAGATCAGCCGATAGTCCAGGGATTTCTTGGCGATCTTGGGCACGATGGATGTCTCGGTACGTCTGACCCCGTCCATCGTCGCGATGGTCTTGGTCACCAGGTCGTGCAGATCTTGAGGGGAGCGAACCACAACTTCAGCCAGGATGTCAAAGGTGCCCGTTGCGTGCGCGACGTAGCGCACCTCGCGCAATCCGGCCAGGCGCTCTGCCAGATCGTCAACCTTCGTCAAATCGGACTCGATCGCTATAAAGGCCACGATGTCATACCCCAGTTTGGCTGGATCGACAATGGCAGTCACACGGATGATCTCTTCCTCGAAAAGCCGCTCGATCCTCTTGCGCACGGTACCCTCGCTCACGCCAAGCTGCGATGCGATCTTCGTGTTTGGCATACGCCCGTCCCCTTGCAGCAAGGCAATGATACGCCGGTCCAGGCTATCAATCTCTATGGTTGCACGCATGGTTACTTCCACCCCCCGAGTTGCTGGATACCTCCGGGTGACAGTGTATGCAATATTACGAATAGAGTCAAATCCAACGCTTAGTCGCTACGATATCCTGACTGAAACGCCATCCAACAATCATAACAATGACCACGTCTCGGCTAGACCGGCACTCCGGATTCGAACTGCTTCAGGGCCTGCACGGTGCAGAACTTGACGCAGGTAGGATCGCCGCTGCACTGATCGCAAACGTAGATCTTGTCGAACTCGGAGAGGTACCTGATGGCGCCGTACGGGCAGGCTTCGACGCACGCCAGGCAGCCAGTGCAGTTGTCCTGGTCGACCTGAATCAGGCCGCTCTCGTCTTGCTGTGATAGCGCGCCCATCGGGCACGCGTTCACACAGTCGGGAACGTCGCATTGCTGGCAAATATGTGGCTGGTAGATCGACTCGTCGAAGTGCTCGATCACGACGATGCGGGCCTTCTCCGGATTCACGAGGCCCTCGTGATGCAACGTACAGACCATCTCGCAAACGCGACAACCCGTGCAATTGATCTTATCGACTTGGATTCTCAGTGCCATTTCCTTCTTCTACCTGCCATGGAGCGGTATGCCATCCAGTTGCTTCCTCGTTGAATCGTGAAATAGGCGACCAGATGCGGGTCAGGACCCGCCTGCACTATCTACAGATTGGCAGGCGCGATACCCACGAGATCGAGCTTCTTCATCAGCTCTGGCGTCGGATGCCCGTTGTTGTCCCAACCGTGATGCTGGTAGTACTCGTCCAGAAACTGCTCGAACTTCTCCCGGTCGAGGATATCATCGACTGCCACACCGCCCTTCAGCTCTTCTTTGAACCAGCGCTCCGGCAGCGCATCATCTTTGCGGTCTCCGGCCCCTCGCTTGATCAGGAAGAGTCGCTCGGTCGTGTAGATTCGCTCCGCTATCTCTTTCAGCTCGTCCACCGTGAACTCCAAGCCAGCTGCCAGCCGGGCCATATCCGCGAACTCGGCGTACTGTGGCGCGTTCGGACTGTTGAAGACCGTCAGAAAGCGACAAAAGCCCATCCCATCGCAGACGCTATTGAGCATCTCGTGCCACCAGATCATCAGTGCTTTGCCTTCGTAGGCCCGGAAGCTCGGCGAGACATAGCCGCCGTATAGCTTCTTCAGGGCCTCGGCCGGCAGCCCCAGCACGTCGATTCCCGGGCGGTTGCGGTGGGCATGTCCACCCAGCGTGGACACAGCTTGGGCGAAGGCGAAGCTCTTCACCGCGCGGCCGCTGGAGTCGGTCGTCAGCAGACCCTTGATCGCATGAATGTGGTCGGCCGACTCGGGCGGAAGCCGCTTCAAAGCCTTGCTACCGTCAGCCAGCACGTCACCCAATCCTTTGCGATGAGCGATGTCTGCCATAAGCTTGACCGCGGCGTCCACGTCACCAGGCACGAGGGGTCCCCCCGTTTCCTTATCGGTGATGATGCCACGCTGGTACAGCTCGTAAGCGAGGGAAAGCATCGCGCTGAGCCCGCTGCCCAGCCCAAGTCGGTTGGACAAGTTATTTATGTACAGCGCGGCCTCGGGATCACGGTTCCCCAACGTATCGTTGAGGCCCATCATTCCGTTATCCGGACCCTCGCCGCGGGTCCCAGCGTACTTGCCATCCTTGACGTAGTGCCGATGCCGACAATGCACCGCGCACCCGAAGCAAGCCGACATGCCGTGGGAGTAGGGGAGGAACTTCTCCGCGTACATGGGCTCACCCTTGTCCACGGCGCGCTCTTGCTCCTTCTTGGCCGAGAGCCATCCGCCCTCGCCGGCGACAGCCAGCAACAGGGGTGTCCCCAGCCGTCCCAGGGCTCTAGCCCACTTCCGGGTCACGAGAATATCGATCTGCTCCTTGAAATGTTTCTCGAGCTCGGCCGGATGCGCTATGCGCAGGTCCTTGCTTCCACGGGCCGCGACAGCCTTCAGGTTCTTCGATCCCATCAGGCAACCCATTCCGGTCTTGCCCGCCGCATCCTTCGGACCGCTGAGCACGCACGCAAACTGGACCAGGTTCTCGCCGGCCGGACCGATAACGATGCTGCGCACCCGCTCGTCCCGGTGGTCCTTTCGAATCTGCACCTGGGTCTCCCAGGTGTCCTTGCCCCACAGGTGCCGAGCATCGTGGATCTCGATCCTATCGTTTGTCACCCACAGATAACACGGGATGTTGGACCTGCCCGTCACAACGATGAAGTCGAAGCCGGCCATGCGCATCTCGGCCCCGAAGTGCCCCCCGATGCTGGATTCGCCCAGATTCCCCGATTCTGGAGACAGTCCCCCGATGCTGAATCGACCGGTGCCAAACCCCGGTACCCCGCTCAGAAGCCCAACGCCGACGATGAGCGGGTTGTCCGGGCTCATGGGATCCATGTCGGCAGTCACCAGCTTGTTGAGGAGGTAAGCCGTGATACCTCTCCCTCCTAGGAACTTCCTCCGCCATTCCAACGGGACCTCTTCGACCTTCACGGTCCCATTTGTCAGGTCTACGCATGCGACCTTCCGTGTTAACACTGTCAATCTCCAGCAAAGAAGGTAGGGATCGGCATCGGCCGCTCTGCAAACTAGTGCTGTGTGCCTGATGAGCTGATGCGAATCCGCCAGATCCGTCCGATCGGTCCGATCCGACCGATCCGCACGCTTTCGCCTGTCAGATCACGAGCAACACAGCACCAGCACCGTTCAGGTACCCGGGGTGTACACCTTGATAGCGGCTTCGGGACACGCCTGGACGCACTTATCACAAGCGGTACACCTGTCACGGAAGCGCGCCTTGATCTTGTAGGCGTCCGACTCGTTAGGGTCGATCTTCTGCGACCTGACCACTGTCACCGTGTCGACGAAGAAAACCGCCTGTGGGCACACAGTCTGGCAGCACCGGCACTGGAGCGGTCCGGAGCATTTCCGGTAGTCGATCTCGATCTTGGGCGGCTTGAGATAAATCCACGGCTCTGTACGCAGCGCATTGGCACCCACAAAGGCTATTCCTCACTACAACGTTTATAACTCCAGGCGCGAGCCCCGATCACCAGCCGGGTGCGCCGCTCGCGTCACCTTCGTCCAGGACTTCCTTCGCCCATTGGTAGCTAGCGATCATGGCCGGGAACCCCGCGGTCGACAAGCCCAACAACAAGGCATGCTCGATCTCCTCGCGGCTGATCCCACTCAGAAGAGCTTGCCTAACATGCGAGCGCACCCCGCCCTCGGAGGACAGCCCTATGGCAATCCCTAGCTTGATCAACTGCTGCGTCTTCTCGTCGAGCGGCCCGGCATGATAACAGGCGTTCGTCAACTGTTCCCACAGCCGGCTGATGTCGGGATGCTCCCTGGTGAAGCGTTTGTAAATAGACGGCAGATAACCTGTTGTCATTACATTGACCTCCGTGTTTCGTCTCTGTTTGGAATTGTACAACACAGAGAGGCCAATGTGTGCTCCTAACCTCCGATCACGTGGATGGCTTGCTGCTTCAGGGAAACGATCCAGCGCTTCTGCGCACTAACGCCAAGAACCTCGTAGGCATGGCTAGCCACTCTGATCTCCAGGTCATAGTCGCGGTACCAGCAAGGCTCCTCGGTGCCTAGCTTGAAGAACAACGTGTGGACCGCGCCATGGTTCACCTCGCGCACGATCCAGCCGTCGATCTGGGTCTCCACGTACCTGGAGCGGTCGCCCCGCCCGGGACGCACCAGCGTGATATTCTCCGGACGCACGCAGAAATGGACGCGCTGTCCAACCTGCCAGCATCCAGGCGGTGCAGGCACCGTGAACCGGCCTGCATCCAGACGCAGTCCCGTCGATTCTGCTGCGATCACCTCTCCCTCGAAGACGTTGCGAATGCCCACCAGCCGGGCCACTTCGAGGCTGGTGGGCCGCTGTAGGACATCCTCCTTGCGCCCTTCCTGAAGAACCCGCCCTCCCTCGAGCACCACAATGCGATCGCTCAGCGTGTAGGCTTCGCTGAGGTCATGGGTCACGAACACCGTGGTCAGCGGAAATTGGCGATGAAGCTCGAGTAGGTCCTCCGTCAGCTTGCCGCGAATGACGGAGTCGAGCGCGGAGAACGGCTCGTCAAGAAGGAGGATCTCGGGCTCTGTGATCAGTGCCCGCCCTACCGCCACGCGCTGCTGCTGACCGCCCGAGAGCTCGCGCGGCTTGCGTCTCTCAAGCCCTCTCAGGCGCATGACTTTGACCATCTCGGCCACTTTTTCGCGCGCCAGGTCCCGCGGTATCGCGGTGAGCCCGTAAGCCAGGTTCTGCTCGACGGTGAGATGCGGGAAGAGGGCGTAATTCTGGAAGACGTATCCCACTCGCCGCTGCTGCGGGCGGGCGTTAGTCCGCCCATCGGCGCCGAAGACCGTCCGGCCGTTGACAGAGATGTGTCCCTCCTCGGGCGTGAGCAGCCCGGCGATACAACGCAACGTCAGGCTCTTGCCAGAGCCAGAAGGACCGAACAGCGTGATGATCTCCTGATCGGCCCGGAACGCCACACACAACTCGAAGCCCTTCAGACGGGCCTGGATGTTTACCTCCAGCATACCCTTACCACCGCAGGGCTCGCGTGGCCTGGCCGATAAGCAGCAGGATCATGACCGTGACGAAGGTGATAGTGAGAACGAGATAGTTGGCCAGATCCTGGTTATTGGACTGGACCGCGTCGTAGATGGCCACGGGCAGGGTCTGCGTGCGACCAGGGATGTTCCCGGCCACCATTAGCGTGGCACCAAACTCCCCCATAGCCCGAGCGAAGCACAACGCAGTGCCCGCGATGATGCCACGCCAGGAGAGAGGCAATGTCACAGTGAAGAAGATGTCCACTTCAGAGCGCCCGAGAGTACGCGCGGCCGCCTCGAGATCAGGGTCGACGCCCTCAAACGCGGCCCGGGCCGTCTGAATCAGGAACGGCATGGAGACCACGGCCGAGGCGATCACAGCCGCCACCCAAGAGAAGACGACCGTCACTCCCAAGGACTGATCGAGCATTCGCCCTACCAGCCCCTGTCGCCCCAATATCTGAAGGAGGTAGAAGCCCAGCACTGTGGGTGGCAGGAGCACAGGCAGGGTCACCAACGCGATGACGAGCTCACGCCCGATGAATCTGCGCCGGGCCAGCAGAAACGCCATGGACAGCCCCACGACCAGGCTGCATGCCGTGGCCAGCAGGGCGACCCGCAGTGAGAGAAACAGGGGAAACCAGTCAATATCGCGAAGCATCCGCCCCCCGTGTCATACTCTTCTCAAGTGATCAGTTCGTCACAACCTTGGGTTGGCTACACAGAGCAACTCGGTGTAGTGTTCGACCACCCTGGTTTTGTCATTCTGAGGCGCACACGCCGAAGAATCCGCGCCCTGGGGATACGGATTCTTCGCGCTGCGGCGCTCAGAATGACAGATAGCGTCTTCTCTGTGGTCGAACAGTAGGAACTATGACAGAGTTCCTATTGTAGCTCCCACGCTCGGCTGTCATTCTGAGAAGCGAGGCATACGAATAACCGTGCTAATCTGCTTGGCCTATGGGTTAGGACAGCTGAACTTGGCGAACCCAGGCAGCGACGAAGAATCCGCGCCCCTGCACCTCGGAGGGTCAAGGAGCGCGGATTCTTCGTCGCTGGGTATCTCCGCCAACGGACCCTCGCTTCGGTCCAGAGTTGACCTGCCAAGCGTGGTCATAAGCACTCCATCGCTCCTCAGAATGACAGCCAAGCGTGGGAGCTATCTATCAAACACTGGACGACCTCGGAATGACCTCAGCTCGGCGGAGGCCATACCGCCAACGGCTACTTATAATATGAATATGCGCGCATTATAGGGATGGGCGTTCGAACGGTCAAGGCCACTGATACTCTTTCCCATTAAGAACGTTCGTGATCGCGACTACGAGACCGAGTCGGTACTTCCGTGGAAGTACCGACTCGGTCTGGCCAATCACGAAGGAACTACCGCGAAAGACTTTGAGGGGTGAGATAGGGCGCCGGAAAACAGCAGCTCACACCAGCACCGCGTCCTGGTTATGCCCGAATACCTCGGCAAGGGACTGCACCACCTGCGGGTCGAACTGTGTTCCTGCGTTCGCCCGTATCTCCGCGATCGCCTCCTCGACAGATAGCGCGAGGCGATAGGGACGGTCAGAGGTCATGGCGTCGAAAGCGTCGGCGACGGCGATGATGCGCGCGCCGAGCGGGATGGCGGTCCCGGCGATCCCGTCCGGGTAGCCACTGCCATCGTAGCGTTCGTGGTGATGACGTACGCAAGAGATGATTCGCAACAGACCGCGCACGCTCTTGAGGATCTCCGCACCCAACCGTGGGTGCTCTCTCACGACAGACCATTCCTCATCCGTGAGTGGCGCGTTCTTGTTCAGGATCTCATCCGGCACACCAACCTTGCCCACGTCGTGCAACAACGATGCTACCCTGACATCGGTGATTTCCTGCATTGTCAGTCCAAGCGTCTGAGCGATGGTAGAGGCATAAAAGGCGACAACCTCGGAGTGACGTCGGGTCTTGTGGTCTCGCGCATCCACCGCGGCCGCTAGAGCGTACACCGCACCGAGATCCGGAAGCTCGGACCACTCCGCTACCTCACGCGGTCGCTCTATATGGTCCCCGCCGACAAACGCACACGTCTCGTTTCCCCCTCGCCGCTTGGCTTCGTACATCGCCCAGTCCGCCTTCTCCACCAACTCGGCCTTGCTGTGGCCATCCCTCGGGAAGCTGGCCACGCCAATACTGATAGTGAGCGAGAAAGCAGTACCTACACGCGATTCAAAAGCATGCTTGGATACCTGCAGGCGGATGCGCTCGCCGATGGCCACGGCTGCGTCGACATCCGCATCGGGCAGAATGACCACGAATTCCTCTCCACCATATCGAGCCGCCACATCCGTAGCGCGCTTCGACGCGTTGATGATGGCGGCCACATCCTGCAATGCCTGATCTCCTAGTGGGTGACCGTTGGCATCGTTGAAGGACTTGAAGGAATCCAGATCGCAGAAGAGAAGCGATAGCGGTCTTCTTGTCCTAGCGCACCTGCTTATCTCTGCCTCCGCTCGCTCCTGGAAGTAACGATGGTTGTGGAGACCCGTCAATCCATCGCGGATCGACTGCGCGGAGACCCGTGCATACAACTGGGCATTGTGCAACGCGACAGCGGCTTGACCGGCGATGGTCTCCAGCAAGAACCGGTCGGAGTCGCCGAAAGAGCGTGGACTACGCGCCTGAACGCTGACCACCCCAAGCAGCTCACCTCTACTCAACAGAGGCACGGCCAGAATTGAGCAAGCGCGGGTCTCCGCCCCTTCCGGCATCCCATCATCCCGCAGCACGTGCTGGACGAGAACCGAGGTGCACCCCTCGGCAGCACGACGCACGCAATCAGGGATGGTGACGGCCCCTTCCGCCCGTGGGTTCGCCTGGTCGACCAGAGCGGGGGTCAAACGCCCGTCATCTCCGCGCAAGTACACCATACACTCATCTGCTCGAACTAACCTGGCCGTTACCCCCATCAGTCCCTTGAGCACTCGTCCGGAGTCTGTGTCATAGGCTATGCGCTCGCCAAGGCTATGCAGCTCGGTCATCTCACTCGACAGCTCTGCGACCTGTTTGCTGAGCTCCTTGGACAGCCTCTCCTGTGTGCGCAGTCGCTCCTCGTGGGCGGCCGCCAGACGACGGTCCTGCTCCACGCGGTAGACGCGGAGAATTCTCGCGATGAAGAACATACTGGCCAAAGCCAATCCGGCGCGGAACAACTGAGGTGGAGCTCCCACCGCCGCCGTAAAGTTCAGGTAGTTCAGCCAGGCCGCGGGGAAGAAGGGCCCGGGCGCGGAAACAAGACCGGCAAAGAAGCTGTTGATGGCAAAAACGCCGGCGGCGCAGTATGCATCGCGGGCCAACCAGCGCAGCCCACGGCGGCGGAATAGCCGCCCCTGCAGAGCAAAACCGATCGCGCTCAGCAACAGGCCAGGAAAGTAAAGCATGTAGCGCACGCTCACCTCCATGGTGGCGCGAGGTGCCGAGGCCGCCAGTGTATGACCTACCCCTTGCTGCGGAATCCTGGCATGACAGGACAGGCAGTACAGCTCCCTCTGCCCAGCAGTAAAGAGATGTGCCTCCTGCTGGTCTAGCCGCGCGCCGGGACTGGCGCCAAGAAGGCGCGCCGCCCCCGGCACGACCAAAAGGGGGGCGTAGAGCGGGCTCATCAGCCACAATACTAACAGCACGATCGGGAGCCAGCGCAGAACACGGGCCCGCCCCCAGAGAGACCCCACCAGCAGCACGGCGAACTGGAGCAACAGAAGCAGCGAAAGCGCCAGCAGCGCCAGCTTGATGGTACCAAAAGCGGGATAGGCGGCGAGTGGCATCAAATCCGGCGGTAGCAGCCGAAGCACATCCAGCCATTCCACCACGGCGTGGGTCAACGAGAAAGCGGCCAGCCACGGTAGGCTGGCGCTCAGCTTGAGATGCAGCCCCCGCTGCAACGTGGCGAGGATGACAACACCGGCCGTGAACCAGGCCAGCCCGTACACGAAGAAAACGAGCACCATGTTCTGACCGATGATACTGGTCCCGGTATCCATGATCGAGCCCCGTTCGAAGGCAGGGGCGCCAGGTCAGTGACGAACCAACGGTGGCTGGAATATCAGATTCTGCTGATCATGTCTGACATGCTGTAGCGCCGAACACTTTTCGCGCCTTACAGTCCGTGTGCTGAAACAGCGGCGTTTCAACGGAATCCGTGCAAAACCTGCCTTCCAGCCGATTATAATATAGATTGCGCCAGAACACTACTCTCCACGAGGCAGAGGATATCAAGCGGCCGCCACCAGGTTCTTGCCCAGCGCCTTGGCCTTGTACATCCTCGCATCGGCCTTCTCGACCAACTCCTCTGCCGAAGCACCATCCTCGGGAAAGTACGCCAGGCCGATGCTAACCGTCGTCGGACACGTCTCCTGAATGTTCATGCGAATCCGCTCGGCAATCGTCTTTGCACTCACCTCGTCAGCGCCAGCGGCCAGTACGATGAACTCCTCGCCACCGTAACGTGCGACCACATCCGTCTCGCGCACGCTGGAGCGAATCACTCTGGCCACACGCCGCAGGGCCTCATCACCCACCAGGTGACCATGCGTATCGTTATATTTCTTGAAGTCGTCCAGATCCAGCAACAGCAGCGCAAACTGTCCGACAAACTGGTTTGTTGATCGCTTGATCTCCAGACCCAACTGCTCGAACATGTAGGAACGGTTGTAGCACTGAGTCAAGCCATCGACGACAGCCTGCAATTGGGACTTCCGCTGCAACTCCTCCGCTACACGCCGGTACTGGATCTGTCTATCAAACAGATAGCCGAGCGCGATACCCAACAGAGTGGTACCGATAACCCATGGGACGAAGGTGACCAGGTGGTTTGGGAAAATGTGTTTGATGGCGCCACCCGCGTCCAGGGTCGCCGCCAGGTTCGTCGTCCATAGGTTCTCTGCCTCGTACACTATCGTTCCTATCAAGTAGCTGAAAACCGCAAAGCCCGCACTACCGAGAAAGAAGGTCGCCTTGTAGGTCAGAGTCGGCTGCTTCACTTCAATGCCCCCATCAGCATTTCTCATCGATATCACCTTTGACATCACTTCTCTACTCTTTGTAGTATCGGCGCGAGGTGGCGTAGCGAAAATCCCAAAAAGAATGAGGAAGACGGCTACTCTTTATGCGTGCCAATCGTAGGACCAAAGAAGAGCGATGGGAATTAGTGGCACGTGCCACAGTCGCTTTCCTGCCAATTGCCGCTCGCTGCCCACCTTAGAACCTGAAGCTTGGAGCCATAGGATCCCCCCTGGTTGTATGGTGCGGGATCGGTAGTCTCCACGAGTAGAGCCCGTTTCTGGTTGCCGTGCGGAATCGCACTATGGCAACTCTGGCAACTGGTCACCGAAGAAAAGCCGAGGTGACGTACATGGAGGTTTTCGCTGCCGTCCGAAAATCCGCTCGCGGTGGCTGCTCTATTGCTCCCTTCCTGCCCGTATATGTTCCAGTCGTGACACTGGAAGCAGAGGTCATTGCTGGTATTCGCCTTGCCCGTGCCGTCGCCACCCGCGCCAGCAGTCCATCGTCCACTGAGCAGGAACGGCTGGGTAGAGCCGTGCGATCCCCGAAGATCGGTCCCCGTCTCGCTGGCATGACAATCCGTGCAAGCCATTCTGCTAGTGGCAGTCCAGCCACTGCCCGCCTTCAAGGTCATGTTCCGTCCATCATACGTGCGTGGCGTGACACCGCTGTCTGCGGACTGGTCACCCTCCACCCAGTGGTAGCTAGCGTTATTGACGTTGAACTCCTTGGACTGATCGGTCTGAGCGAAGCCGCCCGACGGTGCGATCGGTGGAGAGCCGCCGTAGGCCCAAGAGGAGTGACACTTGAAGCACAGTTGATACTCGGCCTGCACCGGCGAGGACTTGCTGAAGCTTGGCGTCGTCCACGCCGCGCCGTTCGTCACGGCGATACCCCAACTGGCC
>SCTZ01000068.1 GCA_004297765.1 Chloroflexota bacterium | reverse complement strand
TTCAAGGTGGTCCGGGCCTCTTCAGTCAGGATCGCCGACTGCCCATCTCCGTTCCAGAGCCAGTGCGCGATCGCAACGGACGCCTGCCGCAGAGCGCCCTTCCCACTCAATGGTCCGAGGATCTGGGCATGGTCCTGGGCTGGCTCACGGCGCATGGCGGGATGCGCACCATGAGCAAGGACAACACGGTCACCTTCCAGTTCGGCGGCGAGGATCTGGAGATGATGACCTACCTGCGACCGCGGCTCAATCGTTGGTTCGGCCGAGAAGCCGCGCCCGGCGATCGACGAGGCAAGGGCTGCACGCTGGTCTTCCGCGGCAAGCAGTTGACCGATTTTATTCAGGGGCTGGACATCGAGTCGGCCCGGCCGGAGCTCCGACGAACGCCTCGCTCGATCTTCACGGCGCCGCGGGAGGCGGTGGTCGGATTCCTGCGGGCTCTCTTTACGGCTCACGGCACGGTCAGCTACGCCGATGGGCGCAGCACTATCCGCCTGGTAGTTCGCTCAGAGCAATTGCTCAAGGAGGTGCAGATCCTTCTGCTCAACCTGGGCATTCGATCCAGGCAGGTGGACGCGCGACGTGAGACCCGCAAGCTCTTCGTCTACGCGCCCAGCCCACTGCGTGAGGTGCGCGAGAGTGGCTATGCGGCTGCCCCCGCTTCCGAGGAGCGCACCTTCCAGTTGGAGATCAGCAAGGACCACACCGCGCGCTTCTTCGAACGAGTGGGCTTTGTCAACTCGCGCTACAAGCTGCGCATTGGCGTGCCGCGCGCCAGGGTCTCGGGCTGTGGCTCGTTCGATGACGAGGTCGCGAAGGTGGAGCCGGCCGGGATGCGGCCGGTCTATGACCTGGTCGAGCCGATGAGTCGCTCCTTCGTGGCCAACGGCATCGTGGTGCACAACTGTGGTGAACAGCCGCTGCTGCCCTATGAGTCCTGCAACCTGGGCTCCATCAACCTGTCCTACCTGACAAAGCGCGAGAAGGGACGCGAGGTTCTCGATTGGGATCGGCTGGCGGAGGTTGTCCGCGTGGCCGTGCGCTTTCTGGATAACGTCATCGACGCGAACCGCTATCCCCTGCCGTCCATCGAGGAGATGACCAAGGGCAACCGCAAGGTCGGACTGGGCGTGATGGGCTTCGCTGATATGTTGATCAAGATGGGCATTCCCTACGACTCGCCCGAGGCCCTCGTTATCGCGCGCGACCTGATGAAGTTCATCAAAGAGCAGTCCTACGCGGCTTCCGTGGAGCTAGCGGAGGCGCGCGGCAGCTTTCCGAACTTCGGTCGTTCTCGTTTCCGCAACAACGGCACCACCCACCGCCGTAACGCCACGCTCACGACCATTGCGCCCACGGGGACTATCAGCATCATCGCCGGCTGCTCCAGCGGCGTGGAGCCCCTCTTCGCCCTGAGTTACGTGCGCAACGTGCTGGACGGACAGCAGTTGGTAGAGGTGAACGACCTCTTCGAGAAGGTGGCCCGGGAACGCGGCTTCTACAGTGAAGAGTTGATGAAAGAGATCGCCCGCCGTGGCTCGGCTCGTGGCATGGCCGACGTTCCCGAGGACGTGCAGCGCGTCTTTGTCACGGCCCACGACATCAGCCCCGAATGGCACATTCGCATGCAGGCGGCTTTCCAGGAGCACGTGGACAATGCCGTCTCCAAGACGGTGAACTTCCCGAATCATGCCACCGAACAGGACGTGGCCAATGTCTACATGCTGGCCTTCCAGTTGGACTGCAAAGGCGTCACGGTCTACCGCGACGGCAGCCGTGAGTCGCAGGTGCTCAGCACCGGTCAGACCACCCAGACCGCCGTGGTTAGCGTGCCCGAGCCATTGCCAGTGGGTCGAGCGCGCATCACTCCACGCGCCCGTCCCGAGGTGACCGTGGGTAGCACCGAGAAGATCCAGACCGGCTGCGGCACGCTCTACATCACCATCAACGAGGACGAGGATGGGCTGTGCGAGGTGTTCACGCAGATGGGCAAGTCGGGTGGCTGCACGGCCTCCCAGGCCGAGGCCACCAGCCGCATGGTCTCGCTAGCCCTACGCACTGGCGTCGATCCCGAGTCGATCATCCGCCAGCTCAAAGGCATCCGCTGCCCGGCGCCCTCCTGGCAGAACGGCGTCGCCATTCTGTCCTGCCCGGACGCCATCGGCAAGGCCATCGAGCGCTACATGAACAAGAACAAGCCCATGCTGCCGGGCTTCGAGAAGGTCCCCATGGTCGACAAGAAGACACCCGCCGGCAGCAGCGGACGCACCGACATCGTCCACGACCTGGCCGGCCTCTGCCCCCAATGCCCCGACTGCGGCAACATGCTGGAAGTCATCGAAGGCTGCATCGTGTGCCGGCACTGCGGGTATTCGCAATGCTGAATGCGGGATTCGGAATGCGGAGATGGGGCGCGGGCGGAGTTGCCGAGACCGACTCGGTTTCCGGAAACCGAGTCGGTCTCGGGCTTGGCGTCAACGGAACTGGACGGGGCTGTGACTGTTATTTGGTGCCCCGTCCTGCTCTGACAGTCGGCGCACAGCCCGTAGAAGACCGTATAGTGCCCCTCGACGAGAAAACCCGCCTCGTCTTTCCCCACGGTCCCTTCTTCAGCTCGCTCGACGTGGCTGTGGCCGAAATCCCACACGCGCTGGCAGCCGCGACACAGGAAGTGGTCGTGCGGCGACACGTTGCCGTCGTAGCGCACGAAATCGCCGCAGTAGATCTCCATGACCGTGCCCTCACGCTGGAGACGATCCAGATTGCGGTAGATGGTCCCCAGGCTCACGCGGGGCAGCCGCTGGCGCACCAGGGCGTAGAGCTCGTCGCCCCGTGGGTGCGTCGTGAGCTTCCTCAGCTCCTCCAGAATAACTTGGCCTTGTTTGCTTCGTCGCAAAACACCCTACCTCCTAGCCAGGAGCCTATTCGTTAGGTAAGGACGGCTCTGTCCGCCCGCCCCCAGACCGCCGCGATTTCGAAAACCGCGGCAGCCTCTCGACCACCACAGGATCCCCACTTCCGCATTCCGCATTGCGTTAGGCTCCGAAATAGCGCTGCAGCAATCCGGCCAGGGCGCGGGCGTGGCGGGCCTCGTCGCGGCTGGCCTCGTCGAAGACCTCGTGGGTCTCGTCGCCGGCGGCCTCCCGTGCCTCCATGGCGGTCTTGCGCTTGCCCTTGTTGGCCATCTGCTCGCCCGCCAGCATCGTCTCGATGTTCTCTTTAGTGCTCTCGGAGATCATGCCGTTCAGAATAGCGAAGCGCATGGCGTGCTGGGCCTCGTCCCGGGCGATCGATCTTAGCACTTCCGCGACCTCCGGGTAGCCCTCGCGCTGGGCCTGCCAGGCCATGGCCAGGTAGAGCCCGACCTCTTTGGTCTCGCCCTGAAAGTTCTTCAGCACCGCCTCCTCGACGGCCGTGCCCTTGGCTTGCCCAATCTGATTCTCGTTGACGACCTCTATCGTAGGCATCGTGTTCCTTCCTACAAGTAGTAATCATTACTATTTGCAGTATAAGACGCAATGGACGGCGTGTCAAGAGATGCGGGTGCTTCCAAGCAACCAGCGGCTTGTAAAGTGGATCACAAGGCGGTACGGATCCTGCGGGCCCGCGCCTAACGTGAGATATCCGAGACGGTGGTGCAAATATGAGCCGAACAACCTGGCGGGCACGTTTCCAATCGAAATTGACGAGCGCGGAGGAGGCTGTGCGGTCTGTCCGCTCTGGCGACCGTGTCTTTGTCCATGGCGCGGCCGCGCACCCGATTGAGCTGGTCGAGGCGCTGGCGGCTCGAGCGGACGAGTTGGAGGACGTGCACATCGTGCAGTTGCACACCGAGGGACCGTCCCCGTGCGCTGCCCCGGGTCTGGAGCGGAGCTTTCGGATCGAGGCCCTCTTTATTGGAGGCAACGTGCGGGAAGCTGTCCAGTCCGGTCGGGCCGACTACGTGCCCATCTTCTTGTCCGACATCCCATACTTCTTCAAGTCTGGCTCGATACCCTTGAACGTGGCGCTGCTGCACGTGACCGAGCCAGATGAACACGGCTATTGCTCGCTGGGCACCGCGGTCGACGTGGCGCTGGCCGCCGCGGAATCGGCCCGGACCGTCATCGCGCTCGTCAACCCTGGCATGCCGCGCACGCTGGGCGATTCGTTCATACACGTCGATCGGATAGCCCACGCGGTGCCAATCAAGCGCCCGCCGATGACGGTGCACGTGCCCGCGCCGAGCGAGGCGGAGCAGCGCATCGGCGATTACATTGCCGAGTTGGTGGAGGATGGAGCCACGCTGCAGCTCGGCATCGGCGCTATCCCCAACGCCGTCCTGGCGCGTCTGGGCAACCGGCGCGATCTCGGTATCCATACCGAGATGTTCTCCGACGGCGTGGTCGATCTGGTGGATCAGGGCGTGATCACCGGGGCGCGCAAGACCCTCCACCGGGGCAAGATCGTGGCGGCCTTCGTCGTGGGTACCGAGCGTGTCTATCGCTTCGTGCACAACAACCCGTTCGTGTCTATGCATCCCGCGGACTACACCAACGACACGTCCATCATTCGTCGTAACGCCAAGATGATGGCCATCAACTCCGCCATCGAGATCGATCTAACCGGTCAGGTGGTGGCCGATTCGATCGGCACGCAGTTCTACAGCGGAGTCGGCGGTCAGATGGACTTCGTACGCGGGGCTGCGCTCTCGCCGGGCGGCAGAGCCATTATCGCACTGCCATCGACCACTCGGGATGGTCGGATCTCGCGCATCGTGCCCGTGCTCAAGCGAGGCGCCGGCGTGGTGACCACGCGCGCGCACGTGCAGTACATCGTGACCGAGTGGGGTGTGGCACATCTGCACGGTCAAACGATACGAGAGCGCGCGCACCAACTCATCCGCATCGCCCACCCAGCCTTCCGTGAAGAGCTGGAGTCCTTCGCGCGCGGCCAGGGCTGGCTCCCCTAAGATCGGAGTATCAGGTATGCTGCAGGTTGGACCCCTGTTTGGGGAGCCGAACGTGAGAGGTAGCTCACTGTCACAGCTCTCCGGCTTCTCGCAGTGCGTTCTGGTAGAAAGTCGGGCTGATGCGGAAATCCTGGCGAATCAACTCGTCGAGCAAGGGACGCACGGCCTCGACAGAGCCAAGTCGCTTGGCAAGCAAGACCAGTCCGATGATCCCAACCGGCCGGCGGATTGCCGCTTTCAGCCTGGGGTTCGTATCGATCATGGCTCGTGCTCGGCGTTCATCGATGGCGACGATTGCGCCTGCTGCCGCAGCGGCGTCGAGCACCGTCGACTCGCCCGGGTCCAGTTCCGGGAAAGCGTCCGAATTGCCCTCCTCGACCACCGAGAGCAGTCCCATATTGCGGGCCTCCAGGAGAGCCCCTACCCCGGGCTTGGCAGGATTGCTCGCTGCTTCTTCCCAAACCCGGGCGGTCACATAGATCGGGTTGGGAAGCAAGGTCAGGAGATCGAGACGTCTAATCCGTCCCAGCCCGATGAGCGCGCTCGCGTCGGCATACACTTTGAGGCGTGCCACAATTCGTCTTAGTCCGCGGTCTGATGTCCGAGCGTGGCCGCAAGGGCATCCACCTCGGCCGCGATGCCCGCCTTTGGCTCCCATAGGATCGGTACTTGAAGTCGACCGCAAAGGTCGATGAAGTCACCCAACCGCAGTCCGGCCAATCGTGCCGCCTGCCCCAGAGTCACCGTCCCCTCACGGTAGAGATCGACCGCGATGAACTCCAGCGCCTGCTCGTAGACAGTGGCGTCGACACCACGTGCCGCCGCCACCTGCGCCAGCTTCTCCGCACTAACGATCCATGCGGCAGGCCGGTTTTCTTTGCTCACCAGCACCGGCGCTTCCTGCGCTTCCCGGATGGCGCGCGAGGCTCCGCCGTGGCCGAGTTCTGCAACGGACATGGTCTTCGGCATAACTCCACCTCCGGTCAGATATGATCACCCGCGATAATGCTATAATAGCACATCGGACGCCGTCTACGAAGACTGCCTCCGCTTGATCTGGCGTCTTCTGCGGGAAGAGGCACGCCAGGACGCCAGGCAGCGACGCCGACATTTCTCGCGCCTCATTGCCGGGCGGCATTACTCCGACCTTCTCCTGCAAGTCCTGCCGCTCGCCATCGAAGCCGCCCGTCTCGACAGCTACATGGACGAGATTGCATCTGGACTGACGCGTCACATCATCTCCGGCTCGCCCCTCACGTTGCCGCGAGCATGCCTGGGCGACGTATTGGTCATCACGGTTCCCGGCTGGGCCGCCCCCGCCGTCATCACCTACGCCTACTGTAACGCGGGCACAGACGCCCTGGCTAGGAAGTTCCGCGCCACGTCTCCGACACCGGCCACCGGGTCCGCTGGGCGTTGGCCGTGGACTCCTGGGGGACAGCCACTCTGTACAGTACGCCCACAGACCACAGATCGCGCCCAGGGCATCCTCTACCGTGCTCAGCCGGCATTCGGTCAGCATCTCTCGGCGCTGCTGGAACTCCAGACGCCAGACGGGCGCCGCGGGATCGCGGGCCGCCCCCCAGACATCCTCAAACCACGCCTTGTCCGACTTCAGTATCTCCCGGGTCTTGTCGTACAATCTAGCGACCAGCGTGCCTCGTCCCCACATGAAGCCCGACAGCTCCCGCCTAACCCTGTACGAATGGTCCTCGGATGCCCGGCAGACGAAGCGGTCCTCATCCGCGAGCACCGGCACCCAGCCCTGAAAATCGCAGTACAGATCGAGACGCGATATCTTCGTCTCCGCTCGCTGGTCTGTCGCCAGGTGCTCTCGGATCAGCTCCCGCGCCTTCTCCCAGTCCGCAACGTAGCCGACCTCGTGCAGGAACCCCGAGGGCAGCTGCACATAGACGGCCGGCGGCTTCTTGGATTGTGTGATGACCATGTCCATGTCATGGGAGGACAGCCAGTAGCGGTACTGGCGGTGCCCGAAGGGCTTGAGCAGCATCTCATACTCATCCAGCAGCAGCGGCACCTCTCCCCCTTGCTCCTGTGCAGTTGTTCTGCCCTTCTCCACAGCATCAAGCACTTCTGCCCTCGGCTCCAGACCAGCCGAGAAGTAGAGGCTATCGACCCCTGATGCTAACACCCTAACGTCCGCCATCCGGCTCCCTGCACTTTGAGGGTCCTGTGTTACAAGCTCCGGACCCTCGGGGACTCGATCCCTGCCCCCCGGCACGGCGGCCGGCTCCCGGGCTTTGCGCGCGGGGAGCCGGCCGTCGTGTCGTCGTATAGCAACTGTACGATCCCCGCCATAGACGCAACAAGGGACAGATTTCGCATGGAATCTGTCCCTTGACTTCCTGGCTAACCATCATACCTGGCTGCACATGGCACGGCTGCTCGCCTTGACAGACGCACTAGCGCCCGCTATCTTTTTGCCGCTATGACAAAAAAGGTATGGCACAGTACTTGCCTCCCTATGGGAGGCACTGGCTTACGCAGGTGCGTTCGCGAAGCCTCAGACGGAGAGGAGGCGATCACGGATGGCAGATCTCGGTCAGAAGATCAAGGAGACCACCGACAAAGTGAAGTCCAAGGTCAAGGTCGGAAGCGAGAAGACCCAGGAAAAGACCAAGGACACAGCCGAGAAAACCAAGCAGAAGTTCAAGTAAACCGATCGTGCGAGCAAGGGTAAGGTATGGGGCGGTTCCGCACATCGGGCACGCTGCTCCATCACGTCGTGAGCGCCGTTCTGTAAATGCTATGGTTGGTCGGACTTCCGTCTGGTCAGCACGCTCGCGTTGGACGCCCAGCGTGGCACTAAGTGCGTACATGGCGGCGCCCCCTGCTACCGCACCGACGGTGCCGCTCCTCCACGTCTTGCGGCGGAACGCCTCGGGCACCAGTTCCAGGACCACCACGGCCAGCATCGCGCCACCGGCGAATGCAAGCGATATCGGAAGTAATGGCGCGACCAGGCTCACAAGCAGGAACGCCAGAGGTGCTCCTATCGGCTGAGGTATGCTGGTGAGTACGGCCGCCCAGAATTGCGCCCACTTACCAAACCCTGAGCTGGCCATCGGGATTGCCACGGCGGTCCCTTCCGGCACGTTCTGCAACGCGATGGCCGCCAGGACGAAGGCATTAAGCCCTCCACCTCGGATGCTTGCGCCGCGCCCATGGCCATGCCCTCGGGCAGGCTGTGGATGAATAGCACGGCAAAGACGAGCGCCGAGCGGCGCACACCTCTCCCGTGCAGGTTTCCCACCTGCATATCGCGGCCGTGCATCAGCCTGCGCATCACCAGCAACAAGACCACGCCGACAACCAGACCCAGGCTAGCCTGTACTAGCCCCCCCGCTGCTCACGGCGGGACGCGGCAACCCCTCCACGGACGCGACGGCCATCAGACCAGCGGCTAAGCCGCGTAACGCCGCCCGCCCCTCTGCAGCTCGGTCGCCCAGCAACCAGACAGGGATAACGCCGAGGCCACACGCAAGTGCAGTGCCGAGGCCAGCGAGGACGAGGAAGATCAGGTTGTAGCTGGTATTGTCCATGATGCCATTCACTCTCGAGGTTGCACCCTCACGAGCTGGATTGGTTCACGGGACTGCACCGCCCTCCATCTCTCCTAATTCAAATCGTACTTGATGTCTGAGTGGCGTGCGATGCGTCAGGGCAGCGCCAATTGGCGCCTGTGGTACGCATCCTGCAGCACTCCTTGTCGTAAGATAGCGCCTGGCGACATTCTGTTCCCTGAAGTTTTTACCCTGCGCGTTCAACGAGGGAACTGACCTCTAGTGCCGGGCGGCCACATATAATGCTTCTCTGGAAGCATCAGAAAGGAGACGGAGTCGACCATGGAAGCTCCGAAAAGGGAGCCGATGGATCGGGAACCGTTTGAGCCCCGCGTGGTTGAGCACACGACGCCAGGACCCCTGGGGTCCGTGCTGGGGCGCGACATCACCCGTTGGGGACCGATCTTTGGCGGCTTTGTCGCCACCATCGCAACGGCGGTCGTGCTCAGCGTCCTGGGCGCCGCCTTGGGCCTTTCCGCCATGGGACCCTCGACGACGGGAGGGGTCTCGACCGCCGCCGCTATCTGGGGAGGGATCGTTCTGCTGATCTCATTCTTCGTGGGCGGTTACGTTGCGGCACGCACGGCCGTGCCCGGAGGCCTGATCGCGGCTATATTCAACAGCGGGCTAGTCTGGGCCATCTCGCTGGTGTTTGGCATTCTGCTGGCTGCTATTGGTCTGGGTTCGGTCGTCGGGCTGTTGGGGCTATCGGTGCCAAGCTTGTTCGAAACAACGCCCGGCGCGCTCGCCCCTGCAACTACCACTGGCGGCCTGTGGGCAGCGTTCATCGGCATGCTCGTGGCTCTCGGCGCCGCGATTGTGGGTGGTCTCGTCGGCATACATCACGACATCGAGCCGTACGATACTTACCACTGATGCCACTTCGACCAGGTGACACTCCGGATCGAGTGTCACCTGGTCGCCGTTGGGGAACGAGACCGCGACTCTGATTCAGATCCGCTGAAGAAACCTGCTTCCGACGCCGGCCGCTCTCCACGGAGTGCCGCAAGTCGAGCAAGGTGGCTGAGCGCGTTCAATCTCCGCTGATTCCCCTGGGAAGCACACGCCGCAACCCGGACATCGTCTCAGATGCCCACCGCGCGTCCGCGTGCTGCGAAATCCGGAGGCACTCGAAGCTGACCCCACGTGTTTTGGCGGAACTAGCCTTGGAAACCGCGAGAGGGAGCCGCCCCGATGTCGATCTCTTCCTGATAGCGCCGGGACGGCCAGTCGGCCGGCACACGATCCTTTGGCACGAACTGCATTCCCGTGGCGCGCAGGTTCAGTTGGTCGAACAGGACCTGGTTGACGTAGTCTTTGCTCGGCTGGAGCACAATGGGCTTCGGCAACTGCTCGGGCCACATCTGGCGCGCGTCCTTGCGTTCGCGCCTGCTGTAGAGCTCGGTCCAGATGTGCAGATGCTCCAACTCGTCGGCCAGGTGCTCCTCCCACATCGGCTTGATCTGGGGATCCTTCTCGGCCTGCAGGTAGCCGAAGTAGTTGTAGATTTCGTTGTACTCGTGCCCGATGGCCATCTCCAGCAGGCTCAGCGTCGGGTCCATTAGCGACTCGTACTGCGTCACGTGCTGCTCCTCGATCTGGCCGATCTCGGCGTACAGCTGGCGTGCAGAATCGTCCTTGAACCAGTAGCCCTCGCTGGCGTAGAACTGGCGGGTCTGTTGTTCGGGTGCGACGAGGCTCATGACGTGCAAACGCGTGAGCGGATCGGCCTTTCGGGCGTCGTAATGCTTACGCAGCGTATCGCGCGGATCGAGGTGCTCTTCCCAGGTGGGACGTCCTGGCTTGATCTCCACCAGTCCGCGCGTGATGTCGTTGGCGTCTATATTCTCCAGACGCTGTAGCAGTACCGAGAAACGGAACAGGTGGTCGAAGTCCTCTAACAGGCCGTACTCGAAGACCTGCTTGACGTACGGATCCGGCTCGTCCTTCGCCAGGGCGGCCGTTAGATCCACAGCTAGATGCTCGTAGGCGATCGTCAGCTCCGCATTGGTCGTGGTTGGATCGATGCAGTAGCCGCTCTCGCTCCGGTGTTGGTCTTCGCGTCGCCGAATCAAGGCCAGCGCTGTCTTGATCTCCTGGTCGTCGGTGTTACGAGCGAAGTTGTGGTAGAAGTACCACATCTCGTTCTCCATGCCGTACGCACCGATGATCCTGGTGCGGGTGTACTCATCTACCTCCCGCTTGTTGTATGGTTCTCGGGCCAGCTCCTTCAGGGCATGTTGCTGCTGCTCGATGGGTCGGCCCTTTTCCGAAAACGGGTTAAAGGTTGCCACGTGCTTTGCTCCTCCCTGCGTCGAAACGCCTGTTAACCACCAGCCACCTTTCGACAGCCCACCCCTTAATTGTAGACCAAACAAACGGGACTGTGGGGGCTATTTTCGTCCGAAAGAGCAGCAGATCACGCCGTCGACACCCGTAGCCGGCGGGGGCTCAATTGTTCGATAACCGTACACGCATGGCCTACGAACCGGCAGGGGCGGTCCACCGGCACCGCAGCGTTGTGGCCATCGATGACGAGCCTATCCGCGGAAACGGCAACGGCGACGGGTACAGCAATGGGAACCAGCACGTGGGCGACGACGGCGACCGCTACGCGGCCCGCCTAGAGAACAAGCATGCCGACAACGACCGCGATGCAGCAGGCCGAGGTGACAGGCACGCCGATGGTGACGGTGCAGCGGGCCTATCTACCACTGTTGTACCAGAACTTCACGAGTCCTTAGCCTGGAGAAGGCGCGCTCCACCCTGTCCGCAACGTCAGGGCCGGAATCCTTCGTGTCCTTTCACCGCCGAGTTTCTGTACATATGTTGGTTGGACTCCTGCTCGGGGAGCCGTTTCCCCGGTTCCCGAACTTCTTCCCCAACGACGTTTCCCTCACCTGCAAACGGAGCAACGGGTCGTCTGGTCCAGCAGCCGGTTAACCGGGTTGCCCCGCGACGGCCGTGGCCGTTCAGGGGTTGAGGGGATTCGTCCAGCGCAATCGTGGGAAGCGCGCGAAATCGCCATCGGTGGAGCACACCGTGAGTCCGTGCTCCAGGGCCAGGGCGGCAAGGTGGGCATCCGGCACCAGGTTCGCCTGGATGCCAGGCAACGCGAGAAACTCGCCCAGGATCTCCGCATGGCGTTCGCCAGCTTGCGGTATCCACGCAGTTTCGCAGCCAAGCCACGCCCAGACCTGACTCCAGGCACTCGCCACGGGCTCTGCCTGCTCGAACACGCGCGGGTTGGTCACGAGCCGCAAGAATGCAAGCACGCTCTCCCAGGGTAGGCCCACCGGTGTCGCCCCGTTGAGCTGCTCATCAAGCCAGTCCCGCGCCCTCTCATGTTGCGGCAGCGAGGCGACGTGAGCATAGATGAGGAGATTGGCATCGACCAGAATCATTTGGACGGTTCGCCCTCGGCGATGGCGAGCGCTTCGCCGACGTTGTCAAGGCCCCCGATCCGTAGGCGTCCTAGGTCCACCGGCTGCGTGTGGAAGCGCTGTCGCCGTCTGGGTCGAGCGTGCATTTGTTGTAGACCCTCGCGCAGTGCTTCGTTCACAAGCGCCTTAAGTCCTATCTTGCGTGTTTTGCGAAGCCGTTCCAGCGCCGCAGCCACATCATCGTCGAGTGTCAGTGTAGTCCTCATACATCAAAGCATACCCCGATTGATGCCTTGATGTCAAGATCCTCAGCATCATGCTATCTTGCTTGGTTTCGACTGCAACGCCGATACGTACACCCTTGCCGGGAAGTCCGCATCACGTGCCATCAGACGTTCGGGTGTAGGAGCGTCAGCCTGGGGGCAGGACCCCGAAACGGCTGCTTGTCTCCTGGCCTTGAAACGCCAAGGTCTGACATACGCGCGGATGTTCGACCGATATCGGGCTGATCGTCCGGACTGGTTCCCCTGGACGGCGGACGACGCGGAGTATGAGCAGAAGCGGGAGGAGGCAATTGACGCCATCAAGAAGACGGTTCGACGGCTGAAGGCAAAACGAAGAACGGCTGTGGATCGGGCTGATGCGGGCACCCCCATGCAGTAACAGGTCAGCGCCTTTCGAAGCTAGAATGGGGCGAGCGCGGACCGGCCCCTTCAGACATTGGTGCATCATCTGGGCGGCAGGCATCCAAGATCGGCTTTAGAATGTCTGGCGAATGCGCCCTCATCGGAATGATTCTCATTCATACGTGCCTGCCGCTTCCATCCTGTTCGTCGCCTCCCTTCGCACGTCGCGTCACTCTACGCGCATCAGTCCACTGGAGAGCGAGTGAGTTCGGCTCTCGTCGATACGGACATCCCTCATCGATTTCCTCCGGGGACGGGAGAGCGTGCGGTCCTTCCTGGCGGCTCTCTCCGACCAGCAAACCCCGCACGTTTCGGTCGTGAGCGTCGCCGAGTTGTACGCGGGAATGCGGCCGTCGGAGGAAGTGGCGACGCACGATCTCATCGATTGCATGGTTGTGGTGCCGATCACGGCCGAGATCGCCGAGCTCGCCGGCCGTCTAAAGCAGGAGACCAAAGGGTACAGTTTGGAGCTCGACAACTGTTTCATATCCGCTTCATATCCGCAACCGCCCTAATCCACGGTCTCTGTCTGGCGACAAGAAACACTCGGCATTACCCTTTTGAGGTCCTAGTGTTCGACCACAGAGAAGACGCTACCTGTCATGAGTCGTCTGAAATAAGGTCCCTCGCGAATGACCGGTGGGGGAAGTCCCCGGCAAAATGCCATTATTCGTGGCGCTCCTCCCTATTCCGGTGCCCCCTGGGCGCCAAAGTGGGGATTGCCATCGACCCTACCCGCGATCTTGACCTTATTTCAGTGGACTCATGACAAAACCAGTGTGGTCGAACACTAGACATCACATCCCCTAGCGACCTCGGTCGAGGAGCTTCGGCGGGAGTACAGCGGGCCGCTGCAGGACCCTAAGCTGGACGATGGCCCTCGGGCTCCTGGAGCCGGCCGGACACGACCAGGAGGATGATGCCCTGCCCTACCGCGTAGGCCCCGATGAGGCGGATCAGCGCCAGTGCAAGCTCGTTTTGCACGGGCGTCACAAGGAGGAAGTAGCCCACCGGCAGCGAGGTGAGGCCGGCCAGGGCAAGGAGCCAGCTGCCATGCCCGTATTGACGGAGGCGGATGGCCTGCCCTAACCGGAGCACGCCCGTCCCGAGCACCCAAACCCCGACCAGGCGGGGCAGTGCTATTCCCCAGAGGGGAAGGAGAGGGAACGTCACCAGGCCCGCCCCAATGCCCACAAGCCCCTCACCGACGAAGAACCCCTTGAGCGCCGCCCCTCTCGTGCCAGCGCGCGCCGCTGCCAGCGCGAGGGTCCCATCCGCCAGCGCGTAGGCTCCGAACAGCGCAATCAGGTTGATCACCGATACGACCGGGAAGAGCAGGGCCCCGACTCCGAAAAGCAGGGACGCCAGCCCCCGAAGACCGGTCGTGGTCCAACCGTGCAGGATGTCTGGCATCGCTATCGCCTTGCCCTCGACGCGCCTACATACTCAACGAAATACTTGTCAGATGACATGTTCTCTCCTCTACGACCTCAGGACCTTGAGTCCGGCGCATGCCTCGATTACGTCGAAGTCCCTGTCGTTGTGCAGAAGAGCCCAGTCGTTTTCCATGCATATCGCGGCTTTGATGCAATCGACCGTCTTTCTCGGCGTCTTGCCCCTTTTCCTGCAAGCCCTGTAGATCTGGGCCGCCCTCACGTAGGTATCAGTACCTTCAGGTTTCTGCATGGGGAATTCTAGCAGGCGGTCCTTCACCTCTTGATAATCGCTGTCTTCTCTTATGCCTTGTAGGATTTCCGCAAGGATTATCTCCGTGATGGAGATGTCCTCTGTGAGTTAGCTTCATGGCCTCGTCCACCAACTCTTCGTCGAGCTCGATGTTCGTTCTCAGCATGCGAGTATCCTCCTTGCCGCCATACACATAGCATAACATTGTTGTGTGTACGTAACAAACGGGGTTTTGGAGACGACCGAAAAAAGAGAGAACATGATGCCAGGTAACCAATCGTCATTCACGCGAAAGCGAGAATCCACGAGTGAGGCTGGTCGACTGCACTAGTCGATGAGGTTATTGAACACTTGCTCCAGACGATCGAAGTCGCCCGTACCGATAGCTCCGATGGGGCCCCTCATCGGCTGTTGGCTCCTCCCGAGCGACTACCCTGATTATGGAGCCCATCGGTAACAGCCTGATTGCCTCAGTGTAAAACGTGCGTAACAAGACGGCGTTTGGCAGAGGGTGACCTGGATCATTTGTCCGGCTTGTCAGCGCAGAGCCGGGAGCGCCCGGCCATCGGTCGAGAGGTTCGGTACAGAGGCAACTCTTCGTTCACGCCGCTCGCCCACCATGCTATCCAGTAGCACGCTCAGGATGGCTGCAGTGTAGGGCAGGCCCAGCAATGCGACGTGCAAAGGGGAGAAATACGGTAGGAGTAGCAGCAGGGCTGCGCACCATAGGGTTGGTGTCCAACGCCGCGCGAAGAAGACGGGTAACAGCCAGATCGTATTGCCGATCCATCCCAGCGGCGATGCGAGCATCATGGCGGCCAGGCTGATGCCGGTCAGCCGCAGGGCATCAGGGCGCCGCCACCAACTCCACAGAACTAGCCCCACGAGAAGAAGCGCGCTCAAGGCCAGTCCCAGAATCGGCACTCCGAGCCTAGTCGCAAGCCCCACTAGAGAGGCGTTGCCACCCGAGCCGAAGGCCCGCGTGGAAGCCGTGGTGACACTGAGCCATCGGGCATAGATATCGGGACCATAGACAACTGCGGGCACGACTCCGGCGGCGAGCCCTGCCGCGGCGGCTGCCAGGACCGTCCGATAGTAGCCCGCCATCAGCAGCAGACCAGGCCAGACGGCGAACTGCGGCTTGAGCGCCACAAGCAGACCGATCATCAGACCGGCCGTGGCATAGCGCTCGCGACGCAAAGCAAGCCAGGCCATGATGACCAGCAGCAGCAAGCATATGATTCCGAACGCCATCCTCGTCGTCCGACCTTTTCGCGAGCCGGCTATGACAGTCGAGTTTCCTTGACCGACTATGCCAGATGAGGTATAGTTCAACCAGGAGCATAGCGATGAGCGCGAGAGGCGATACCAGCACTGTGGCGGACAGCACCGATATCCCAACCGACCGGAGGGACCGCGACTCCGAGACGGTGCGGGCCAAGGCCGAGTTGGTCCGCGCCATCAGTGCGATCATCCGCGAGCGCGGCCTGACCCAGGTCCGGGCGGCCGACATCCTTGGGATCGATCAGCCCAAAGTATCGGTCCTCATGCGGGGCGGTCTCACGGGCTTCTCCATCGAACGCCTGATTGGCTTCCTGGCAGCCCTGGGCCGCAACGTTGAGATCATGATCAGGCCCGCCGCGCACACACATCCGCGCGGACGAATCAGCGTCATCACTGATCGAGGGCCAACTCTTGAGGAGGTGCGGGCACGGCGGCAGGAAATCCTGCAAATCGCGGCCAGACATGGTGCGCGCAACGTCCGCGTCTTCGGCTCGGTCGCGCGGGGGGAGGCGGGACCGGGGAGCGACGTCGATTTCGTCGTTGAGTTAGAGCCGCCACGCGGCGTGCTCGATCTGGGTGAGCTCATTCTTGATCTAGAGGCACTGCTCGGCCGGGCCGTGGACGTGATCGAGATTCGACGGCCGTCACCAACCGCCGAGCGTATCTTGCGGGAGGCGGTCCCCCTATGACAAACGACCGCGATCGCCGCTATCTCACGTACATCCGAGACTCGATCGCGTTGATCCAAGCTCGTACGCGGGCTGGCAGAGAGACGTTCCTGCGTGATGTCGATGCGCAGGACGCCGTGCTCTGGCGGCTGGAGACCCTCGCCGAGGCAACGGGCAAGCTCTCGCAGGACGTCAAGGATCGGCACCCGGAGATGCGCTGGCGGGGTATCTACGCCTTTCGGAACATCGCTGCGCATGCCTACCTCGACCTACGGCTCGATGAGGTCTGGGAGATCGTCGAACAGCACCTGCCCGCCCTCATGATCGTTGCCGACGATGAACTGGGTCGCTAGGAATCACCGGACGATAGAGCACAAACCCCGAAATCATGAGTGCGGCTGGGAACCTGAATACCTGCTATAATCGACGCGGGCAGGTGAATGCGGCGTAGTGACTTGGTCCGATGTGGCCACCGAGCTGAGCCCATGATCCACCAAAGCTTGTTTCTTCTCACCCGGAGCCAAATGGTTGAGATCGATTTTCCAATCAAGGGAGAGCGGAGTATGTCGGCAGTTGTCGAGGTGGAAGATCTGACCAAGCGCTACGGGAGCGTGAGGGCTTTGAACGGCATCTCCTTGACTGTCAATGGGGGCGCCGTGTTTGGATTGCTGGGTCCCAACGGCGCTGGCAAGACGACGCTCCTGCGGATCCTCCTGGGCTTCATACTCCCCAGCGGCGGCCAGGTGTCATTGTGGGGCGATCGTCATGTGGGTAGGGTCAGAAGGCGCATCGGCTACCTTCCCGAGTTGCCACAGTACCATTTGTTGTTCAGCGCAGAGGAGTATCTGAGCTTTAGCGGTCACTTCAGCGGTCTGGGTGGCCGCCACCTGCGCCAGAGGGTAGACTTCGTCCTTGAGCTCGTGCGGCTTGACGAATTCCGCAAGCGCCGGCTGAGGGAATACTCGAAAGGCATGCTCCAACGGGTGGGTATCGCCCAGGCGCTCCTGCCGGACCCTGAGCTTCTGATCCTAGACGAGCCGGCCGGTGGTCTCGATCCCGTCGGCCAAAAAGACGTGCGTGACGTGCTCGATTTTCTCAAAGCCGAGAACAAGACCGTCCTCCTGAGCTCGCACAATCTTACCGAGGTAGAGAGGGCGTGTACTCAGGTGGCCATTGTCGATCGGGGTGTAGTGGTCAGAGACGGGAGTCTGGACGATCTGCTACCGGACTCGGGCTCGGTTCAACTGGAGGTGGGGCCGATCAATCCTGAGCAACGCGCGGCCATCGCACGGTTCGGGTTCGCAAGGCTCACCTCCGACGACTGCATCGTGCTCGAAAACGCCTCTCCTGAAGACGAGGGAAACGTGCTTCGTTATCTTCTGGACAACAAGATACGAATCCTTTCGTTAACCCGACAGAGGATATCCCTAGAATGGGCGTACCTGGAAGCCACGAAAGGGAGAGTAGTATGAAGACGTTCTACTTCACCTATTTCACGCTGTTGGACTACGTGCGCTCGGGAAATATCCTGATCGAGATTGTGCTGACAGCGGTCTTCTTCGCGATTTTCCGAGTGGCCGCACTCTCCTTGTCCCTCTTCTTATCTCTCGGCAGCGTCTATCTCCTAGGCCTCGCCGTGCTGACCACAGGCCGCCTGATGGCCCGCGCCAAAAAGACAACGGCCTATCCTCTTATCGCCAGACCGCTAGGAAGAGGAGGTTATCTGATCGGTAATTTGCTGGCTTCCTGGATGGTGATTCTATCCATGTACCTGTTGCTCATACTGATGGGCTCGCTGCTTGCCCCGTTCGTTTTACCTGAAGGTGGCTTCACAACCATTGCCATAGTGGTTGCCCTGCCTATTGTGCTGACTGCGTACGCCGCTTGTGTGGCGGCTCCGATGGCTCCCCTTGTCCCAGGAGCAAAATGGTTCCGGTTTGCCCTGCTCCTTCTCTTCTCCATGGCCTTCGGCAATGAGATAATCACCGAGGGAGCTCGACGGGCGGGGCTTGAGATCCCCGCGAGCATTCTCGCGGGTCCGTTCTTGACTCTGGCCTGGCCTATCATTGCCGGTGTGAAATTCTTGGCAAACGAGGTTCCCGACCCCAATGTCCTCGCCATACCGCTGGCCATCATGACGGCAACCGCCTGCGTCCTAGTGCTGGTCTCTCTGGTTTTGTTCCTGAAAAGGGACCTGGACTTCAAGTAGGGCGATCGTTGACTTCCGGGCTACCGTCTCCGGCAGCTTTGGGCCGCGACGTCGAAATCGCGGTCAGACCGGCCGCGCAAAGACACCCGCGCCGACGGATCAGCGTCATCAACGATCAGGGGCCAACTCTCGAAGAATCGCGGGCACGGCGACAGGAAATCATGCTGATCTGACCACGATCCGCACCGACCTGCTATAATCGAGCCATGCAAGGGACGACATCGATCATCTTGAACGAGCCGGTCAAGCGACTCCATCGGGTAGCCGTCGGACGGAATGTGTCATCGCAGCCTGACGTCCTGACGCACCTGCCCCACTACTCACGCACCTTTCTCGAAAGCGCAGGCTCCCCGGAATGAATGGTCTACGCGCGGCCAAGGGTCCCGTCGCCGCCATCCCGCCGGCGTTCTTTATCAGCTTCGCCGCCAAGGTGCTGGAAGAGGCGCCCTTCGCCACGCGAACGGAGCTGCGCTACGTGGGGATGGACCGTGCTCCCTACTACCGGCGCATCATGCGCTGCTTCCTGGATGCCTATGAGGGCTACTATCAGGACGAGTTGACCGCCGAGCAGGTTTCACAGGCGCTGAGTCCCTGGGATCCCGACTACACGGTAGACCGCTGCCGGGACGATCTGGAGTCGCTGTGCGACTGGGGCAACCTGGTCAAGGCGCTCGATATCGGCGACGGCCAGCTCACCCTCGCCACGCTCTCCAACCCGGTGACAATCTATCGCGCGACCCGGGAGGCGCTGGAGGTCGAGAAGTTCCTGGAGGATCTCGGTCGCCGGGTGGAGGCCGAGGGCGCGCTGCGTCACGAGGACCTTCTGCTCCTGGCCGATTCCTTCGCCCGGCTCGATAGTCTGCTGAGCGCGGGCGCGTCTTCCGCGTCCCAGCGGCGCGAGTTGTCCGCTATCTGGCGTCAGACGGTCGAGCTCTTCGAGCGGATAAAGGGCGAGGCGCGCAGCTTTGTGTCTACGCTGCGCGAGGCCACGCGAGACGCGGCCACCGACGTCGCGGCCTATGTGGCGTACCGCGACGCCGTGACGCTCTATGTCGACGCCTTCGAGCACGACCTCGACCGCGTCAGCCGCCGCGTTCGCGACTACTTCCGGTCGTGGACAGAGCAGGGTCTCGAATCACTGCTGGTCGACGCAATCGCCGAGCAGTTGGAAGGTCCCACCCTCAAGCCGCGCTCGACCGAGGAGCTGCGCCAGGAGGCCCGTGGCCAGGTGAGCCGCTTCAGGCACTGGTTCGCCAATCGCTCGAACGCGGATAGCTTCAGTCGCGCGGCCCGCGACGCCGTGTACGTCGTCATTCTGCGCGCCAAGCTGCTCATCGCCATGTCGAGGCTGCAGGGTAGCTACCTCTCCGACCTGGACGCCCTGGCCCGCCTGGTGCTCGATTTGCCGAACGTAGAGGCTGCGGCAAGCCTGGTGTCCGTGGCTTTCCAGTTGGGTCAGGTGCCGTTTCTGCCCCAGCACCTGGCCGAGGTGGACGAGGCGATCGATCCCTGGACCGACGATCGTCCCAGCGTTGTGGTCGAGCTGGTCGGCGTCGATCATCGTCGCGCGCCCGCCATGACTCAAGCTGATCCGGTGGTGCGTGATCCAGTCAGACGTGCCGAGCGTGCGAGACAACTGCTGGAGGAGCGCAAGTCCGAGGATGGGCGGCTGCTGCGCCTGTTCGCCTTCGATGGCGAGAGAGTGGTCGACCAGATCCCTCTGACTGAGCCTGGCGACTGCGAGCGGCTGCTCCATTTCTACCGGGCCTGTCGCGAGGATCCGCGCGGCCGGCAGGAGCTGCCGGACGGCTCGACCATCTCCGTGCGGCCGGCGGTCGGACGCGGCCTAGTCTCCTTCGGCTGCGCCGGCCACACGCATTGGGCGCCGCTTTTCCGCTTCCATCGTACCGCCAAGCGGATTGCGATCGCTTCTGCTTCGGAGCTCTCGCGTGTCTGAGCGCAGACCGGGGGCCAGCGGACAGGAGAGCAGACGTATCCGAGCGCAGGAGTCCCTGCTAGAAGCGCCGGCTCGGCTGGAGTTCCAGGACGCCGAGACGCTGCGCGACGTACGACGCTTTGACGAGGATATTATCGCCTGGCACCGCGAGCGCACCGGCTGGTCCCTCGACCTCGAGGACGAGTCAGTGCGTCTGCTGCGGGCGCCCAGCGTCCTGCCCATTCGCCCTTTCCACGCCGATCTTCAGCTGCGCGGTCCAGCCGACTATCCGCGCGAGCCGCGCGACTACGCGTGCGTCGTCTGGACGCTCTGGTTCGCCCAGAGCCCGGTCGTGACCGGGCGGGGCACGAGCCGCGCTTTCCTGCTGACTGAGCTCGCCGAGCACGTCCAGCGACAGGCCGCGGCCGGATCCTCCGACGCGCCCTTCGACTTCTCGCTGCGCTCCGATCGAGGTTGCCTGCGGCGGGCCTTGAGGCTGCTGGAGTCACTGGGCGTGGTGCGCGAGGACGATGGAAACACCGATGCCTGGGTCGAGCAGCGTGGTGATGGCGCCGCCGCCAACGCCGTCTACCGCTTCACGGACCTGGTTATATCGCTGATCGCTCCGCTGCGGGTCTCGTCAGCGCGCATGCTGGCTGACCGGCTGGGGTCAGATCCGACCAGTGTAGCGCCCGCGAGCATCGGCGATGGGCGGCCGAAAGAGACCCGCTACTGGCGTGCCCTGCTCGGCGCTCCGTCCTTCTTGCGCTATGACGATCCGGAGGCCTTCGACGCGCTGTGGGATGACCGTAGGCGCGTGGAGCGCGACCTGCAGGATGTCGGCGACTGGCAGTTGCATATGACGCGCTGGTTCGCTCGCTTGGTACGGCCGAGCGGTGTGCGGGGTGGTGCGCGTCCGGTGCTGTCGACGCTCCGCAGCGCGGACCAGGCCGCGCTTCTGCTCTGCTCGGTCATCCGCCAGGCGGTTCGCTCCGGGCGCTGGCCTCGACCGGACGATGAGTTCGGCTGCGTGGCCGTGACGGCCGACGATCTGACCCTCTTGCTCGACGAGGTCGCGGCGGATCACCTGGAGCGCTGGAGCGACGAGCTGCGCAGCCGGGGCGATCGCTTCGAGACGGTCGTTACCATCATGCGCCAGGCCGGCCTGGTGCGCGGGCCGGACCGCGAGGGACGCGTGTTGGTCCTGCCAACGGCGGCCCTCTATCACGTGACGTACGCCGAGCGGGAGCGTCCGGAGCGCGAAGCGCCCGTGCCCGCGCGGCAGTTGACTTTCTTCGGCGAGGTCTCGTAAAGATGTCGATGGACGCTCCGCGCTTGCCCTTGATTGAGCTCGAACCGACCGACGTGGTCGCCTCCCTGCAGTATCTGCCGGGCGGCCCGACGGGTTATCGATTACGAAAAGTCTTCCTGGTCAAGTACTGGCGCTGGGAGTACGAGGTGGTCGATATTCCCCACGGGCGGCTCTTCCTCACCGGACGCAACGCCTCCGGCAAGTCCACGGCCCTGGCGGCCGCCATGGTCCTCCTGGACGGATCGCTGCGGCCGGAGCGCCTGGATACCTCGGGCAAGCGGGCACGCCAGATCGCCGACTACGTGCTGCTGCGCATGAACGAGGAGGATCAACGCTACCGCTATCAGCAGCGACACTCCTATCTGGCCGCCGAGTTCGAGTGCATCGACGCACAGGTTCTATCTGCCAACCCGCGTCCGGACGGCCAGCCCCGGCCGGAGACGATCACTCTCGGCATGGCTTTCATCGGTCGATTGCACGGGCACGCGCCGGTGGAGACGATCTACTTCGTCCTGGCCGATGGCGCGCGCCTGGAGCGAGACGTGCCGCTGCTCACGGTGGGCGGCGCGGTCTATGAGCCCCGCGCGCTGCTGAGCAACCACTTTCGCGGCTATCCGGGACGCTTTTCGACGCGCAGCCTTGGTGAGTATCAGCAACTGGTGGCCGAGCACCTCTTTGGCTACCGAGAGCGGGCCGACCTTGAGCAGTTGGCCGAATGGCTATCCCATCTGCGCCGACCCGACATCGTCCACGCCACGGCCAGCCTGGCGGCCTTGAGCGATCGCCTCAAGACGGCTCTGCCGCCCTTGGACGAGAGCGTGGCCCGGAAGCTGGTCGAGGCCTTCGAGCAGTTGGCCGAGCTGCGGCGAGATCGGGCCCGCTCGTACGAGCAGCTCGAGTCCTGCAAGTCCATCGAGGACCGCAGCCGCTCCCTGGCCGAGGCGCTGGTCCGACTGCGGGCCTGGCTGGCCGTGCGGGCGGCCGACGATGAGCGCAAGCGCCTGCGCAACCTGCGCGACCACCAACGCGAAGCGGAGAAACTGCAAGAGCAGGTGACCCGCGCCCGAGACCGGCGTGCCGAGCTTGCGCTGGAGCTGGAGCGCTATGACGGCCGCATTCAGAGCATCGAGTCCAGCGCCCTGCTGCGAGACCACGAGGCGCGCATAGTCGAGCTGCGCCGGCGCGACAACGAGCTCGAGCAGACCAATCGCGACGTGGACGGCCAACGGCGCCAGGTCGAAAAGGTCCGCTTGGCGCTGGCCCAATCGCTCCAGCAGATCGAAGAGACGGCCGTGGCCTGGCGCGAGCAGCTAGCGCGTGCCAATCGCCACTTCGTGGCATTGACCGAGGGACTACGTCGGGGGCACAGTGAGTCGCCGCTTCTGGATGCGCTCTCCACTCGGCTGAGCGGGGAGCAGTTGGAGTCCGAGACGCCGCCGGCGGAGCTGGGCGAGCTGAAACAGCTCACCGATTTCATCACGGCCAGGCTGGCGCTGGCCGATCAGGTCGAGCGCCTGGTGTCCGGTTTGCATCAGGCCAGGGAACGGGCAGAACGCCTGGGCGAGCAGGTGCGGCTTCAGCGGGATGCCACCGACGAGGCGGAGAAGCGACGTGAAGCGGCTCGGGGCGAGCTCGATCGGGCCTGGGGACAACTCGCCGCTATCCTGGACGAGCTGTCCGGAGATCCGACTGCGCGAGACCTGGTCGCTCCACTACGTCAAGCGCTTGCCGAGCCGGAGCTCGAGGTCTATCGCCGCTCCGTCGAGGCGACCTGCGTCGAGATCGAACAGCGATCCGCGTCCCTGGACAATGTGGCTGCGCGGCTGGACCAGACCATCGGCGTGGCTACTCGGCAGTTGGACGAGCTGCGCCAGCGCCGGGCCGCGCTGGAAGAGGCGCCCGAATACGCACCGGATCGCTCGCCCGATCGGCAGAGGGCCCGTGAAGTCCTGACCAGCCTCGGCATTGCCGCCCGGCCGCTCTACGAGCTTCTTGACCTGCGACCCGACTTGCCCGACCACATCGGCGGTCGGATCGAGCGCGCGCTTCTCGATGCGGGTCTGCTCGACGCTCTGGTAGTACGCCCGGAGGACGCGCCTCGAACCATGGCCGCGTTGGTGGAAGAGGACCTGCGCGACGCGGCGCTGGATTGGTCGGTCCTACCCGGCAATAGGGCAAGCGATGTCTCCCAGGCCGAGCTCGTGGTCGATCCCGCCGTCGCGGACGATGACATATGGCGTGGGGTGGCCGAGCAACTACTGGCGTGTCTTCCCTTCAGCTCCGATGGACTGCTGACCTGGCATCCCGACGGGCGATGGCGGCACGGCCTTCTGTCCGGCGCCGCCGGACCGGGCGGTCGACTCGGCCTTCTGGGCGCTACCCAGCGGCGAGAGCGGCGTCTGGCAGAGATCGCCTCCCTGCGTGAGCAGGAGCTCGCTCTCGTGGAAGAGATCGGGCGGCGCGAGTCCGAGCGGGAGCAGGTGCGAGCCAGTCAATCCATCCTGCGTGCACTGCGGCGTCGGGTCGATGGATCGGTGGCCGAATCTGGCCTCGACCTGGCCCGGCAGCGGCTCGCCGATCGCGAGCGCGAGGCTGTGGAGGTGCGCCGACGACTGTCGGAGTTGGTCGAGCGCAAACGCCAGCTCGATGGAGAGGTCCGCGAGGCGCAGGTGCATCTGGAGCAGATCGCCAGCGTGCTCGACCTCACGGCCGAACGAGCTTCGGACGGTCGTGCGCTGGCGCAGCTTCAGGAGGCGCTTCGCGGCGCAGAGCGCTCTCTGGCACTGCTTGTCCAACAGCGCGAGACGCTGAGTGCGACCTGGAGGCACTATCATGACCTGCGCTCCCGGCACTCCGACGACCTCGCCCGGCGATCGGATCAAGAGCAGTTGCTTCGAGCGGCAGAGGAGCGGCAGGCTCGATTGCAGGCGGCCATCGAGCAGTTGCGCGCGCAGTTGCAAGGGGCCGAGTATCAGAGCTTGCTTGTCGAGCTGGAGCAATTGCGCGCCGAGCGCCAGTCGACCGATCGGCAGATCAGAGACATCGATCAGGCCATCGCCGGCGACAACGGTCGACTCGAGTTAGAGCGCGAGAGGATCGTCGAATACCAGTCTGACGCCGACGAGGCCCGCGCACGGCGCGAGCAGGCCGACGCGGCTTTCAAAGAGCACCTGCTGCGCTACCGGACTCCCATTGTCGATGCCGCGCGCGAGCAGTCTGACGCGGGGGCGACAGAAGCGGCACTCCAGGAGTTGCTTGCTCCTGGAGAGAGCTTCTCCGAGGACGAATTGGAGGGAGCGATCACCGCGGCTCGCAAGTCCTTTGGCGACGCCTACAACGAGCATCGCGCCCTCATCAAGAGCGTGGCGCCGACGGCGGATCTGGACGACGGCCGCGTGATGGTTCAGACGACGCGCCACGGGGCCTGCTCGCTGGCCCAGTACATCGTTTACCTTGGCGAGGAGATCGCTCTGCAGGAAAGCCTGATCCAGGAGCAACACGAGCGTTTTTACAAAGAGGTGTTGATGCGCCACGCGGCCCGCGAGATCCGCGAGGCCATGGCCCGGGCCGACGAATGGCTGGCCGGGACCAGCGATCTCCTGCGTCATCTGCCCTTCGCTCAGCAGCGCTACTCCTTTGCTCTGAAGCCCAACCCGCACAGCGACACGGCTCTGGCTCGTGTCTTCGACGCCTTTCGCAAGAGCGACGTGACGTTCACCGAGGCGGATGCCGAGCGATTGCGCCAGGCCCTGGCAGAAGAGGCCGAGCGGCTGCGGCGCGAGTTCGAGCGCGGCGACCGGACCGAGTTCACGCGCCAGTTGGAAGAGCTTTTCGACTACCGCTCCTGGATCTCGGTCGAAGTGCGGGTGGACGGTCGTCCTCTCACCGACCGGGCGGCCCAGACAGCTAGCGGCGGCGAGCAAGCCTTCGACTTTGCCGTGCCGCTGGTGGTGGCCCTGGCGGCCCTGCACGACAACGCCGGAGCTTTCGCCCCGCGCCTGATCGCCTTCGACGAGGCCTTCATGAAGGCCAGCGCCGACAACAAGAGCCAGATGCTCCGTCTGCTCCAGCACCTCGGGTTCCAATGGCTGATCGCCAGCCCTGACCTGCCGAGCAAGGACGTTCCCGTCTACGCTGAGTACCACCTGGAGTACACCAAGGGCGAGGAGCGGGCCGTCATGACGCCGCTGCTGACCCGGATCGCAGAGCAGGACGGATCGGTCTCCGGCCCGAGCCGTCCACCCCTCCCGTCCTCCGACGGTCCGGCGGCGCTGGGCGGGTAGGGGTAAAGCGTGGGTGCTGCCGAAGCGGCCGCCTACGTGCGACATGAGGGGCTGGAGGACGTCTTCGCCCTGGCGCACGCGCGCTACGTGGCGCGGGGGGAAGCGCGCGGCACGCTGCGGCTGCCCCAGCCCACGGCCGCCGAGCGACGATTCCTGGCCGAGCTCCTGGTCCGGAAGAACAAGCTCGGACCGCTCACCTTCACGCTGGAGCAGTTGGACGCGGCCCTGCGCTCCAGCAGCTTCGCCTGCTCGCTGGTCGAGCTACTCGAAGCCCTCCACGGCTCCGTGCTCGTCACGCGCCCCATGCAAAAGCAGTTGCGCCAGACTAGCCACGATGCCTGGCGCCGCGAGCTGGAGGACGTGATTGCACGCCTACCCGAGGATAGCCTCGCCCACGGCTGGGGGCAGAGCCGCCTGCTCTCCCTCTGGCAGCGTTTCAAAGATGCCTCGACCGCGACGCGGTGCTCGGTCCGGGACGCCTTCGCCCTGACGCTCACAACCCTCGCCCGGTTGCCACGTCAGCAATCGGAGCGGCTGGCCGTGTTCGCTGCGGCGGTGGCAGGCGACCCGCACGCCTTCGACCGCGACCGACTGGCCGGGCAGTTCTTGACCACCGCGCTGTTTGACCTATCCGACGAAGAGACATCACGTGGACGGCCCACAGCCGAAGCCCGCGCCGCCATCTTCGAGCGGTTCGGCCTGCTGGTCGACACCGTCTGGTCCACGGTGGCCGCGTTCAACTTGGCCAGCGCCCTCACCATCGAAGGCCGGCCGGACCCGCTGGTCGAGGCGGCCGGCGGTCGCGTCCTCAATCTTGCGTCGCGCCAGATGGCCCAATGGCGATCCGTCGATCCCGTGCATGACCGCGTCTACATTGTAGAGAACCCGTCCGTCTTCGAGACCCTGGTAGACCGCCTGGAGTCCCTGGGACACCTCGGTCCCGCCGGGCCAACCCTCATCTGCACGGCCGGCTATTTTACACAGCCGTGCTATCGATTGATAGACCTGCTCATGGCATCCAACGCGAGCGTAACCCTCTGGTACAGCGGCGACTTCGATCCCGAAGGCCTGGAGATCGCGTCTATCGTGCTGAATCGCTACCCCGGCCGCACTCGCCTCTGGCGGCTGGACGTTGCGGATTATGAGCGCACTGCCGGGAGCGGATTGCCGGCCGAAGAGGCTCGGTTGCGCGGCTTGGAGCGCGTGGCCGCAACCTTCCCTGAGCTCGTGACCGCCATGCGCCAGAAGTGCGTGTGGGTGTATCAGGAGACGCTGGTGGAGCAGTTGTTTGGGGACGTGATAGCGGGTGGACCGAGCTAGGTTGTTGGCTTGACTGCTGCTCGGGGAGCCAACCGAGGACCCACATCTCATGGCTCTGGTTCTTCCAGTCTCTCCAGAAGACGCTCGATCGCTGGTTTGAGATCCGGAACATCTCGCTTAGCAGCAAGCCAGACGATCTCGGTGTCAATGTCAAAGTAGCCGTGGACCAGCACGTTTCTCATCCCGACGATCTTTGCCCACGAGATTTCGGGCGCCAGAGCGCGTACACTCTCAGGCAGCGCTCTGGCAGCCTCGCCGATGATTTGCAGGTGCCGAACGAACCACCCCTGCAGTAATTCATCTCGCTCAAAGATCGCCTTATCGCGGTCGCTGTAACGCTCTATTGCGGCGATGGCGTCCAGAATATCCCGCAGGCGCTCCTTCGGATCTCTCACAACAGCACGGCCTCCCTCAGTACACGCTCCCGAATGCGGGACTTGAGACCGCGCATCGTGACGACGTCTACCCGGCAACCCAGGAGCGCTTCCAACTCAAACTGTAGCCCGCCGAGGTCGAGAAGCGACCGATCGGGATCAAGCTCTACGAGGAAATCGATGTCGCTCGCGGCGTCGGCGTCACCCCGAGCTAGCGAGCCGAACACACGTACGTCGTGCGCGCCGTACCTGGCGGCGGTCTGCAGAATATCCTCGCGCTTGCTTTCCAACAGTTGCTTAAGGGTCATGTCACATCCGCTCCAGATCACTGTCAACCGTCTCGTCCAGTTGACGTGCCCTGGCCACCTACTCGTGCCGGCGCATCGTCGGCGGCCATGGCGCGCGGCGCTCCGAGACGGTGGCGGCCAACACATACCTCTATAGCACGGTGGCCAGCGACGTGTCAACCAAGCGAGGCAACCGGCCTCCACGCGGGGACTCAGCCCCCGTCCCACGATTGGCTTCCCTGGCGATCGAAGCCTCACGTCTCCACAGCTACATGGACGAGATTGCCACTGGACTGACGCGTCACATTGTCTCGGGCTCGTCCCTCATCTTCCCGCTGGCATCGTTGGGGGAGGTGCTGGTCATACCTCTGCCACGGGTCAAATGACCCGCGACAGCGATATCGACTTACTCGTCGTCGAGAATGACCCCGGCGAATATCGACAGGAAAGCGTTCGCCTACGGGAGGTACTCCGGGGGCTTGGTTACCCGTTGGATGTCATCGTGATCTCTACCGAATGGTTTGAGGAGAGCAAGGAGGTAATCGGCGGCATCGCCTACCCTGCCAACAAGTACGGCAAGATGATCTAGTGTTCGACCACACTGGTTTTGTCATTCTGAGGCGCGCACCCTTCGGCTCGGCTCAGGGCAGGCGCCGAAGAATCCGCGCCCTGGGGATACGGATTCTTCGCGCTGCGGCGCTCAGA
>SCTZ01000067.1 GCA_004297765.1 Chloroflexota bacterium | reverse complement strand
GGGGCTGGGCGCGGTAATCAGCCCGCCTCGGCGGGCTTCGTTGACTCAGCCCAGCGGCTTCAGCCCTGGGCGTTCTTCGGCGTTGCATCAGCAAATCAGGACAAAGGCAAACACAATCGGCGTTACCATAGGACTGTTGTTCCGTGCGCCGCTTCGGCGTTTTCATAATACTCTCGGAAGCGCTATTCCACTGGCACCTCGATTGTCGCTAATCCGGCAAGGGCGACTTGCTGATCCTGGGTATAGTGGCCTCCGCTCACGCCGATGGCTCCAACCACCTGCCCGTCCACAACGATCGGATAGCCGCCGCCGAAGACGACCATGTCTTGCTGGTGGGGCAGACTGGTTAGCATGGAGGGATCGTCCTTGATGGCCTCGTAATAGCCGTGTGTGGGCATGCCAAAGCCCACGGATGAGAGAGCTTTCTGCTTGGCAAGCCGTACCGCCAGAAGAGCAGCGCCGTCCATGCGCGCGAAAGCCTTGAGGATGCCACTTTCGTCACAGACTGCAACGGCCGACGGAACGCCAATTTCGCGCGCCTTCTCAATCGCCGCCATGACCATGCCTTGGGCCGACGCGAGATCAATGCTCCTTTTCTCGATGGTGATCGCCACGACTTACCTCCCGTCAAGATACGTCAGGACAGCTGAGACAGTAGTGTCCCGCATGCCCGCCCCAATTTGTTTGCCTGAGCCTTCTCCATCTACACAGTTTCGGCGCAAGCCCGATCAGACGCCTATACCAACGTTAAGACCAGAATACGGCAGACTGTCCATGGCCACATCGTCCCTTAGGCCTGCAGCGGTGCTCCGACGGTACAATGGCCCATGGGACAGTTGGAACGCTTAGCCTCATTCTCTGCGCCCCTGTGAGGGTGATTGAAGATGGACCAATCGCCCTGTCCCGTAGGGGTCTCTATGAGGATTCTTTTGGGAGCCTACCCGACAAGCAGCTTGGGGTAGCCAGCAAGACCAATGCTCGTTTCCAAACCTGGTGGGAGGCGGACGTGTTTCGCAAGCCCTTAGCCCTGGCAAAGGGCACTTCAGTCGATGCTGAGCTCGGCATGGACTAGGAGTGGCAGGCGATGGAAGACGCGATGGTCAAGTTCCCGCTTGGTGGGGAAAAACGGGGGGGGCGATCCGGCCGATCATGCCAAGAGAGGCATCAAGCAGTCCGTCCTGAGCTAGGAGCTTAGCGCGCCAAGTGGACTCGCCCTACTGGTCGACTCGTGTTGATAAGGACCGTAGCAGGCTTGACGGCAAGCCCCGGACGGCCGCCGATTTGTCCTCCCTCCTAGCATGACCTGTCCACTCACCGCACGAGCTTACGCGCCCTCCTCCATCGCCGCCACCAGTTCCCGCGCAATCTCGGCCGCGCGTTCCTTGTCATCGGGCGCCAGCTCGCCCTCCAGGACCAGATTGAGGAGATGGTCCTTGATCCGACCGATCCACGGCCCCGGCTTGCGCTGGAACATGGCCATCAGCTCGTTGCCGTCCAGCGGGCTCGCTAGCTTTTGGACAGCCTCCCTCTCGAGCAGCTCGTGGCAGCGTCGCTCGAGATCGCTCAGGCGGCTGGTGGCCGCCTCCACGCGGGCCGCGCGCTGGCTGGTCACATCCGCGCGTGATAGGGCGAAGGACTGCTCCAGCTCATCGCCGACCTCGCGAATGAACCGTCGTACCGCTCCATCGGTCCAATCGGGCGTGTACTGGTTGACTCGCGTATGCAGACGGATCAGGGTGGACACCGACTCGATGGTCCTGGCGTCCAATCGCAGGCGCGCTAGGATCTGGCGGGCCATCTCCTCGCCGACGCGCTCATGCCCTTTGAAGTGCACCTCGCCATCTTCCCAGCCGATGGTGGCCGGCTTGCCTATATCATGCAGCAAACCCGCCCAGCGCAGCGACAGGATAGACGGGAGGCGATCGGTCACGAGCAGTGTGTGCTCGAAGACGTCTTTGTAGCGTCGGCGATCCTGAGTCATGCCGCGCATGGCCAGCATCTCGGGCATGACGTGGGCGGCCAGACCAAGGTCGCACAGCAGACGCACACCGCGGCCAGGTGCGGGCGAGAGCATGATCTTGTTCATTTCGTCGCCGATGCGCTCCCAACTGATGTATTGCAGAGACTTCGCCGCTCGCGCGATGGCCGCGGCCGTCTGTGTCTCGATGGTGAAGTCTAGCTCCACCGCAAACCGCACGCCGCGCAGCAACCGGAGCGGATCTTCCTCAAAGCGCTCGTCCGGAACGCCGACCGCTCTCACCAGGCGTGCACGCAGGTCAGCCAGCCCCCCGAACGGATCGATAAGCTTGCCGCTGAGGATCTCTCGCGCCATGGCGTTGATGGTGAAATCCCGCCGGGCCAGATCCTCTTCCAGAGAGATGCCAAACTGGACGATGGGCTTGCGCGACTTGGGGTTGTAGCATTCCGATCGATACGTGGTGATCTCGACGCGCTGTCCGTCGAAGATGAGCCCCACGGTGCCAAACTTTTCGCCGACCGTGTAGACGGCGTCGGGTTTCAGTTGTCCAATGAGGGATTTGACCTGGACTGGAGTCGCGTTGGTCGTCAGGTCGATGTCCGGGCTGGCTCGGCCCAGAAGGAAATCCCGGACAGAGCCACCTACCAGGTAAACTTCTTTGCCTTGCCGAGCAAAAACCTCGGCCAGTTCGAAGATCTTGTTCATGATTCTCAGAAAACTGCCCCTTCCGTAGGGAAGCCTAGCATAAGGGGCTATCCCTCGCAAGTCGACCGGAGGGATGCCAGCTCAGTCTGGTATCAGGCTCAAGACCTTCTGGGCGTAGCCGGCCCCGCAATCGAAATACCTGGCCCCTTCCTCGCCGCACTGATAGCGACGGAGGGCTTCGCGAAAGGTGCCGTATCGTCTAAAGTAATCAGCCATCACACTCGCCATCCAATCGGCGGCGAACTTCGGATCGAGGGCCTGCTCCCGGGTGATGCTGTGTGCAGACAGATGGATCTGGGCTAACCCGTAGTCCGAGGTAGGGGAGATCTTGGTAGGGTCCCAGCTCGACTCGACGGCCACCTGCGCGGCTAGCCAGGAGAAGGGGAGACCGTACTGTTCGGCGGCGCCGCTGACGATCTCTTCGAGCTCCTGTCGGCTGAGTTGGGGTTGCTCGCTGCCGGCACTCTCGATCTGGTCGTCGGTCTGCAGCGCGGCTGCGGCAGGAGGAACGGGCTGGACTGCGCTAGCACGTGCGCTCTCCAGCAGCGTCTCCATGCTCTGCGCGGTGGCGAGCAGCCCCGCCAGATCAGCATTGGCCTGACGTAGGCTCTGATGTACGTTGGCAAGATCGCTATTCAACCGAGCCGAAAGGAGGGTGATGCCGATGGCGAGCACTAACGCCACTAGGAGGGCGCGATCCACCAGCACCTCGTGGCCCATCGCTCCGGCGTCTGCAACTCTAACAGCGTAGTACGCCGGTCTCTTGATAGTTCGCCTCGAGGCGGGCCTGGGCAGGGTGCTGTCGTGATAGTTGGCAGGTAATCGGTCTGTGCAATGGTAGGGCAGCCAGCGGAATGACATCGACGGCCTCCCGCGTGAATGCTGGTTTGCCCTGAGCAAGATCCGTGCCAAGGCGAGCGGGACGGGAGCGTCGTAAAATCGGCCGGACAAACCGCTGGATTTGTCCGGCCATTTGTACTATAATTAATAGGCTCGTTGTTTTGGTCTCACGCTTTCCGACGCTTGGCTGGGTGCCCGCGGAGAGCCAACGAATGGAATCAGCAGTAGTTACTCGGGGTTTGGGATTGGTCTTGCCGCTGGCAGCCCTCTCAAACCCTTCTCTCTGTAAAGCTGGTGTAAAACGGCTCTCTGCCGCGTGGAGCGCTTAGCGCCATACTCTGATCTGGAGAGACGTATGAAAGGCGAGAACCCTTACTTAGATCGCGATAGCCTAATCTGGACACAAATGGGAGTGAAGAATGCCGCAGGTACCTGACTGCCTTTGGATTACGCATGGTGTGGCTGAGGGCAAGACGTCCCTCAACGCCTTTGACAATGCTCTGCTGAATGCCGATATCGGCAACTTCAACCTCATCAAGGTCAGCAGCATAGCCCCCAAGGATGCCATCCTCCTGGACGAGCGGCCGGAGATTACGGCCGGATCCGTCGTCCCAGCGGTCATCTCCTCCATTGTGAGCCACGAGTCCGGCGCTCATCTTGCGGCCTGCGTCGGCATCGGCTTCGGCGACAATTCCTTCGGCATGATCATGGAGCATTCTGCCGAGGGAACGACCGAGGACGCCGAAGCCGTCGTGCGTCGCATGATCGATGAGTCCTTTAAGCGCCGCGGGTTGCGGCTTCGCGAGGTCGTCATAAGATCGGCCGGCTGCCAGGTTGATACGGTGGCCTGCGCACTGGCGGCCGTCATTCTCTGGTGGAGGTGATTATGTGAAAAGCATCGGTCGACACATGATCATGGAGATGTGGGGATGCTCTGGGCTCAACTCCACGGACATCGTGGAGCAGGCCCTGCGCGAGGTTACGGAGGCCGCAGGGGCCGTTCTCCTGGACTTGATCGTCCGTCCCTATACTCCGCAGGGTGTGACTGGGGTGGCGGTGGTGTCTGAATCACACGTCATGATCCACACGTGGCCCGAGTACAGCTACGCGGCGGTGGACGTCTTCACCTGCGGCAAGAAGGCCTATCCCGCTGCCGCCATGCCCATTCTGAAACGCCTCTTCTCGCCTGAACGGGTCCAGGTAATGGAGATGACGAGGGGGATATTCAGTGACGATTGACGCTTCTCTCTGGTTTGCCGAGCCGCCGCGCGCGGGGTTCCAACAGCGCTTTCAGATGAAAGGATTGCTCTTTCAGACCACTTCGCCGTACCAGCTCATCGAGATCTACGACAGCGTCTCCTTCGGACGCATGCTGGTGCTAGACCAGGCCGTCCAGTTGACCGAGCGGGACGAGTTCACCTACCACGAGATGCTGGTCGATCCTGCGCTGATAACGCATCCCAACCCTTCCAGCGTGCTGATCGTCGGCGGGGGCGATGGCGGAACCATGCGTCGCGCACTGGACCACCCGGTCAAGCGTGTGGTGCAGGTGGAGATCGATGCCCGTGTCGTGGAGGTCTGCCGACAGTACTTGCCCTCCGTGGCCGGCGGTGCGTTCTCCGATCCGCGCGGCACCCTGCTCATCGACGACGCGAATCGCTTCGTGGCCGCCACGTCCGAGAAGTTCGACGTCGTCCTCGTGGACTCGACCGATCCGATCGGCCCCGCGGCCGTGCTGTTCTCAGAAGGCTTCTACCGCCGCCTGCGCGGTCTGCTCAGCGAGGACGGCGTCGTCGCTACCCAGAGCGGGTCACCTCTTCTGATGCTGCGGGAGCTTCTGGAGGCTCAGCAGACCATGAAGCGGGTCTTCCCCCTGGTGCGCACCTATCTGGCCTGCGTGCCCTGTTATCCGGGACTGGTGTGGAGCTTTACGTTGGCCTCGCTGGGACGCGACCCGCTGGAGGTGGCCAAAGAGGAGATCACGCGACGTCTCTCGACCCTCTCGGGCGAGCGTCGCTTCTATACGCCCGACGTACATGCCGGCTGCTTCGCGCTGCCGCGATTTCTGCAAGAGGCGCTGGAAGGTGGGACTATCTTTGAAGTATTCGGCGCCTAACCCGCCCTTCCTGGCCAGCCATCCAACTCAGCATCCCCAGGTTATTCTGCTGGGAGCCCCGCTCGATTGCACGGAGACGTTCCGTCCCGGCACCGCCGCGGCTCCCCAGCGCATCCGCGCGGTCTCCGACTCGATCGAGAGCTATAGCCACGTTCTCGACCGGGATCTGGAGGATTTGCGCTTCGTTGACCGCGGCGACCTCGCTCTGAGCGAGCTCGACCTCGACGCGGCCCTGGAAGAGATTCGACGGGCGACAGAGGAACAGTCCGCCGCAGGTGGTCTGGTCGTTCTTCTGGGTGGCGAGCACACGCTCACCCTTTCCGGCACCCGTGCCCTGCACGCCCGGCACCCGGATCTGGCCGTGCTACACCTGGATGCCCACCTCGACATGATCCAGGAGTACGATGGACTGCGCGTCGCACACGGAACCGTCTTTCGACGCATCGCGGACGAACTGGGGCTGGGGCAGATCGTTCAACTCGGCGTCCGCTCTGGGACACGGCAGGAGTTCAGGGACGCGACCCAGTGCCGCTACTCCTCGCCCGCTCTGAGCCTTCCGCGTCACATCTTCGACTGGCTCAGCGAGCGCCCCGTGTACCTTTCCCTGGACATCGACGTCCTGGACCCCGCCCATGCCCCCGGCGTAGGCAACCCGGAGGCCGGCGGTCCGACCTTCTCGGAGCTACTGAGCCTGTTGTACTCCCTCCGCTCCCTGCACGTGGTCGGCCTCGACCTGGTCGAGGTCCTTCCCAACATCGACCACGGGGACAACACCTCCGTGGCGGCGGCCAAGCTTCTTAGGGAGATGATTCTTGCGTTCGCACGGTAAGGCATGCTGTCGCTGTCGTCCTTGATATCGTTTACACAACCGAGCCTAGATCCAGCGTCCCTCGGGGTTTGTAAGCACAACCGCTAACTCCTTTCAGGCTCCACTACGCGTCGTAGTTCATCGACAAAGGCCGGTCTCAGTCCAAACTTGGCAGCGCGCATGCCCGCGACAAGTGTGTCGAGTTGGGCGAGTCGAGGCCGTACCCGGGTTACCCACATCTGGATGACCTGTGGCAGGGTGAGATACTGAAAGCCCAGGGTGCGAGCCACATCGCACGCGGGTTCGTCGGACGAAAGAAAGACTCCTACCGCTCGAAAGCGCTCGACCAGCACCAGGCAGGCGGACTCGCCCCGACCGATCCCATATTGCCGCGCGAGCGATTCACGCAGGAGAAGCTCATCGACTGTCAACGGCGTGATGACGAGGCTGCCCGACTCGAGGTGTGTGGCGAGTTGAGCTGCGTTTCTCAGCCAGGTCCTGTAGCGTTGTGCCGCTGCGAGAGGCAATGCGCGCGCCTGGCGCTCCGCGTAGCGCAAGCCCCTGGCGAGTTCACTCAGTTCCTCATCATCTGCTTCCAGTGACATGGTATGCTCGTCAGAGTTATAGACTTCGGCCGGGAAACGGGCAATCTTGCTGGCGAGTGCGTCTAGGAGAATGGCTATCCCGTCTGGATGAGAAAAAGACATCACCCGGAGCACCACGGTGTCCAGCACATGCTCAGGCATAGACATCCTCCGCTAACTCATCTGCCTCCGGACGCAGTTGATCCTGGAGCTCGAGATCGCTGATGCCGAACAGGTCTGCTACCCTCCTGAGAGAGAGTTGTCCGTCCGCCATGGCGCGGTAAGCAAGCTCGAGGAAGATCCTTGGCAACCGCTCCTCGGGAGGCAGGGGACGCACTCCGAGTTCATATGGAATCGTCCGATACCCCAGCGTCCGGGCCAGGGTAACCGGTCTCACGTCGTTGAAGTGCTGCGGATCACCCGCCAGGCGGCGTTCCTTTCGAAGCGTGCTCAGCATCGCGCCGTAACTAACACCGAAGTAACGAGCTAGTCGGACCACGTCCTCTGGACGGGCCAGGGTCCTCGCACCATGCGCTCGCAACCGCTCGTGCAAAGCCTCGCGAGGAATTAGAAAGTGAGATGCGAAGCTCTCGGCAAAAGTTTCCAGGAGACGGTCATCTGTCATCCGGGAGAGAATGACCGTCCGGTCGTAGTGGAACAGTCGGTGGGCCATCTCGTGGGCGATGGTGAATGGACGGCGGCTCCACGCCTGATCCTCGTTGAGTACTATGACGGGTCCGAGATCGGGGTGCACGAACGAGAAACCTGATAGCTGTCCGTCTCCCGTGCCCAGTGGTACGGCAAACACGTGGTAGCCTTGACCCTCGAGGAACCCGCGCAAGTCCAACAACGGAGCCAGTCCAAGATCAAAGTGCCGCCGTGTCCTTTCAGCGAGCTCGGCCACATCTTCGTCACTGAAAGCAACTTCCGGCAACGGAGCAAAAGGTTGGTGGGGGACACCCGGTATCGGCGTCTTCGTCACTCGGTAGAGTTCCTCCAGATCATGAACCTTCTGGACGACTCGGCCTATTCCCCGCTTACCTTCCGATGGCACATCTTGAGCCTTGAGACGCAAAGCCTCCTCCCATTCGGCGAGAGGAGTGTCTTCGCCGAAGAAGTAGCGAAGCGGAACGCCATAGAGCCGGCCCAGCTGCTCAAGCGTTAATGCCTCAACCCGCCGCTTTCCTGACTCGTACTGGTTGACTGTTGCTGGAGCCACGCCCAAAGAGCGGGCCGCTTCGGTCTGTGTCATTTTCGCCAATTCCCGTGCCAGGCGTAAACGTTGGCCGATATGCTGGTAGCTCATCAAGGGCTCCTTTCACGTTCTGTGAAGGAATGCTATACCACGCCTGTATATTAGCACTTGGCGAGATGCAGGTGCAATAGCGAACTGACAGAGCTGCTCAACGTCATGGTTAGTTTGCTACCCTGCTCTCCGCCCATCGGCAATGCTATCTATCGTCCCTGATAGTACGGACTCGCGATCCCCTCACGGAACGCCTGTAGCGTCAAAGGGTACGCAGGATCCAGCAGATTCCCCCAGCCCGGCTCGCTGAACCAGACCAGGGCCTGGAAGTTGGGGAAGCGGATAGGGAGCTCGTACGTCAGCAGGTTCCGGACATAGGCTGCTCTCGCGCTGTCCGACGATGTGTTGATGCCGGTCTCGGAGATGATCAGAGGCTTGCCCAACGTGCTCAGCTCGTCGTAGTCCACCTTGAAGGTGGAGTAGAAGTCACCATCTGGATAGCCATCGAGACCGACAATGTCGACGTAGGCGTCGCCCGGATAGCTGGGCAGGGGCACGCCGACCGAGTAGCTGCGCACGTTGGGGCTCCATACGAACTGGACATTGCTCGCGCCTGCTTGCCGGAAGATGGTCACGACTCGCTGGAAGGCGGCTTTGTACTTGTCCTTGGTGGTACTTAGGGTGCCGGAGCTCCACCAGTACCAGCGGCCGTTGTCTTCCCACATGGGCCGCAGCCATACCGGTCTGCCGTAATCTCTCAACGCCGTGGCCCATCCGCCGATGTAGCTATCGTGCACCCCGGCATTCACGTTGTCCAAGCTGGAGTCCGTGGGAGAGGGCGCCCAGGACAGCATCAGGATGACTCCGTCCGGGTTGGTTGGAGCCCACTCCGTGAACTGAGCGGCACTCCAGGCGATGGGCGACACCGACCAGTACCAGTGCCTGATGGCGCGAGGCTTTCCTACCGCTTGCTCGAAGGCCGTTTCGTCTCCGGCCACGTTGACGGCGTGCCCGACCCACGCGCCGTACAGGATGCTTCCGTTTACAACTGAGGTGGCCGTGGGTGTCTCGGTCGGTATGGGGATCGCCGTCTCTGTCGGCACACGCGTGGACGTCTTGGTCGGTGTGGAAGAAGACGTTCCGGTTGGCGTGGGCGTGGACGTCTCTGTCGTTGTAGGGGTAGACGTCCTAGTCAGCGTGGATGTGGGCGTCTTGGTCGGCGTCGACGTGGGCATCCAGGTGGCTGTGACAGTCGGTGTGGCGCTCTGCGCCGGAGTGGATGTAAGGGAAAGGTCGTCCAGGTAGACCGCTCCGTCCAGGTTCAAGAAGCGGACCTGCAACCTTACGTACGCCGTTGACGCGGGCAGCACCCGGGAATCCGAGATTGGTATCCAGCCGCCTGTAACGTTAGAAAAGCTATGCAGGTTATAGCCCGCGAGCAACCCTTTGTTCGCGTTGAGGACCTGCAACTCGATCATCCCGTTCATCCCGTAGCCACGCACGGGAACGTTGACCCAGCCCGAGAAAGTTACCGTCTCACCCGCGGGCGCGGCAACTTCTTGCTGGATGAAGGGCCCGGCGCTTCTACCCACGAAATGAAAGGCCCTGGCTCCCGAGTGGGCAACGGCCGTCCCAACATAGGCCACAGCGGCGAACCAGGAGGGACGCTGCCATCCCTCGAGCCCTTCCTCGAATCCCGAGTTCACCAGCCACTCCTGAGCAACCGGGGCTCCCTCCGTCTGAGTTGGCGTGGGCGTAGCTGTGCCAGTCGGCGTAGGCGTAGATGTCTCGACTGCCGTCGGCGTAGATGTGTTGCTCGGCCTGGGCGTCCAAGCAGCAGTGTGAGTCGGTGTAGCACTCTGCCCCGAAGTGGATGTGAGAGAAAGGTCGTCCAGATAGACCGCTCCGTCCAGGTTCAAGAAGCGGACGCGCAATCTTACGTACGCCGTTGACGCGGGCAGCACTCGGGAATCCGAGACCGGCACCCAGCCGTCCGTAAGATCGGAGAAAGTGTACAAGCTGTAGGACGCGAGCAGCCCTTTGTTCGCGTTGAGGACCTGCAACTCGATCATCCCGTTCATCCCGTAGTTGCGCACGGGAACGTTGACCCAGCCCGAGAAAGTGATGGCCTCACCTGGGGTAACAGCGACTTCTTGCTGGACGTAGGGTCCAGCGCTTTTCCCCACGAAATGAAAGGCCCTGGCTCCTGCACGGACAACGGTGGTCTCGATATCGGCTACAGCGGCGAACCAGGAGGGACGCTGCCATCCCTTGAGCCCTTCCTCGAATCCCGAGTTCACCAGCCGCTCCTGACCGACAGCCGGGAGGTACCGGACCGTGGTGAGGTCGCCCTTCGCATCGTCTGCCGACAAAGCCGCCGTCGCATTTCGCATCGCATTGGGCAGCGACAGTAGCGTGACAACTGCGAGTATTAGGCAGGTTAGTAGGAAGGTACGTCGGAGTCTCGCTGGAATGGGCTTTTTACAGGCCTCGCCTCCGGTGCTCTCGGCACGAGCTGGTCTCATTGCTATCCTCGTCTCATCGCAATCGTGAGAGCTGCTGCTCTGGCGAATCGTTCATATGTACTGCCAACAGCCTGAACGCCTATCAGGATGCAGAGCGTCGGTTGTGCTCGTATGCTGACGGTATCAAGAACCATACCAGTCGAGGCGATCTATGCCCACGCTGGCAGCTCAAAAGACGTGCTAGGCTGGCGACAGATCTAGTAGTCGACCGCCCTGGTTCTGAGCAGCCGTACGGGATGCACTCGCCGAGCCCCAGCTCGGCGCGATCGGTGTCGCACGCCTGCCCTAAACCTCTGTGGTCGACTACCAGATGGGGCTGCGTTCCGTCCGCGTCAGGGGCGGGAGAGACAGACAATAGGCGTGCGACCTTGATCGGGCCGAATAGGCCGGTCTCGCCAAAGGGGACGCCATATGAATCTACGCGAGGATGTCACCTGGGGAAGTGGCTTGGGTTGGATTGAGAGCGGGCAATCGAAGTAGACAGGGCATCAGGATACGGATTTCAGGCTTACTAACAGCGCTGCCGTCTATCGTCCCACGTAATACGAGCTCGCGATCCCCTCACGGAACGCCTGCAGAGTCAAGGGATACTCTAGAGCCAACAGATCGTCCCAGCCTCGCTCGCTGAACCAGACCAGGGCCTGGAAGTTGGGGAAGCGGATGGGGAGCTCGTACGTCAGCAGGTTCCGGACGTAGGCCGCTCTTGCGCTGTCCGAAAATATGCTGGTACTGGTCTCGGCGATGATCAGGGGCTTGCCCAGGGTGCTTAGCTCGTCGTAGTCCTCCTTGAAAGCGGAGTAGAAATCATCGGACGGATAGCCGTCGAGACCGATGATATCAACGTACTCATCGCCCGGATAGCTAGGCATGGGCGCGCCGATCGAGTATATGCTGACGTTGGGGCTCCACATGAACCGGACGTTGTTGGCACCTGCTTGCCGGAAGATGGTCACAACCCGCTGGAAAGCGGCTTTGTATGCGTCCTTCGCGGTACTCGAGGCGGCGGAGGACCACCAGTACCATGAACCGTTGTCCTCCCACATGGGACGCAGCCATACCGGTCTGCCATAGTTTCTCAGTGCCGTGGCCCATTCACTGATGTACGCATCGTGCACCCCAGCGTTCACGTTGTCCAAGCTGGAGTCCGTGGGAGAGGGCGCCCAGGACAGCATCAGGATGACTCCGTCCGGGGTGGTAGGGGCCCACTCCGTGAACTGCGCGGCACTCCAGGCGATGGGCGACACCGACCAGTACCAATGCCTGATGGCACGAGGCTTTCCCACTGCTTGCTCGAAGGCCGTTTCGTCTCCGGCCACGTTGACGGCGTGCCCGACCCACGCGCCGTACAGGATACCTTCGCTCACTACTGGCGTGACAGTGGGCGTCTCGGTTGGCGTAGGGCTGGGTGTGGATGTATTGGTTGGAGTGGGCGTAGATGTCGCGGTTGGAGTAGCTGTTGACGTCCTGGTCGACGTAGACGTCCAAGTCGACGTGGGCGTCCTGGTCGGTGTGGAAGAGGTCTCGGTTGTCGTGGGCGTCGACGTCATAATCGGCGTGGGCATGGGTGTTTCGGTCGGCATCGACGTGGATGTCCAGGTGGCGGTCGGAGTCGGGATGGCGCTCTGCGTTGGAGTACGCGAGAGAGAAAGGTCGTCCAAGTAAACCGTTCCGTCGAGTCTTGAAAAGCGGACGTGCAATCTTACGTATGCCGTTGACGCGGGCAGCACCCGGGAATCCGAGACCGGCACCCAGCCGTCCGTAAGGCTGGAGAAGTTGTACAGGCTGTAGGACACGAGCAACCCTTTGTTCGCGTTGAGGACCTGCAGCTCGATCATCCCGTTCATCCCGTAGCCGCGAACGGGAACGTTGACCCAGCCCGAGAAAGTGATGGCCTCACCTGGGGTGACGGCGACTTCTTGCTGGACGTATGGTCCAGCCCTATTCCCCGAGAAACGGAAGGCCCCGGTTCCCGTATGGCTAGTGGTGGCCTCGACGTCGGCTACAGCGGCAAACCAGGAGGGGCGCTGCCATCCCACTAGCCCCTGCTCGAACCCCGGGTTCACCAGCCGCTCCTGGGAGATCGGAGTTCCTACTGTCTGGGTTGGGGATGCCGTGGGCGAAGAGGTTGCCGAGCGTGTCGGCGTGGGCGTCCAGGTGGGCGTCTCGGTCGGCGTGGACGTGGATGTAGCGATTGGCGTAGATGTTGACGTCTCAGTCGATGTCGGCGTCGACGTCCAGGTGGCGGTCAGCGACGGTGTCCAGGTGGCGGTCGGAGTCGAAGTGGCGCTCTGCGTTGGAGTACGCGAGAGGGAAAGGTCATCCAGGTCGACCGTTCCATCCAGGTTCAAGAAGCGGACATGCAATCTAACCCACGCTGCTGAGTCGGGCAGCACCCGGGAATCCGAGACCGGCACCCAGCCGTCCGTAACATTGGAAAAAGTGTACAGTCTGTAGGACGCAAGCAGCCCTTTGTTCGCGTTGAGGACCTGCAGCTCGATCATCCCGCTCATCCCGTAGCCGCGAACGGGAACGTTGACCCAGCCCGAGAAAGTTATTGCCTCATCTGGGGTGACGGCGACTTCTTGCTGGACGTAGGGTCCAGCCCCATTCCCTGAAAAACGGAAGACTCCGGTTCCCGTACGGCTAGCGGTGGTCTTGACGTCGGCTACAGCGGCAAACCAGGAGGGGCGCTGCCATCCTACGAGCCCATCCTCGAACCCTGGGTTCACCAGCCGTTCCTGATCGATCGGGCTTCCTTCTGCCTGGGGTAGGGAGACTATCGGAGAAGAGGGTGGCGTGAGAGTCGGGGCTAGTGCATCCAGCGGGGAAACGGGGCTAGCGGTCTCTTCTGACACAGACGGGGGGTGCTGAGCCGAGATGAAGCTGCCCTCGGCAGCGTTTATCGGCATGGCCGACGTTTCATTGGGCATCGCGTATGGCAGCGACAAGAACATTGCAACCGTGAGGACTAAGCAGGACAACAGGAGGCTTCTCCGGATTCCGGCTCGAATGAGGGTTCCACGAGTCTCGTTTCCGGTACTCTCTGTGCGAGGTGCTTTCATGGCGATCCTTGTCGAAGCCCAGCGCTCTGGTGAGTTGTTCGCAGTTCTGGCAACAGCCCGACTTCCGAAAAACACACAGAGCGCCGGTCGCTCTCGTTCGCCGACAGCATCAAGAGCCGTATCGGGCGGGACAATCTCTACCCAAGCCGGCAGGTCTCGCGAACGAGTTAGGCGGGCGACCGATTCATATGAAGTCGTGTTCCGTCCGTGTCATGGGCGGCAGAGACAGACGATGGGCTTACAAAGTCTATGAAGCTCGGAGAAAGGCGTGGTCGACTCGGCTCATTGGGCCAGCCTAGCCTCTCCCCAATTCTCGTCTGCTAGGTCGTCCTGATCTTGACGTGCGCCGACTTCGCCTCGCGCACCTTGGGCAGCGTGAGCTGGAGGATGCCGTCGTGGTAGACGGCGATGGTTCGCTCGGGATCCACGGCGGCGGGCAGCTTGATCGACCGCTCGAACTCGCCGCTCTTGATCTCCATCACGTGGTAGATCTCTTTCTTCTCGCTCTTGGGGTCGGAAAGCTTTCCGCAGGCCGGTCCGGTGCGTCGACCACGGAGGACCAGCATGGCGCCGTCAAGTTGGGCATCCAGATCGTCGATCCTCACACCGGCAATCTCCATCAGCACGACAACTTCCGTCTCGGTCTCCAGAACGTCGATGGGAGGCTGCCAGGCCGGAGGATAAAAGACCATGGGAGGGCGCTTGGATCTGGCCACGTAGTCCAGGAAGCGCTCCATCTCCTGCTGCATCGCATCCAGATCTCCGAACAGGTCTCGGCGAGGATCGCGCATAGTCCCACACCACCTTTCGCGGATGGTTTCCTCTTTACGATTATAATCCCTCCCGTACTGGCTAGGCAACTGCTTCCCGCGCCGGGCATGGCTTGTGCAAGGTTGAGACGTAGTATCTTGTTCCAGCTTCTTCCTGCTCGCAACCGTCCGAACCAGGGTGAAGATGAAATCGCCGGGGGGCGATGCCATGCTGGAGCGCGGCTTTTCGGCCCTACGCTACCGCAACTTTCGACTGTATTGGTTTGGCCAGATGATTTCGCTGGTGGGCACCTGGATGCAATGGGTAGCGCAGGCCTGGCTGGTATTGCAGCTAACGAACTCCCCTCTGCTCCTGGGCGTGGTCACGTCTCTCCAGACCATGCCAGTTCTGGTTCTTGGGCTCTATGGAGGGGTGGTTGCCGACAGGATACCCAAGCGCACGTTGCTTCTGATTACGCAGACCACATCCATGCTGCTGGCCTTCGTCCTGGCTGTACTGACTTCACTCGGACTGGTCGCCTACTGGCACGTTCTGGTCCTGGCCGCTCTACTGGGTACTGTGACGGCCTTCGATATGCCGGCTCGTCAAGCCTTCGTGGCCGAGGTCGTCGAGCCGGCGGATCTGCTGAACGCCGTGGCCCTCAATTCGGCTATCTTCAACGCCGCACGCTTGATCGGACCCGCTGTGGCCGGAATTATTATCGGCAGCATTGGCGTGGCCGCCGCTTTCTACGTGAACGGGGTCAGCTTTCTAGCTGTCATCGCCGGCCTTCTGTCCATGCGGGTACACGTGGTTCGGCACGTCGGTCTGCCGTCCAGTGTCCTGGAGAGCGTCGTCGAAGGATTGTCCTACGTGCGGACTACCTCTACAGTGCTGACGATCATCTTGCTGATCGCCTTGGTGGGCACCTTTGGGATGAACTTCAGTGTTCTCATCCCGGTCTTCGCACAGGATGTGCTGCACGTAGGCGCGACGGGCTTCGGGTTCCTGATGTCCGCCATGGGCGCTGGCTCCCTCGTTACGGCCCTGGCCCTGGCCTACGTTGGCCAACGCTCGACTTCCCTCATCGTCTGGGGTGCGCTGGCCCTGGCGGTCTTCGAGCTAGCCTTCGCGCTATCGCCGCTCTATCCGCTTTCTCTCCTGCTGATGGTTGGAATGGGATGGGCCATGGTCACTTTCCTAACGACGGCCAACACGACCCTCCAGCTCGCCACGCCCAGCCGTTTACGCGGGCGCGTGATGAGCCTGTACACCATCGTGTTTATCGGCTCGACGCCCATTGGCAGCCTGATCATCGGAGGACTGGCCAATGTGATCGATCCTCGGGCCGCCATGGCCGTTGGCGCGTTGCTGTCCGGGGCCGCCGCCCTGTGGGCCATGAGGAGACCGGTGCCTCATCCGCGGGAGGACGCAGCGGAAGAGCCGGAATCCGAGCGGCGTGCAGCGTAGCCCCAGCGCGGCCGTGCTACAATAAAGAATGATGCCGGACTAACTGCGGCTTGGTCATGGATCACGGTTGGTACAGAGCGCGAAGGCGGGTTCTGGTAGCGTCCGCCTTAGGCGGACGCTACCGGGCAGCACCGTCTCTCAATTATGACCACGTCTCGGCTAACTTATGTATGCCGCTGCCGCAGTGTCGCCGCGGCTGTTTGCGATATTACTCTGCCAATGAAACCCTGGAAAGAAGGGCCAAACTCTGGCACTTCCACCTACAAAGGGACAGAAGAATGGACAAGGACCAGGCGCTCAATTACCTCTATCAGATGTTGCTGATCCGGATCTTTGAGGAGCGAGCGGCCGAGATGTACACCTACGGCAAGATCGGCGGGTTTCTGCACCTGTACATCGGCGAGGAGGCGGTAGCCGTCGGGGCCGTGGCCGCATTGCGCGACGACGACGATCTCTTCGTGCACTACCGTGACCATGGCTATGCGCTGGCCCGCGGCTGCGACCCGGGCGCGGTGATGGCCGAGCTGTTTGGCAAGGTCACCGGTCTGGGCGGAGGCAAGGGCGGCTCGATGCACCTGGCCGACGTGCGGCGTCATCTGTGGGGAGGCTACGCCATAGTGGGCAGCCAGATCGCCCTGGGGGTCGGGATGGCACTGGCGCGACAGTATCAGCACAGCGATGCCGTGGTGCTCGACGTCTTCGGCGACGGTGCCACTAACATCGGTTACTATCATGAAGGGATGAACCTGGCGGCTCTCTGGCACCTGCCGGTGATCTTTCTGTGCGAGAACAATCTCTATGGCATGGGCACGCCCGAGGAACAAGCGTCGGCGGAGCCCGAGCTATACAAGACGGCCGCGGCCTATAGCATGCCCGGCGAGCGGATAGATGGCATGGACCTGCTGGCCGTCAAGGACGCGGTGTCCAGAGCCGCGGAGCGCGCGCGGGCCGGAAACGGGCCGACCCTGATCGAGGCCGTGACGTACCGCTACCGTGGTCACTCCATGGCCGACCCGGAGATGTATCGCAGCAGGGACGAAGTGGAGCGCCGCCGACCGAACGATCCCATCCGTCGCTTTGGCGATAAGATGGAGCAGGAGGGCGTTTTCACCACGTCCGACGCCGAGAGAGTGAGAATGGAGGCGGAGCGGGTCGTGGACGAGGCCGTGCGGTTCGCCGAGACCAGCCCGGAGCCCCCGCTCGAGGCGCTCTATGAAGATATCTTCGTGAAGACCGAGCAGGATAAGCGACTGTGGTGAGGGCGGACGCAGGAGGCAGATATGGCTGAGATGACACTCCGGGAAGCCATCCGTCAGGCGCTGCGCGAGGAGATGCAGCGGGATGAGCGCGTCTTCCTGATGGGCGAGGATATCGGGGCCTACGGTGGAGCATACGCCGTGACCAAGGGGTTGGTCGACGAGTTCGGCCCCTTGCGGGTGAGGGACACGCCGATCTCCGAGGGTACCATCGTGGGAGTTGCCGTCGGCGCGGCCATGGGCGGCATGCGTCCCGTGGCGGAGCTCATGACGATCAACTTCGCCTTGTTGGCCATGGACGCAATCGTCAATTCTGCCGCCAAGGTCCATTACATGTTCGGCGGACAGATCACCGATCCGGTTGTCATCCGTACGGCCAGCGGCTGGGGGCAGTTGGCGGCCACGCACTCGCAGAGCTTCGAGTCCTGGTTTGCCCACGTGCCCGGGCTTATCGTGGTAATGCCCGCCACGCCCTACGACGCCAAGGGACTTCTCAAGGCCGCCATCCGGGACGACAATCCCGTCGTCTTCATCGAGCACAGTCTGGTCTACGGCATTCGCGGCGAGGTTCCGGAGGGGGACTACGTGCTGCCCTTCGGGAAGGCGGATGTGAAGCGCGAGGGCAGCGACGTCACCATAGTCACCTACGCGCGCATGCTCCATATCTCGCTGCGCGCGGCGGTCACACTGGCCTCTCAGGGCATCGAGGCCGAGATCATCGATCTGCGCAGCCTGCGGCCTCTAGACATTGAGACCGTTCTGAAGTCCGTTCGCAAGACAAACCACGTAGTGATTGCCGAGGAAGATTGGAAGACCTACGGAGTGGGCGCGGAGGTGGCCGCTCGCATTGTGGAATCGGGGTTCGATTCCCTGGATGCCCCCCCTGTGCGCGTGGCAATGCAGGAAGTGCCTATGCCATATGCCCGCAACCTGGAGCGAGCGGCTATTCCTGACGAGACCAGTGTCATCAACGCGGTCAAGAGCGTCGTATGAGGCTCGGGGACGTCACGCGGGCTTGAAAACATGCACGAGACCGCCGCGGTCCTTCCGCGGAAGGACCGCGGCGGTCTGGGGATGACTAGCGAGCGGACGCGGGCGCCGTGCCCATAGGCACGGGGGCCGTGCGCCGAGATGCAGGAGGCGACAATGGCCGAGAAGGTCCTCATG
>SCTZ01000066.1 GCA_004297765.1 Chloroflexota bacterium | reverse complement strand
GTGCACGTCAGCCTCACCGATGCGCCGCAGGCGCTGCCCATAGCGCACCAACTTGCCTTCCCGGGATGGGAGCTACCGCTCGAATCTCCCACCTGAATTTTTTATCGGACAGCATTGGGGGCGCGCCCTACCCCACCCCTGGCGGACACGGCGGTCCGCCACTACGAACGCGCAAGGGACTTGGTGAATGCACCACTAATCGACCAGGAGTCGTATCATCAGTAGTGGAGCTATGAGTCAGGCACCCATCGGCGCTTTCGATTCGGGCGTAGGCGGCCTCTCCGTCGTTCTTGCCATCCGACAGCTCCTCCCCGGCGAGGACCTAGTGTACCTTGCCGACTCAGCCCATTGTCCCTACGGCGACAAGCCGCTGGAGGAGATCCGCGAGCTGGCCTTCAAAGCGGCCGAGTTTCTGCTGGAGCGCGGAAGCAAGCTGATTGTAGTGGCCTGCAACACTGCCTCGGCGGCCGCTCTGGCCGATCTGCGGTCTCGCTATCCTGTGCCATTCGTGGGCATGGTGCCAGCCGTGAAGCCGGCCACGCTCTCCACGGCCAGCCGGCGGGTGGGAGTTCTCGCCACGCGCGCCACCATCCAGGCCGAGCTCTTCGCCGATCTACTCTCGCAGTTCGCGGAGGGGGTCGAGGTCTACCCGCAGGCCTGCCCGGGGCTGGTGGAATTGGTCGAGGCGGGCCGCACGGATCTGGCCCACTCGGAGCAACTGCTGCGCCGGTACGTGGAGCCTTTGTTGGAGAAAGGCATCGATCGCCTGGTGCTCGGTTGTACCCACTATCCCTTCCTGCGAGCATCGATCGAGTCCATCGTCGGTCCCGCTGTCAGCGTGATCGACAGTGGAGCAGCCATCGCTCGGCAGGTTCAGCGGGTGCTGGAGTCGCGGGGAGCGCTCTCGAACCGCGGCGCGGTAGGCGTCCTCCGCCTCCACACGAGCGGTGACCGGGAGTTGTTCAAAAGGACGGTGCGAGCGCTGCTGGACGGTCGCGAGACTTTTTACGAGCTCGCCGACAGCTAACCAGAGCGCGGGCCCGTCAGCCGTGGACCGCCGGAGGCGTCCAGTGCCGCCAGCACCCTTCGCGGATGTTCTGTCACGGTGACCTTGGTCCGGCGAGAATTCCCCTTGGGGTCGCTGGTCGGCTGGCGCCTTGCCGGCAGCGCACTCGGCTTACGCCCGCGGCCGGGCTCGATGTATAGTCCCTTGATGCCTTGTTTCTCGAAGCGGTCGAGCCACTCGTAGATCGTATCGGCGTTGCGCGGGCGCAGTAGTCCCTCCCGGGCCACCACGGCTGCCGGCGTCCCGTCGGCGATCTTGAGGATCGCCGCTGCCCGCTCCCTCACGTAGGCTTTAGGGGCGCTATCTCGTAGTCGAACAAGCGCGTCCCGCTGCGTGTCCGTGACCGCAATTAGTCGCTGCTTGCCCATACTCCACACCTCACTGGCAATTATTCGAGCGATTGGCAGCAAGATACATGCCAATAGAATGGCGAATGACGCTATCGGGCGCGAAGTCGGTTGGGACGGTTATCGTGCACGGGCCTGAGGTAATGGATGCTCGATGGCGAGGACGAATAACTCCGTATGACGCATTGAATGCGTGGTTTCTCAAGTCCGGCGAACTGGCGAGGCTCTTCCCTCTCCCTTGCGCACAAGGGAGAGGGTCAGGGTGAGGGTTCAGCCCCTGACGCCGATGGATCGCCGTCCCGGACCAATGAAGACCCGGGGGATCCTCACCCTCGCCCTCTCCCTTTGCGAAGGGAGAGGGGATGGCACGTCAGCTATCCCGATGTCATCGAGACCGAAGCCCGCCCACTCTTGATCTTTCCGCTGAAG
>SCTZ01000065.1 GCA_004297765.1 Chloroflexota bacterium | reverse complement strand
GAACATTCCCCACTGAGGCTTCCCATAGACGCCAGAATAGGGATGATGCCCACGGAATGGGCTGTTTCTTGGGGTGTTTGCCCCACCGGCTCCGACCCAACCACCTTTTTTCAGCGGACTCATGACAGGTAGCGTCTTCTCTGTGGTCGAACACTAGGGCTTATCCCATCAGAAGACCTTACGGTCTCCGGAGGCTAGCGCGTTGACAAGCTCCTCCATCTTGCCGAGCTCACGCACCACGATCTCTCGAGCCTCATTGGAGGCGGCAGAGAACGCGGCTTCATTCTCCGTCAGAAGCTGTACGGCCGCTAGACGCGGCTGATCGATTGGGGACCCAATCTGGCTGCAAAGCCAGACGTAGGCCTCGCGGACGGCCGGCAGCTCTTGTTGGATCGATTCGGCCAGGTGGAAGGCAAGCATGTTGTATATCTTGCCAATGTGGCTGACAGGGTTCTTGCCGGCCGCAGCCTCTGCCGATGAGGGGCGATTGAGGGAGATGAGACCGTTGACGCGATTGCCGCGTCCGACCTCACCCGAATCACCGCTCTCCGCGGAGGTTCCCAGCAAGCTGAGGTACATGCCGCCCAGGCCTGCACCGGGTTGATCGAGCGTATTGAGAGCCAGATTGACCGACAGGCTGGAGGGGTGGAGCACCTTGTGGAGATGCTGCTGGAGATGATCTGCCACCTCGCTCTTGCGTCGGAAGTAGTAGGACTCGTCTGGGACGTAGGCGGAAAGGAACGGCATGGCCACGGTCAGGTCGATCAGCGATTCGTGCCTGAAGCCCATCACTTTGACGTCCTGGCCGGTGTCGGGGAACAGGGTCTTGAAGTCGGGAGAGTTGAGGTAGGCTTCGGTTTCGAGGACGAGGAGCTCGGTGGAAGTCAGCGGGGCGTAGCCGACGGCCGCCGACGTGTCGTTGGCTGGCAGAAGGTGCCCCTTGCGCCGAAAGATGGCGGTCAGCTCTGGCGAGCCGGGTTGTAGCTCGACCTGATAGACAAGGTGCTGATCAGGATCGACGTGGGGTAGGTGCTGGCGTATCCAGTCCTTGGCCGCGCCGACGACGATCTCCGGGATAGGCACGGCCACGCCGTCGATCACGTAGGTGGCGCGATCGCCAAACACGAGACGCATCGGCTTGAGAACGCGTCCACCGCCCAGCCACAGCTCCACGGAGCCGGCCACCAGAAGACCCTTGTCCGCGTTGAAGTGGGGGATGAAGCCAACTCGGCGCCGGTACTCGGCGACCAGAGCTTGCGCCACCTGCTCCATGATGCCGTCGCAGATGGTATCCGGGTGTCCCACGCCCTTTCGCTCTACGACCTCGATGTCTTGCTCGGAGACGGGCTGACCGGGCAATCGATCCACGAGCACATCCAGCATGACGATCCCCTCAGAAGACGATCTTCGAGATCGGCAGCTCGAGGATGTCCTCGGCGCCGGCCTTCTTGAGGCTGGGGATGATGAGGTTGACCTCTGATTTGACGACGACCGTCTCGAGGGCGTAGTAGGTCGTGTTGAACAGGCGGGAGACCGTGGGCGATTTCATGCCCGGCACGATCCCCACCACGTCGTTCAGTTTGTCCTCAGGAACGTTCATCTTGAGCAGCACCTTGCCCCGGGCGGTCATCACGCCGGTGAGCAGCGTGGTGATCTCGTCGATCTCCGCGCGCTTGACCGGATCGGCGTACGAATCCCGGTTGGCGATGAGCTTGGTGCTGGACTCCATCAGAGTGGCGATGATATCCATGCCATGGCGGATCAGCGTCGAGCCGGTCTCGGTGATCTCGACCACCGCGTCGGCGATCTCCGGTACCTTGGCCTCGGTGGCTCCGTGTGAGGGAAAGACCTGCACGGGCAAATCGAGCTCCTGGAAGAAGCGCCGCGTGATGTTCGGGTACTCGGTAGAGATGCGGGAGTTAGGTGGCATCTGACGAGCGTCGCGCACGCCCGACTCGCGTCCGACGGCCAGCACAATGCGCACGGGCGGTCCATCGCCTGTCTTATTGTAGGGAAGATCCATGACCTCGACCACGTCGCTGTTGGTCTCGTGGATCCAGTCACAGCCCGTGATGCCCAGGTCGAAGTAACCTTGCTGCACGTAGATGGCGATCTCCTGCGGGCGCAAGATCTTGACCTGCCCGATGCGGGGATCGGCGATACCCGCGTTGTACTCGCGATCGCTGCGACGTCTGATGGGTAGATCGGCCTCGGTGAAGAGTCGAAAAGTCTCGCCCTCGAGGCTGCCTTTTGGGACGACCAGGTTCAGCATGCCACGCTCCAGTTAGTGGCGGGCACGGCCGCCAGTGGTGGCGCTCATTATACAGGATTGTGGGTCGAAATGCGATGTGTTGACTTCCCCTACGAGGCCGACGTGAGAACCACGTCGTCCGAGAAGAGTCCCAGCCGGTCGCTATCCGAGAGCGTTTCTCCGACGCAATTCGGCACCGGTTTGCCGTTGTGCAAGACGTTCGTCACCTCGTGCGATGGGATTCGGAGATACGACAGGATATCAGTGATGGAGCTTCCGCTCTTACGTCCGGGTACGAGGACGACGCAGGGGCGACTCGTATTCGTGGGATGCCCGTATCGGCGCAGCTTGCCGTAGAGGTAAACCTCGATCATTCTTATCCTCCTGCTGCTGCATGTGATAAGGGGCTGCCAGAGGTTTGCGCGGGGGGCGCAGTCCCGAGCGCGAGGCGTGCTGCCGGAGCCAGGATCGCACGTGCCATCAGACCCGACGATCCCGTGCACGCGCAGATTATACGTGCCGGATCCGGGTGCGTCAAGGGGACTATGCCGATTTCAGCGGGGCGATAGCGGTATGGTAACGAGGCTAACCGGCATAGGGACCAGGGGCACGATTGGGGGAAGAGGCGACAAGGGAAAAAGGGGAAATGAGTGTACGTTTCCCCCCTCTTCTCCTTTTCACCATTTTCCCCAGCCCCCCTTACACCCCCGCCAGGGCTTGCTCCAGATCCGTGATCAGGTCGTCCTTGTCCTCCAGTCCAACCGAGCAACGAATCAGACCGTCCGTGATTCCGAAGCGTCGGCGCGTCTCTTCGGGGACGCTGCTGTGCGTCATCGTAGCGGGGTGTGCCATCAGCGACTCCACACCACCCAGGCTCACGGCCATTGAGAAGATCCTGAGTGACCGTAGGAAGCGTTGGACGAGCTCCAGATCTGGTTTTAGCTCGAAAGAGACCATGCCGCCGAAGCCGGTCATCTGGCGAGCGGCGAGATCGTGTTGGGGATGCTCTGGTAGCCCAGGGTAATGCACTCGGCTTACCTTTGGGTGGGCTACGAGATAGCGAGCCACCGCGTGGGCGTTTTCCGCGTGCTGGCGCATGCGCACGGCGAGGGTCTTGATCCCACGCAAAACCAACCAGGCATCGAAGGGGCCCGGGACGGCGCCGATGATGCTCTGCAGGGGCTTCAGCCGATCGTACAGCTCCTGCCTGGACAAGATGAGGGCGCCACCGATCACGTCGCTGTGGCCGCCCAAGTACTTGGTGGTGCTGTGGCTCACGATATCGGCCCCCAACGTGAGAGGCTTTTGGAAATAGGGGCTGGCAAAAGTATTGTCGACCGCGAGCAGGGCGCCGTGGGCATGTGCAAGCCGGGCGATGCCCGCTATATCGATGATCTGAAGCATCGGGTTGGTCGGACTCTCGATCCACACCATGCGTGTGTTGGAGCGCATGGCATCCGCGACATTCTGGAGATCGGTCGCGTCCACGAAGGTGAACTCAAGTCCCCACTGACTGAGCACCTCGGCGAAAAGGCGATAGGTGCCGCCATAGACATCGGCGGCCGAGACAACGTGATCGCCCTGCTTCAGAAGGTGCAGCGCCGTCGTCTCCGCGGCGAGCCCGGAAGCGAAGGCCAGCCCATAACGTCCCTCTTCCAGACTGGGCAAACACTGCTCCAGGGCCTGCCGGGTGGGGTTGCCCAGGCGAGAGTAGACGTACCCGTGGCTGGTGTCCAGGTCGTGCATAAGGAAAGTGGACGACTGGTGGATAGGCGGAACGATGGACCCAGTGGATGGGTCTGGCTCCTGCCCGCTATGAATCGCCCTCGTGGCGAAGCGCCAGGGGCGAGTTTGGTCTGTCATCGGCCTTTCTCCGCCAGATCATTCCTCGTCGCGGTAGATGATGGCATGGAAGATCTGAAACAACGCGAGCATGAGCACCGCGGCGCCTACCAGGGCGATAGTTGCGCTGCCAAGCTTGAGAGCGCGCGTGTACGGACCGTAGCTGAGCCCCGTAACACGGAAGATCCAGTACCACAGGTAGATGTTCTCCGAGTATGCCCAGAAGATGAAGGATGCCCCGATGCCGAGAGCGGCGTATACTAGCAGGGCGATACCAGTAACGATGTTGGAGGGTTGTTTTCGGACGACGCTCATGGTTCCCTTTCGATTGCCTTAGAGCCTATCCGATAACTTCAGTCCTGTAGGGCGGGGGCTTGTCCCCCGCCGCAGCCCCGGCGGGGGACAAGCCCCCGCCCTACGTTGTCGGATAGGTACTTAGTGTTTTTGGCCGGCAAAAAACTGGTCCATTTACAGTATAACGGAGAATCTCCCCGGATTCTGCCTTCCTACGGGTACTGACCCCAGCTTCCGCCGCGGCCAGCACAGTATGGTGCGAGCCCTGGAAGGCACGAATATCAGACCTCTTCTGCTAGCCAGAACGCAAGTCATGGGCGGGGACAGGAGTGCGCGGCTGGCGCAGGCAGGCTGGATACCCAGCGGGTATTATACGCCGCTGGCTGGGACCTGGCAACTTCTCGTCCCTTCTGCCCCCTTCCGTCAGGGCCCTTGCGTTTTCCCCCGGGACGCAGCGTCTGTTGGCTGATCAATCTTTGCCGGCCGTTCCAGACTGAAAGTGCGCAATTGATTGCGGCCCTACGAAGGAAAGAACGCATAAGCCCTAGATCAAAGTCGTAGTACCCTTGTACGAGGTTGGGTCTTGTGTTATACTCTGCCCGCGATGCGACAGCCGCTTTCCCGTTTAACAGCCAGGAGAAGTGCGCCCTTGCCACACCAGGACGACCTCGTGGGGCTAATCGAGCGAGCGTGGCAGCTCGAGTTGCGACGTATCGCGTTGAGCACCGCGCTCGAATTGGCCTCGAGGAAGCTTGCTTTCTATGAGGGCTACGTCGGGAGCCTAGATCAGGCGTCCGGGGCGCTGGAGCGTGTCCTGCGACCTGCGCCGAGCGAGACCTGGCCCGCGCATGCCCCTGCTCTTCCCGTGCGAGCTCATCGACCGAGGTCCGCAGGATCAGCCGCACCGTCTCTTGGCATGTCGTCATGCACGACCGCGGCGACTCCGCGGTCTGATCTCGGCCCGCCTCAGGCCGAGCAAGCTGCCCCATGTCTCAAGGCCGAGCCTGATCATGAGGCGTCTGCCCGGACGGATTACAGTTGCACGGAGCAAGCATGCTCCTCTGCCCAGAACCGTCCGGCGATGGCGTTCGATCAGGCGTGCGACAAGGTGTCGGTCGGATCTGTTGTTAACCAGGACGTCAGACAGGAGCGCCTTCGCCTCGCTCAAAGGATCCACGACGGATTGACGCAGGAAGTGACGAGCCTGGTGTTGGGGCTGGAGGCGACCCAGCGGGCCATGGCCAAGGATCCGTTGGCTGTCGCGGAGGGGCTCGCCCAGGCCAGGCAGAGCGCACGATCCTGTCTCTCCGAAGCCCGTCGCTTCTTGGCAGAGCTGCAATCCGAGCCTCCGGCTGCAACCGGGTTGCTCATTGCGCTGCAACGTCTGGTGGAGGAGTTTCGACAGGAGGAGGGTTTGCCGGTCAGCTTTCAATGGTCTGGCAGCTATCCTGATGTCTCGCGAGACGTGGAACATGGTGTTCTGGGCGTGGTCCAAGAATCTCTAACCAACGCCAAGAAGCACAGTCGGGCCCAGACGATCGTGGTGAGCTTCCACTTCAGCGCGGACGCGATCGAAGGCTTGATCTTTGACGATGGGCAAGGCTTCAATCCCGTGCATCCGGAGAGAGCGTTCAGCCGGGGGGATGCGTTCGGCCTTGTCAGTATGCGGCAGCGCATGGATGCGCTGGGCGGCGAACTACGCCTGGATAGCGCCCCAGGCAAAGGCACCAGGGTTGAGCTACGTGTTCCTCTGGGGCAGGGAACGACCTTTATCCGAGGGTAGGGAAGGAGAGCTCGAGATGGAGCGTGCTCGCGTGCTCATAGTCGACGATCACCCGGTGGTACGTAAGGGCTTGAAGGCGATTCTCCAGGATGAGTCAGCCATAGAGGTGGTGGGCGAGGCCGGGGATGGTCTGGAAGCCGTTGCTAAGGTTGCCGAGCTCTTGCCGGATGTGGTGCTCATGGACCTTCGCATGGGCGGCAACGACGGGGTCGCCGCGACCTGGGAAATCAAGTCCGTCTCCCCGCGGACCAAGGTGATCATTCTTTCGTCGTACGAGAACGACGACGAGGTGTTCGAGGCCATCAAGGCCGGCGCAAGTGGCTACGTGCTGAAGGATGCGACACCCGAGCAGTTGTTGCACTCGATCGTGTCCGCCGACCACGACTTCTCCTTCATGTCCGCGTCCGTGGCGGCAAAAATGCTGGGCGTTTTTCGGAGACAGTGCGGGCCGGAGACCGCGGTAATGGACCGGCCTGGCGATGATCTCACGGAACGAGAGCGCGAGGTCCTCTCACTCGTGGCAGGCGGACACACGAACATCGAAATAGCGCGGGAGCTTTGCATCACCGAGCGCACCGTGAAGACCCACATCACCAATATCTTCAGTAAGCTGCACATCAGCCAGCGCACTCAGGCGGTCCTGTACGCCGTGCGGCACGGCCTGGTTAGGTAATACACCGGCCTTCATCCTCCTTCTTGCTCCTGGGTACTACGACTCGCGCCCTCCGCAGTCGTAGAACAACACCGCTTCAAGGCGGACCCCTGTCCGTTCCTTTTCTGCTCCGAAGACCATACCCTCGGTCGATGGCATGCAAAGCATTCGCCCCTAGAATCAGTGTATAAGGCTTAAGTGGTGTGGCTGGTCTTGAACCGGCCAGCGTGGGCGAGGGGAGGTCGGCGATCTCTCACGCACCAAATAAGAAGGGGAGGGCTCAATCGTGAATTTCCGAATGCTCTACCGTTCCAACTACGCTTACGTCGTTTATGCTGTCCTCGTATTGGCAAGCCTGGCGCAGGCGGTAGGTGCCAGCATCTTTTGGTGAGCCGGCGGCTGAGAGCTGCTTGGGAGCGATGGATATGCTGTGGGGATAGTTAGGCCGTAGAAACGCCTTCAAGGGGCCACCCCAGCCGTGAAGTACCCGAACGGGGCAGCCCGAAATTCCTATCATGCGTGTTGTCGGCTGGTGGCCCAAATGGTATAATATGGGCGAACTGGGGGAGACGGTCGCCTGCCAGTAGGTCTATGGTGTTCAGGAAGTCCGCTGGCAGGCGGCTTGAATTCTCCCCTTATGTACCCCGTGTCGGGTGTCAGCTGTGCAAGCGTTACCGCCGCGTGCCCGCCTTTATGTCTGGGCGGTGAGTGTTGTTGGTGTCGCTATGTTGGGCTTGCTGTTCCCAAGGGAGCTGCCCGACATCCGCGTCGCTGGGACTCTCGCTATTTTCTTTGTCCTCGTTGTTGCCGCTGATCTAAATCCAGTGGTGCTGGCTGGTGGCGCTCTCGTCACGGTGGGCACCGCGATTAACCTAACCAACGCCATCCTCTTCGGCCCGGGCTGGGCTGTCGTGCTCGCTGCCGCAAGCGTTGTCGTGACTGAGTTGATGCTGCGGCGGCCGTGGTACAAGATCCTCTTTAACTCAATGGGCTCAGTTGTGTGGGTCGGGCTGGCAGCCATGGCGTATCAGGCTGTCCACGATCCGGCGGCCATGCCTCTTGGGTCATATCAGAACCTGGCCGCCATCCTGGCATACGCCCTTGTGGACTTCGTCTTCAATTCGATCCTGGTCTCACTTATCCTTGGGCTGTCGCAGAGGCTGAGTCCGTTCCACGTCTGGGGCGCCAACCTGGAGGGTGTCATCCTCCAGTTCGCCACCATGGCTCCGCTCGGTGTGCTCATCGCCGCGACGTATCGTCAGACTTCGATCGTGGGCGCCATGCTGCTCGTTCTGCCGCTGATCGTGGTCTACGTGTCCTTCCGGACCTTGCAGCACCTCCGTGAGCAGACTCTGAAGACGGTTGAGGCGCTGGCGGATGCCGTGGACCGTCGGGATGCCTACACCGCTCAGCACTCTGAGGTGGTTTCGGAGTATTGTCGGAAGCTGGCCATCAAGATGGGACTGCCCTTGCAAGAAGTAGAGGCGATTGTCCTGGCTGCCAGGGTTCACGATCTGGGCAAGATCGCCGTGCCGGACTCAGTTCTGCTGAAGCCGGGGAAGCTGGATGCGGACGAGTGGGAAACGATGCAGGAGCATCCCTCGGTCGGGGCGGATATCCTCGGGAAGCTATGGCTATATCGCCGCAGCAGGGAGTTCGTGTTGTACCATCAAGAGCGCTATGATGGCAAGGGTTACCCCACGGGGATTGCAGGGGACGAGATCCCGCTGGGCGCGCGTATCATCTCCGTGGTCGACGCGTATCA
>SCTZ01000064.1 GCA_004297765.1 Chloroflexota bacterium | reverse complement strand
AGACCCCACCTCACGATGACGCCCTTGCCTTTGGCTAACGGTTCGGTGCTGCCTCCACCGTAGAGGACTTTCACCTCCAGGTCCGCGCCCATGCCGGGCGCACCCCTCGCCCTCTCCCTTGTGCGCAAGGGAGAGGGAATCGTACGTCAGTCTTCGCGAAGGGCGAGGAGATAGCACGTCAGCTATCCCGATGTCATCGAGATCGAAGCGTGTCCATCCTTGATCTTTCCGCTGAAGAACGTCCCACAAAGGACGTCTCACTTGAGGAACGTCCCAGTTAGAGATCGACCGAAAATTAGACACAGGCGCGACCGTGTGGTAGGCTCTCCACGGCATTTGCGGTCGGAGGGTCTCTGCCGATCAAACCGGGTACATCGCAATTGCTGCTCAGGATTATCACGCTACACACCAAGCGAGGACATGAGTACCCATGACGGACTGGGTCGATCAGCCCCCCTGGACCGCGGAGGGGAAGACCAAGAACTCTAGCAAGCTTGTTGAGCGGATTCGCGGGTCGCTCTACTCGCCACTGGGCGCGGCGACGATCTATCTTATCCTCTCGCCCTTCCTGGCGCTGCTCCATCAGACCATGGTCCACGTCATCGTAGTGCTGCTCGAGGGCACGGCCTCCGCACGGGTCATCACGGGAGCGCTAGGGCAGGTGGGCTTCGATCGGGTATACGCCTCAGTCTTCGAGCGGGCGCTGGGCAACATCGAGTCCCAGGGCCTGGCCGTGGTCGGTCCGGTCGGCGACCTCCTTCATTGGTTAGCTCCGGGTCTGTTTGCGCCGTCCGATCGTGTGCGGCCGGGCGCCTGGGCCAGCGTCTTATTGGGCGACCAATCCTCCTTGCTGGCCTCAGCCATCGCCGCCATCGGCCCCGAGGTAGGGCTTGCCTTCCTTGGCGTGGCCCTGCTGGGTATCGCCTTCTGGCGCCGTGGCCTAGCGCGGCCGCCCTACGCACGAACACTGGCTCTCCTTGGCTTCCTGCTTCAGATCGCCAGCGTGGTAGGACTATCCCGGGTGCGCCTGTCCTTCGACGACCTGGAGGCCATGGGACTCTCCTACATCTTCACCAAGCTGGTTCCGCTGGACGCCGAAACGTACCAGAGGCTGGTGGTCGAGCCCTTTCAGGTGGTCGGATCGGCTCTAGTCCCTCTGATCCTGGTGTCGATGACGTACGGAGGCGCGTTCCTGTTCGCCCTTCTCGTGGCTCGCGTTGCACGCCACCGCGTGACGTTGGTGGGGCTGCTGCGGGCCGAAGGACGCGTCTTGCTGCCGCCCCTTGCGGAGATAGGAGACGCCCGGAAATGGGTCCAGTCCTCTTTAGTGGCGCTCCTGCTTCTCACAGCGGTTCTGCTGGGGCAGCGGCTATTCCCGGCCCAGATCTATTACGACCACCCGGCCGATGTTCAGACCAGCCTGGATCTCCCCGATCTATGGACCGCTCCCATGACCGGGACCGCGATTGTGTCAGACCAGCCGAGCCAGGTAGAAATCGCCGGGGCAAACTACGGCTATGTCTACACGGTGGACGGCCGCCGCGAGAGGTTGCGGGGGGTAGGCTACAACGTAATGTACGATCAGCTCTCCCCCGAGGTGAGGGCGACCCGCTACGACCGGGACTTCGCGCAGATGCGCGCAGCCGGCGTGAACACCATCCTGGGCTGGGACCCCAGGCAGTTCGACGAGCTGACCCTGATCAAGGCTCAAGAGCATGGTCTGGGCGTGGTGCTGCCTTTTCACCTACCGCCGGAAGGGCGCTACACCAACCCGCAGTACCAGGACAAGATCGAGCAAGAAGTCCTGCAGTGGGTGCAACGGTTCCAGGGCTACCCGGCCCTGCGCATGTGGGGCATCGGCAACGAGGTGGTCCACGGCATGGGCAAGAACCCGAACACGCCTTTGTCTCGGGCCTTCGCCGAGTTCTACGTCAGGCTAGCAGACAAGGTACACGCCCTGGACCCCGATCATCCGGTAGTCTATCGTGATGCCGAAGACGTCTACCTCCCCCCGCTGAAGAACGCCCTCCAGAATGACCGGCGCCCGCGGCCCTGGTTGGTCTACGGGGTCAACATCTTCACGCTACGTATTTGCGAAGTGCTACGAGGCTGGCCCAGAAACGGACTGGACGCGCCGCTGATGGTATCGGAGTTCGCTCCCAGCGGCTTCAGTCGCCAGGATCGCCCGGCCGGCTACCGGCGCATGTGGCGCTGCATCGCCGACAACCCCAACACAGTCCTGGGCGGCTTCGCCTACGTCTGGAGCACCACGGGTCCCGAGGCCATCGACCGCGTCCTGGGCCTCGTAACCCCCGAAAATGCTCCTACAGACGGCTCCCTCGTCGCTCTTGGCGAGGTCTTCAGACAGGACGCGGAGGGGGAACGGTAGTGTGGTTTTCAACATACCCATCTAATGTCACCCTCATTCCTCGCCTTGTCCCCGCCGGCCGAATCCATTATAATCGCGAGGGCACCCAACTAACACGTTCGCAGTTCTTCCCCTGCCAAGAAAGGAATAGAGCACATGAAGGGAGCGCCTGCTACCCTTGCCGAGGCCGCCCAGCGATTTCTTGCCACCGCACCTCTCGATGACAGGGCGGCCTCACAGCAGGCAATTAACAGGTTCGTGCGGTGGTTTGGCAGTGATACTGCCGTCGAGAATCTAACCGGACACGATGTGGCCACCTTCTCTGGCGCCGAGTCGCCCTCCAACCCGGACTGGCTGCACAATCTCGAACAGGTCAAGGCGTTCCTCGTGTGGTGCAAAGGACAAGGCATCACGCCCACCAATCTCGGAGCCCACATCAAGGTCAGAAAGCCCACCAAGAAGGCTAGCATCCGAGACCTACGTGAGAAGCCCGTGGTGCATCTCACTCGGGATGGCTTCGCGAAGCTGCAGGGGGAGCTATCCGAGCTGATCGCTCAACGTCCGCTCATCGCCGACGAGCTGCGCCGGGCCGCGGCCGACAAGGACTTCCGTGAGAACGCCCCCTACCACGCGGCGCGCGAGCACCAGGGTCGGATCGAAGCGCGCATCCGCGAGATCGAGGCTACCCTGAAGGTCGCCTCCATCATCGAGGACAACATCGACGCCTCGGGTCTTTCGCGCACCAACATGCGCATCGGGATCGGCAGCGTGGTGCTGCTCCACGATCTGACCGACGACGAGGAGGTTCGCTATACTCTGGTCGGGCCCGACGAGGCCGATCCCCTGCGGGGCAAGCTCTCCATCGCTTCGCCCACCGGAAAGGCTCTCCTGGACAGAACTGAGGGCGATGAGCTAGAGGTAGTTGTACCGGCCGGGACCTTCTGCTATCGCGTGCTGAAGGTCGAAGGATAAACTAGCGGTGCAGCAGGGGGATTCAGCCAGGGACATTCCCAATCCCCCGTCCTGGCAGCAAGAGCCCTCTCGCGCCGTTGGGGTCGATCTGATCGAGATCGATCGCATCAGCAGGTCCATCGCACGCTTTGGCGAGCGCTTTGTGACCCGCATCTATACGCCGGCCGAGATCGCGTACTGCTCCAGGCCCGGGAGGTACGCAGCGCGGTTCGCGGGGAAAGAGGCGGTCGCGAAAGCACTGGGCACCGGCATCGGAGCCGTCGACTGGCGCGAGATAGAGATCCTGACCGACGAGCAGGGGCGTCCGTGGGTCAAGCTCAGCGGTCGAGCGTGTGAGGTCGCTCAACGGGCAGGGATCAGCAATCTGTCTATCAGCCTTTCCCATACCCGCGAGTTGGCGGTCGCCTTCGTAGTCGCTGAGCGGGACGTCAGACCGGGAGCTCGGGAGTGTTCCCCGAGAAAACCGAACCAGTAGTCAACCACAGAGAAGATGCTAGCCTCTGTTCCCAGTCGGGGCCGTTCGGCTGTCATTCTGAGCCGGAGCCGCAGCGCAGGCGATGAATCTCCCCGTCCGTCGTCCCAGTTGGGCCTTCCCTAGTCCAGACGCGCTACGTCCATCCGGCGGAGAGATCCTTCGCTGCGGCTCAGGATGATACTCGGGCGGCCGTGCGTAGGGCAAAAGCCCTGTGTTTCGCTGTGGTCGACTACTAAACGCGGGGTGGCGTGGGATCGTTACCGGCCAGGTCCTCCGAATCCAACACTAACAGCGAGCGCTCCCCATCGAAACAAGGTCGGAGAGTCGCGTACTCGCCAACTGAGCGACCAGGGTCTCCTGGGCTGAGACCCAGGTCTTGTGAACAGGACAGACCTTGTCGCGCGGGCACTCGCCCTCACGCAGAACACAGCGGTTCAACGCGATCGGACCTTCGATGGCCTCCACGATGTCGCGAAGCGTGATCTCCTCTTTCGACTTGGCCAGCCCAATGCCGCCGTTGGCTCCCCGATACGATCGTAGAAGGCCCGCGCGCACCAATTGGAGAATGATCTTGGTGAGGAAGACCAGGGGAATCTCCTGCGCGCGCGCCACATCCTTGGTCCGCGCAGTCTCGCCCGGCTCCAGTCTTGCCACCTCGATCATGGCTCGAATCCCGTAGTCCGCCTGTCTGCTGATCTGCATCGCGCTCTGTTGCTCCTGCTCTCAGCCCACCTGGGTATCAATTGGATATAGTTTATCGAATTGACTGCAGTATAGCATAACCCCGCGACTGTTGAACAGGATATCAGGGTATGTACACCAGCCCGAGTAACGCTCCGAACAAGACGTGTAGACCCAGGCTGAGGACAGCCAGACGAGCAGACCGCGTCTGGCGACCAAACACTCCCTCCCCCATCATCGGCATGGCGATGAGCATGGCTAGCGCGAACCAAACTACCACGCCGAAGAGCAAGCCCCCCAGAACATCGCCCCAGAAAGTCCGGATCGGGATGCCCACGACCGGCAGGAACGGCCACACGAAGGCTGCGTAAGCGAGCCCCAGGAGGATGCTATCGATCAAGTGGAAGGTGATGCCAACTGCCCACCAGCCGGGCTTCTCGCCGCCCACATACTTCATGCCGGTATGGCCGAAGTCGAGCCGTGCCACCCCGAAAATGGTCTCCATCCAGAAGGCGCCCAGGGCCATCAGGTAGCCGGCGGCGAAGCCCGCCAAAGCCGCCAGCCAGAAGTTGACGTAAGACCACATGGCAGCTCCCCTCGTCGACGTGTTCTCAGGTGCCGTGCACGGCTGGCTGAGCGACGGTATCTCCCCGGCGCCGTAGAACGTCCACGTGCCCCCGGCGCCGAAGAATCTTGACGGTGCTCGCGAGCCCCGCGCCCTGAAAGAGTAGATCCAGCCTGCCATCGAAGAGGGTGAGGTTGCGCAGTTCCAACTCCGGGAGCCACTCGGGCAGGGTGGGAGCCACGACGAGGCGGCGATGCGCGGGGTCGGGTTCCAAACCCAGTATGGCCCGAAGCAACATGAAGACACTGCCGGCTGCCCAGGCCTGCGGAAGATTGGTGTCCAAATACGGAACTGGCAAGTTGCCCGGACTCCTCGCGATGCCGGTGAATACCTCGGGCAGCGAGTGGTGCTCGTAGCAGGAGGCAGCCGCGAAAATCCCATCGGCAATGCGGTTGACCTCTCGCCACAGGCCATACTGCTTCAGCCCCAGGGCGATGACCCCGTTATCGTGCGGCCAGACTGAGCCTCGCTGGTAGGAGACCGGATCGTAGACCGGACTATCGCTGCTGAGCGTCCGAATGCCCCAGCCAGAGAACATGTCCTCGGCCAGCAGCCGATTTGCGACGCTGCCGGCGCGCTCTGGGGGTACGATGCCGGACCACAGCAGGTGACCGGGATTGGATGCGATGGTCGCGATAGGCTGCTTACGCGGATCCAGCCCGAAGGCGTAGGTGCCCTCATTCTCAAGCCAGAATGTCTGATTGAATCGCTCGAACAGTCTTTCTGCTAGGAGGGTGTAGGCCGTGCCGTCCTCCGCGCATTCACACAGTCGAGCGATGTGCGCCATGCGCCGCAGGGCGTCGTAGTAGTAGCCCTGCACCTCGCAGATGGCGATAGGCGGCGCCACCAGCGAGCCATCGGGGTAGACAACGGCATCACCGGAATCCTTCCAGCCTTGGTTGCGATAGCCCTGCGGCGTACGTGGATAGTATTCGACGAAGCTATCTCCGTCGATGTCGCCGTAACGAGCGGCCCATTCCAGGCAGGCCGCGGCGGGGCCGTAGAATCGGTCCAACAGCCCACGATCCGCAGTAAAGCGATAAATCTCGTAGAGCAGGATCACGAAAAGGAGAGAGGCGTCCACCGTGCCATAGTAGGGGGAAAAGGGAATCTTGCCGGTGGAAGTCAGCTCGCCATGACGCAATTCATGGGGAATCTTGCCTGGCTCCTCCTCCGTCCACGCGTCTACCTTCTTGCCCTGCAGTTCCGCCAGACGCTCCAACACGCCCACCCCGAAGGGGCAGTAGACGGTCATGGTCTGGAGGGCCGTCACCAGCGCATCGCGGCCAAAGACGGCCGTGTACCACGGCAGGCCGGCCGCAGGGAACCAGCGGGCATCTACCTCCTCTAGCCGCAGTGACGCCAGATCCAGAACTGCTTGCGTGTAGGTGCGGACAACGTGCATTGTCGGCGACTCAATGCTGGCGGTTGTTTCTTGCCAGCGGTGAAACTCCGCCGTAACAGCCGACAACTGATGGTTCTCATCGTGGACGGGAGCTGGCTTGTCGTCGAAGTGGATCGAAACGCAGGCGTGCCAAGTTTGACCTTGAACGAGCTCGAAGCGAAAAGTCAGGCTACCCAGGCTGTGAGTGGGCGGGCTCGTGCAGTCGTGCAGTTGGTAGCGGAGCGTTCGGGCGAAGTCGCCTTTGCGATGGTGCATCGAGAGCGTTCCACTGGCCGCCTCCCAACGGACCTCCGCCATGCGCGGGATGATACGCTGCAGCCCCCGGACCTGGAAGATATCGGCGAAGTCGGCGCCGACGCTGAGCACGAGGGTGAGTTGCACAGACTTGCCGGCGTAATTGGTGAGGTCGATATCCTCGTGCACACCCTCCCTGACGTGACGGCTGATCTTTAGCAAGATGCTGTTTTCCGGAATGAGGTGTGGCTCGGTGCCGATGCGCGGATTCGTGTAATAGAAGGTGGCAGCAAAGTAGTACGGGCGACTCGCGCCCAGGAAGCGTGGCTCGAAACCGTTCACGGTGAGTCGATAGCTGGAGATGTACCGTGTGTCTCGGCTGAAAAGTCCAGTCCGATCCTCACCGACCCAGCCCGGCCGATTGGTCACCAGAATGGTGTCTTCGTGATGGATGATGAAGCTGCGAGGGCTGAGTAAGAGATCCGTCATAGCACAAGCGCTCTAACCAATGTCCTCCGAGGCCTCTGGCTGCATCATGAGATGAGCAGTTCTCGCCTTGCCGTAGGCAGAATTCCCTTCTGCAGCGGTACCAGTCAGGTCCTGTGGGTCTGAACGAACCGCCTTCAAGAAGACAACGCCTCTTCCGCCAGGCAGGCGCCGAAACGCGAGTTACAATTCGACGCAATGCCGTGACTCGGGCACGAACCGTGCCATCGACAGCTCTGTAGAACGGCATCAAGAGCACAGCGAGCGAACACGAGCGGGCAGGATGCTAGGATAAAGGCAAGGTGAGCCGGTCTCCCCGTTACTCTCAGGTGGGAAATGCGTGAGCGTAATCAAACCTACAGAAGAACACCATGCCATGCGCTAGTCTTGGAGGTAGACGACATAAGGACCCGACGCGACAAGGAGCCGGGTGATGGGACGAGGTAGAGGGCACAATGAGACGAAAACTCGACAGCAAAGCCAAGCTAACGAAGCCGCGGATATCCCTTGAGGTCTTCGTGGCACCGGATTGTCCCGCCTCGCAAGAAGCAAGGACCATCGCGGGCGAAATGCGGGAGCGCTTCCCCGCGTTGGCCGTCGATCTGATCGTCCTCGATGGACGGCGCCCCGCACCCCGTCAGGTGGTGGCCACGCCAACCTATCTGCTGGATGGCGAGGTGATATCGCTGGGCAACCCGAGGCGAGAGGCGCTGGCGCGAGAGGTCGCGCTCCACGGCGTCCGAGAGCGCCGGCGTCTTCACCTGTGCGCTCGCCAGTCGGTGGGAGCGCGCTCTGATCGAGAGGAGGAAAAGTACCAAGATGACTGACAGATCTATCGTGGTCTATGGCACCAAGTGGTGCGGCGACTGCCGTGTCGCGAAGCGGGTCCTCGACGCGCGAGGCGTTCACTATACCTGGATCGACATCGAGTCGAATGCAACGGCTCGACAGACCGTACTGCAGTTGAACGGTGGTCTGCAGTCAGTGCCCACCATCCTATTCCCAGATGGCTCTGTCATGGTAGAGCCGTCCGCTCGGGAGCTTCAGGCGCGATTGGAGAAGCTGCGGCTATGACGGACGATTCCGTCTCCATGCGTTCGCACGCTGGCGAGGCCGGGCACTGGCGAGGCCGATCGATCGGGGCGGGCGTCGTCGGTTCGGTGGTGGCCAGCTTCTGCTGCCTGCCCACCGCGGTGGCCATCGCCCTCGGTCTGAGCCTGGGCACCGGCACCGCGCTCAGCCAGTTGCTGGCGTACCAGCGCCTTTTCCAAGTCGCGGGGTTGACCTTCGCGGGGATAGCGGTCTGGTGGATCCTGAGACGAAGCCGCGCGACCTGTAATCCAGCCCAGCGGGAGCGGCATGCCGACCGAGTGCCACTGTACGTGTTTGGCGCCTTCGGGGTGGGTTTCGCCGTCCTGAACCTGGTGGTGATCCCGCTGCTGGAGAGGTAGTCAGGTGTCCAGGGACACGTGGTCAGCACCGTGCTCATGCGGGTCCTGGCTCTCGCTGTGACCAGGCGTCTGGCCCGACAATCTTCGCTAGGGGTACGTTGGCGGCCGCGGCGACGCGTGTGCGACAATACAATGCTAAGGACGGTGTAGCCCGTCATGCTGTCTACCAGCCTCGGACGCTGGGGTCGCATTGACGCAGAAGGAGACCGAGAATGCCGCACGATATATTGCCTGGACTGCGCCGCGTGCTGGATAGGGCAAAATCAAAGCCCCCTACCGTCCAGGGGCAACTCCCCTACAAGCGGGAGTACCTGCGTCAGATCGATATCTTCCGCGACTTGTCGACAGAGGAGATGCACACCCTCGACGCGATGACTCGCATGACAACCGTCCCTAAAGGACGCACGATCTATCACCAGGAGGAGCACGCGGCAGGGCTCTTCTTGCTGAAGAAGGGTCGGGTGCGACTGTCGCGCACCAGCCCGAGCGGCAAGAAGCTGGATCTGGCCGTCCTGGAGCCAGGCACGTTCTTCGGCGAGATGCCGCTCCTGGGTGAGCATATGCGCAACGCCGATGCCGAAGCCCTGGAAGATTGCACACTCTGCGTAATGAGCCAGGCCGACGTCGAGCGTCTGCTGCTCAACAAGCCGCAGGTGGCACTCCGCATGTTGGGGATCCTGGGTCGCCGCCTGGCGGAGAGCGAGGCACGTCTGGAGGATCTGGCGTACCGCAGTCTGCCGGCTCGTCTTGCCTCGTTGCTCCTCCGCCTGGGGGAGAATAGTGGCGACGTCATCGAGGGTGTTACTCATCAGGAATTGGGCGACATGTTGGGCGTCTACCGCGAAACCATCACCAAAACCCTCGACGAATTCCAGGACGCTGGTTACATTGAGTTGGCGCGCAGACGCATCCGTATTCTGGATCGCGCGGAACTATCGGGGCAATTGCACGAGTAGTTCCACCACACGTCATCTCCCGAACCTGGCGCCGAGCGTAGTCTGGATTACGGAAGCTCCCAGTCTGTGGCAGTATCATTATGTTTGGGAGATCCACCTGTGGACTTGTCCTCATGCGGAGGCCACTCCAATAGGTGGTCTATCAACTCGGCTGGGAGGTGCGCAATGCAGAATACAGGACGGTTCGTCGTCGTCAGCGCCATTGCCGGAATGGTCGCAGGGTTGATCATGGCCATGTACGCCATGGTCGCGTCAGCCTTCTTCTTGGGGCAGGGGTTTTTCACCCCGCTCTACGGGATCGCCTCTCCGATCGTTGGATCTGAGGCGATGATGACTTCCATGGAGAAGGGGCTGTACTTCACGCTCGGGCCGGCGATCCTGGGACTGGTCATCCACATGATGTGGTCGGCGCTGTACGGCATCATCTTTGGCCAAGTCGTGCAGGCCGCGCGTCTGACCGGGGCGGCGGCTGTGGTCGGTGGTATGGTCTACGGTGTGGTGGTGATGCTCTTCATGAGTTTCGTGGTGCTACCGATCGTCGGGGCCGGGGCGATGCCCGCTATGATCGGCTGGGTATCCTTCACGATCGAGCACCTAATGTTTGGGGTCGTGCTGGGCCTATGGCCGGTCCTTCGGCCGCAGGACCTAGCGATCAGTGGTCACGCGGGCCGAGTGATATCGCGGTAGCCGACCGTCGCCGACTGAGGACTCGGGCGACGATTGCTGGATGATGCACAGGGGAGTCCAGGGATATGACGCACGCACCCCGATGGTCATCCCGGCGCTTCGGGCGCGATTCTGATCGCGGCAGGGCCGTCCGTTCGGCGTAAAGCTCTCGGCGGCCCTGCGCGACCAGGGTTGCGGCCATGCCATTAACATGAAGAGGGAGGGGTCAGACCGGGTTGAGAAAGACGGCGTCCACCCCGTCCTCGCGCAGATCCTGCGCCACCTCCGGCGCCGTGTCGGACACCAGGTGCATGGGCTCGGGGATGTAGCCCATGAAGCTGTAGTTGGTCACAGCCAGCTGACCGATGATCCCACGCTCCTCCAACTCCCACAGGCGCCAGACCGGAGAATACAACTTGGATTCAGGACTCTGCACGCGGACCACGCATCACCCAGCGTCTCACTCTTCGGGCAGTCGAGGCCGGGCGCCGGCCTCGATGGCAGCCCGGCGCAGCACCTCGTACGGCTGCGCGCCGACCACGCCCAGGTTGCCGATGATGAAGGTCGGTGTGCCGTCGATGCCCAACTCGCGCGCCTCCCGGGTGACTTCTTCCAACTGCGCCCGGTACCGCCGCTCGGTTAGAGCTCGCCGCAGCTCTTCACCGTCCAGCCCCGCCTCCTCCGCCAGCTTGACGAGCGCCTCCGGGTCACCGATGTTTACACCATCGTGGAAGTAGGCCTCGAAGAGACGCCGGTGGAGGACGGTGAAGACACCCCGCTCGCGGGCAAACTCGGCCGCCTCCAGGGCCAGGTGAGTGTTGGCCAGGATGCTAGGGGAGCACATCACCACACCGGCCTCGGCAGCCAGCCAACGCACGTTCTCCGCTGCCTGACGGAAGTACTCTCCCTGCAGCCGCTCGCTGGGTATACCTCCCGGTGGCAGCTCCGGATGGATCTCAAAGCCCTTCCACTCTACCTCGACATCGTACTCCTGTTCCAGTTGCTCGACCCGCACCAGGCCGATGAAGCAGAACGGTCAGATGTAGTCGGAGTAGACCTGCACACGCACAGGTTGACTGCTCATTGCATCGGCTCCCATCCGTCGGGCTCAGGCCGCGGAGCCGGGACTACTGCCGGCCAGCACGGCTCCGAGCTTGCGGCACTGCTCTTTGCCTACCTCCAGTTCAGAGGCATTGACCGTCACCCACCCATCAACCTTGGACAGCTTGTAGTAGCCGCCAAGCTTGTCCATGGCTTCTAGAGCGCCAGCGCACTCGGTCGCGTGGCAAACGATGACGCCGTAGGGTTTGCCCGGTCCTAAATGATCGTTCATGGGTGCTAGTCTGATTCCATTACTTTACTCCATCAAAGTGGTAAGATACTGTCAGCTTGGTGACATTACGGAGGCGGAAGACATGCAAGCCCAGAGACGTTCTTCTCAGGGAGCCGAAGACGAGGACAGCGGATCCAGATCTCTCACGTCCCCCCTCCAGGCAACGGACATTTTCGGGGACCTCACGGAGAAGGAGCTAGAGGACGTCCACAGTGTTATCCGCATGCAACAGTGCTCAGCAGGCACCTTGTTTTATCGTCCGGGCGATCGAGAGGAACGGTTGTTCGTTCTAAAGGAAGATGATGGACTGGTAGAGCTTGGACGAAAGCGCGTACGCCTCTTGGATGTCAACACCCTAAAGAGGGAACAGAGATAGACTGTATTACTCGCACGCTTCAGGAGGACCGCCCCATGGGTATTAAGATCGTGACAGCCGAGCAGATGCGTGAGTTGGAGCGCCGGGCCGAGACGATCGGGCTTCCCTCACCCGTGTTGATGGAGAATGCCGGTCTCTCGGTGGCGCGAGAGATTCGCCGCTACCTGGGTGAGGTCTTCCAGCGTCGGGCCCTTGTCCTGGTAGGCCCGGGCAACAACGGCGGCGATGGGCTGGTGGCGGCCCGGCATCTGCGCGATTGGGGCGCCATCGTCGCCAATTACATCTGGGACCGCAAGATCGATGGAGACCTCAACTATCGTCTCACGCAGGATAGGGCCATTCGGACGATATGGCACCATCAGGACGACCCCGATGCCACCGCGCTGCGCCAGATGGCCGGGGACGTGGACGTGATCATCGATGCGCTGCTGGGCACCGGTCGAGCCCGACCCATCACGGACGGACTGCGCCTCATGACGACCACCGTGCAGGAGGTTCTGGATCAGACCCGGCACAGGCGGTCTCGGAAGCCCGTCCTAGTCGCAGTGGACCTGCCCACCGGACTGAACGCCGATACCGGCGATCTGGACCCGGCCGCCATCCACGCGGATCTGACCGTCACCCTGGGCTACCCTAAGCAGGGGCTGCTGCGCTTCCCAGGCGCGAAGGCCGTGGGGCGCATGAGCGTCGGCAGCATCGGGCTTCCGGGCACGCTCGCCACGGAGATCACCAGCGAGCTAAGCACTGCCGAACAGATCTCCGACACGCTTCCCGCTCGCCCACTGGAAGCAAACAAAGGCACTTTCGGCCGACTCATAGTCGTGGCCGGGTCCGCCAGCTACGTGGGCGCCGCAGCCCTGGCTGCGGCCGCCGCCACGCGTGTGGGCGCTGGACTGGTGACCGTAGCCGCTCCCAGCTCGATCTACCCCATCCTAGCGGCCAAGCTAACCGAGACGACCTTCCTGCCCCTGGCAGAAGGCGATCCCGGGTCTATCGGACTGGAGGCGGCCGAGCAGTTGCGGGAGGCCCTGCCCCGCTACGACACGCTGCTGCTGGGCTGCGGGCTGGGACGCGCCCCTGGCACGGCCGCGTTTGTGCGCCGCCTCTTGAGCGACGTGCTCCCCACCTGGCGCCGGCCGGCGGTCCTCGACGCCGACGCGCTCAACATTCTGAGCGAGCAGTCGGATTGGAGGAAGCTTCTTCCTACACGCTGCGTGCTCACGCCGCATCCCGGCGAGCTATCCCGTTTGAGCGGAGACAGCATCGAGGACATCCAGCACGACCGCGAGGCGGTAGCCAGCCGATACGCCGCGGAATGGCAGACGTGCCTGCTGCTGAAGGGCGCCTTCACGGTGGCGGCCGAGCCTGGAGGGCAGATCAGGATCAACCCCATGGCTAACCCCGGTCTGGCCTCGGCCGGCACGGGCGACGTTCTGGCCGGGGCCGTCGCGGGATTGCTGGTCCAGGGGTTGAGCGCCTATGAGGCAGCCGTAGGTGGGGCCTACGTTCACGGCGCCGCCGGAGAGTTGGTGCGCCGGCGCATAGGGGACTCCGGTCTGATCGCGAGCGACCTTCTGCCGGCCCTACCGGAGGCGATCCGGCTTATCCGAACTGGTGCTGCCCAGGAGCTAGGAGGGTTGCTCCTAGAAAGGTGACCAGTACGGACACAAAGCCTACGATGAGGAGCCAGGCCGTACGACGGGCTGGCCAGCCGGCGATGTTGCGCGTGTGCAGGTAGAAGACGTAGATCAGCAGCATGACCAGCGAGAGCCCCTGCTTTCCCTCCCACAGCCACGGGCTGCCCCAGGCCTGGTTGGACCAGATGGCCCCCGTGATCATCGTCACGACGAGCGCTGGAAACCCGGCTGACACCATCACCTGGCACAGATGCTGGGCCATCTCCAGGGACGGGAGACGCTGATACAGGGAGTGCGGGCTCTTCGCCTTGAGCTGACGATCCTGCAGCAGATAGACGACGGCCGCTACGCAGGCCAGTGTAAAGAACGCGTACGCGGCCAACGACACGACGACATGCACGATCGGGAACACCTCGGTCCAGCTTGCCTGAAGAACGGGCGGCAGAGGTCGGGAGTGGTACGGAAAAGCCAGAGCAAGCGCCAGGAAGATCAAAGCGATCGGAGCCACGAAGATGTTGAGCACACGCAGGCCGTAGAAACCCTGGACCGCCAGATAGATAACGACCATGACCCAGGTGAAGAAAGAGATACTCTCGAACGGAGCGAAAGCGGGCAGGCCACCGTGGGCGGTCCAGCGCAGGATTACCGCCACGCCATGGCAGATTGCGCCAACCCCGAGCGCATAGTTAGCCCAACGCCCCCAGCGGGACTGCCTTTGCACCCAATGGATCGAAGCCAGGAATGCCGCAATCGCATAGAATATGGCGGCCAGGCCGTAAGGGACCAGATCGTTAACCATTATCCCATTCGCATGCAGGAGTCGTCCCCATCGTCTCCGTCAGCACCCGCGCCACTCGTCTCTCCACCTCGTCCCCTCTCCCCGCGCGCAGCAACTCGACTAGCCCGTCGTCCATCAGAGCACGCCAGACTTGCTCCCGCGCCTCCGCCTTTGAAACGGCGCTGCGCAACCTCTGGCGCAGATGACTCAGTTGGTCGATAACCTGCTCGTAGCCGGGCGGAAACAACTCCTCGATTCGCTCTCTCGCGTACCTAGCCAGGGCCGGGCTGCGGCCTCCCGTGGAGATGGCCACGGTCAGGTCTCCCCGACGCACGACCGCCGGTGCAAGGAAGCTGCACAGCTCCGGATCGTCCACGGCGTTCACCAACAGCCCACGTCCACGCGCCTGATTTGCGATCTCCGCGTTGGTCGCACTGCTGTCCGTGGCCGAGATCACCAGGCCGGCGGACCCCAGGTCCTCAGTAACATAGGATCGCTCCACCAGGGATAGCTTGCCCAGACTCGCCAGATGCCGCAGCCGATCGGTGCAGCGCGGGCTCACCACTGTCACCGCGGCCCCGCACTCCAGCAGCAGTTCCACCTTCCGCTCCGCCACCGAGCCACCGCCCACGACCAGGCAATGCATCCGGCGTATGTCCAGGAAGACGGGATAGTAACTGGGCAAAAGCGTGCCTTTTCCACGGAAGACTCGAATGATCCGTTGTAGCTGCTATTATACGTAACTGCGCCGGACAGTTTCAATCCGGGAGTCGGGTGATTAGTACTGAAACCCCAGTTGCCCGGACACCTCGGTCGGCAACACCTTGCGACTGCGCGGGACGAGGACCACGTACGGGGACAGCTCTTTGACCGTGTACCCCACCCCGAGCTCGCGCAACTTGCTTTCCAGACGAGTCGGCTGACCTGGCAGTCCGATGACCACGTAGGCCGAGGTGTCCGCGTCGGTGACGGCCCGTCGAACTGCAGGAAAGTAGTTGTTGCTCGCCACCCATGGGGCAAAGTAGTCGGTCGCCAGGATATCCTCGCCACTATCGAACATCAGCGGCAAGGCGATACCAATATCGGTCCAGACATGACGCAGACCGTTGTCGCGCAGATACTGTATCAGATCCTTGCTGGAGGCGGGAAGCCGGTTGAAATAGGGCGACTGAAACATCTTGAGCGGCTGGGCAGCATAGTTGGAGTACAGGTTGAGACCCAGGATAACCAGCAATGCCCCGCACGCTAGGAGCAGACGCCTCCGCCCCAGCGCGTCCAGCGCGGCGGCCAGCAGGATCGGCAAGATCGCCAGAAGCGGGATCAGGTAGCGTCCGCTGGCGTCGATACCATAGGCGTTCACGGCCGGCTTGCCGAAGCCGCTGAAGACGTAGACCACCAGTACCACCGGCACGAAGATCAGCGGCAGATCGATCGGCTGACCAACCCAGCCATCGGAGCCTTTTCGCCTCGCGATCTGGCGCACGCGCCAGGCTGCGACCACTAGGAAGGCGACGGCAGCTAGCCCGGCCATGCCACGCGCGAACCATTCGACTCCCATCGAGCCCGCCCAATTCCACGGCACACCCAGCACGTGCGGGAGGTCTCTAGCCACCAGATGCTGCGCTACATCGAGGTAGCCGATGTGCGGTGCGAAGACGGGCTTCGAGCTGCCGCCCAGCAGGTAACGAAACGAGGTCAGAGGGTGTTGAATGTTGTAGATCCAAAAGGGAAGGCTGCCGAGAAAGAATGTCGGCACTGCCATCCAGATGGGACGGCGCAGAAAAAAGCGACGGTCGCGCCAGAACAGCACCAGCCCGATGGTGATCAGATAGTAGGCGACGAGAAAGTGCACCCAGAAGGCCAGTCCGATCACCACTCCCCCGATGAGGTACAAACGTGTTTGCTGGCGAGCATCCGCTTCTCTGTAGATGAGATGCACCGCCATCAGCAAGAGCAGCGTGCCAAAGACCAGGGTCTCGATGGTCGATCCCCAGGCTTTCATTTCGTGCACTGTCGCATAGACGGGCGGAAGCGCGGCCAGCAGAGCAGCTATGAGGGCCGCTCGGGCGTTGAGAATCTCGCGGGCCAGGCAGAAGGTGAGTCCGATGAAAGCTAGGGACAGCGCAAAGGGGATGACCTTGAGGGTCGCGCGAGAGATGCCCGCCGCGGCGAAGACCACGGCCGTCAGGTAGCTCTCCACCGGTCCCATGTAGGGGACGGAGAACATGAAGATCGGGCGCTCGCCCTCCAGTATGTGCTTGGCGGCCAGCCCCGTCACGGCCTCGTCGTAGTCGATCATCCACTGCCCGCGCATGGCGAGGGCAAGACGCAGCGCCAGCGCGGCGATCAGCACGCCCCCCAGCGCTAGGAGCATCGGCCAGCTCACACGACGTTCAGGGCGTCGGGACGGTGCGATCCAGGCGGAAGAGACCGGAATGGGAGGACTGGCTTGGTCCCTGGTCAGAACCTTCATCTGAGGGCCAGCACTACGCGGCTGTCCTGGGAGCGCGGGCGTCTCACTCGCGCGAGCGAGACGCCCGCGCTCCCAGGGACGGCATTTTCGTGACACTCACGCACTGGTCTCAGCGTCATCGTGCGACGGTAACTAGCTCCAGGAAGTTATGCAGTAGGTCGTGGCCGACCGGGGTCAGAATCGACTCCGGATGGAATTGCACCCCCTCGATGGCTAGCTCCTTGTGGCGGAGTCCCATGATCTCACCAGTCTCGCTCTCAGCCGAGACCTCCAGACAATCTGGCAGGGTTGGTCGATCCACGATCAGCGAATGGTAGCGCGTGGCCTCGAAGGGGTTGGGCAGCCCGCTGAAGATCCCGCGGTTGTCGTGGTGAATCTGAGAGGTCTTCCCATGCATGATGCGATCCGCTCGTCGCACCAGGCCGCCAAAGACATGCCCCATGCACTGATGGCCGAGGCACACCCCCAGCAGGGGAACACGCCCGGCGAACTGCCGGATGACATCGTTGGAGATGCCCGCCTCGGCGGGCGTGCATGGCCCGGGCGAGATCAGGATGCGATCCGGGCGCAAGCGCTCAATCTCCTCGAGAGTGACCTTGTCGTTCCGGAAGATCAGCGGGGTCTCCCCCAGCTCGCCCAGGTACTGCACCAGGTTGTAGGTGAACGAGTCGTAGTTATCGATGACGACGATCATGGCAGCCTCCTCTTACCCCTCCGCCCAGAGAACGTCACCGCACAGGGTCTTCTCACGCACGCGGGTCAGAAACGCGTTGATCTGCGGGCGCTCCGCGCCGATGGTCGTGGAGACACCGTGGCCCGGATAGACTACCGTTTCGTCCGGGAGCGGAAGCAGCCTCTCGCGGATGCTCTGCACGATCTGCAGGAAGGACTCAGGGTCGCTCGTCTTACCCGGCCCGCCGGGAAACAGTGTATCTCCGGCGATCAATGTTTGACCGTGCAGCAAGCACACGCTGCCGGGCGTGTGCCCCGGCACGTGCAGTATCTCCAGCTCCACCCGGCCGAACGTCAGCTTTGCGCCATCGACCAGGGCGAAGTCATGCTCATAGGGAAGCTCCGGAGCGTCCAGCGGATGCACGCCCGCCGCCGCGCCCGTGGCCTCTCGAACGCCCGTGTAGCCCTGAATGTGGTCCAGGTGCGTGTGCGTGAGCACGATATAGCGAACCTTCCGCCCGGCGATAGCTGCTAGGATCCGCTCGGGCTCGGCGGCCGGATCCACCACCACGCACTCGTTGGTCTCCGCGCAAGTCAGCAGGTAGCAGTTGGTCCCCCATTGGCCCAGCTCCAATCGCTCCACACGCAGTCCGTCGCCAGCGCCCGAACCCATAGCAGTGGCCTCCCTTCAGCACGGTTGTCGAGCAGTATACCATCGGCTTAGAGTGTCTGCAACGAGGCGCGCACCAATCAGGTTGACAAGAAATCGGACGATTAGTACAGTAAACCACAGCAAACCGTGGCCGGCACCATACAAAACCTTCGCTCGCGAGCCGATAGAGAATAGCAGTGGTCGGTGGCAAGGGCAGGTAGTGGGGAAAAACCAGTGAAGAGAAGCGTGCGATCACGAATCAAGAGCGCGAACAGGCTATTCCTGATCGTCGTCGCGATCGCCGTCGCGGTCATGGCAGTGGCCGCGGGTGGGAATAGGGGAGATCAGCGAGCCGAGGCGCGCAATCAAACGGCGGCGCCGAAGGAGCTTCGCCAGAAATCGGCCAGCAAGCTATCCTCCCGGTTGAGGATCCTGGCGCAACCGGCGACGCGCGCCGCCAGTGCCGAGGCGCGAGCCAACGAGATGAGTCTGCCAGCCACCGGGCCGGGAAGCCTGCGGTACGGCCGGGGCGGACAGGTGATGGTGTACGTCCACGTCTCAGACGTCTCCGCAGCCACACGCCAGGCACTACAGTCCGCCGGTGCATCCATCGTGCATGTGAGCCCCCAGTTCAGGACCATCACAGCCCTAGCGGAGATCGGACGGCTGTCGGAGTTGGAGGGCATCCCGCGGGTCGACTACGTCGAGGAGGTGCTCGCTCCCTTCCACGCGACAACTCCAGCCCAGGGACTAGTTAGTTCCCCGAGTGGTTTGCAGCCACAGACAGGCGTCGGGTGCGCCCCGATCGTGTCGGAAGGCGATTCGCAGCTTAATGCCAACACCGCCCGATCAACCTTCAGTGTGGACGGAAGCGGTATAACAGTGGGACTCCTCTCGGATTCGTATGATCAGGACTTCTACGCCGTCACACATGCCGCCAACGATGTACTGTCCGGCGATCTACCCGGTGCGGGGAACCCCTGCGGCCACATCTCGGCCGTCAACGTGATCTCGACCAGCTTGACGCTGGATCTCATCGACGAGGGACGCGCCATGGCCCAGATCGTCCACGACCTGGCCCCGGGAGCCAACCTGGCTTTCGCGTCGGCCTGGAACGGTCTGTTCCAGTTCGCGGACAACATCCGTAATCTGCGCTTCGTGGCCGGGGCAGACGTGATCACGGACGACATATACTACTACTCTGAGCCCATGTTCCAGGACGGGCCAGTCAGCGTCGCCATCTCCGAGGTAGTGGCGAACGGGGCCCTTTACTTCACCGCCGCTGGAAACAACAACGTCATTCTGAGCGGCAAGAACGTGTCGTCTTACGAGACACCGGCCTATCGCCCGACATCCTGCCCTTCGGGTCTGCCGATTGGGGCCGGGTCGACTTGCCACAACTTCAGCACCTCTGGCACGGATAACACCGGCGCCGTGACCCTCAATCCGGGCAGCACGATCGCCGTGGAGCTGCAATGGGCCGAGCCCTGGTATGGCGTGATGACGGATATCGATCTATACCTGCTGAACAACACAACCGGCGCGGTGCTAGCATGGTCCACGGCCGACAGTCCCACCGCCGGGAAGCCCTACGAGTTCGCTAGCTACACGAACTACTCCTCCAGCGCTCTGACCGTGAACATCGTGATCAACCGTTGGAACGACAGCGGCACGCCGCGCCTGAAGTACATCCTTGTCCAACCCAGTCGTCCGGCATCCGTGGAGTACAACGTGTCCAGCGGGGGCGATGTCGTGGGACCAACCGTTTTCGGGCATTCCGGGGCAGGCTCGGCCATCAGTGTGGCCGCCGTGCCGTACAACGACAGCACGTCCCCGGAGCCCTACACCTCCCGTGGCCCGGCCACGCACTATTTCGGTCCGGTGGTGGGGACCTCGCCCGCCGCTTCCCTCTCGTCGCCCGAGATTCAGCAGAAACCGGACGTGGCCGCGACGGATGGGGGGGGCAACACGTTCTTCGGCAGCCTTATAGGTGGCACCTATCGCTTCTACGGCACCTCTGCCGCCGCGCCGCACGCGGCCGCCGTCGCGGCCCTGACGAAACAGCGCGCGAGCACTTCCGGCGTGTCCCTTGATCAATCACGGATGAGGTCGATTCTGCAGACAACAGCCAGAACAGTGACGAAAGGCACACAGGCCTCGGTCGGAGCTGGGCTGATCGATGCGTACGGGTCAGTCGCGGCCGTCGCCGCGACTCTCACGCCAACCGTGACCCCGACCGCCACGGCGACGCCCACCCCAACCTTAACGCCCAGTGCGACCAGAACCGCGACGTCGACCGCCACCCTCACGCCCACTCCAACACGCACCGCAAGCGCGACGCCGACCCGAACCTTTACTCCCAGCCCGACTCGCACATGGACGGCCACCCCGACCGCGATCGCGGCCGGCATCACCTCTCCGCGCAACTGGGATACCGTCACCACATCGCCGCTGGCCGTTCGGTTT
>SCTZ01000063.1 GCA_004297765.1 Chloroflexota bacterium | reverse complement strand
GGGTGGACGGTAGCGCTTCTTGCCATTGCTCATAATAGGTAAGCATAACCGGCTCTATCCTTCCCTTGCTTGACAATTCACGCAAGAGACTAACTTGTAACCAATGCACGGCGGTCCGCCCGCGCGCCCCTGGGGCGAACACGGCGGTCCGCCCCTACGTCAGGCCGATGGCTCAATCCCTTCACGCATTGCCGTAGGAGCGGGTCATGGTAACGAGTTCGGATGTGATCACTAGGCAAGCCCCTGTTGCTTCACTGGCCCGGAAAGGACACGATGCCTCTGGAAAGTGAAGCCAAGTAAATCGTCCACTGGACGATCTTCAGACAGAATCGGCTCGAAGAGGGTTGTTAGGAGAAAAGCATTGAGCACTGCTTCCATCGCGGTAGGAAGGTCGTCTAGCCCTTGGGTGGTGTACAGCATCATTCTGGTTGCCATATTCATCGCACAGATGGGCCTGGGCTTGAGGAATTCATTGACGCCTTTCATAGTCAAATCGTTTGGGCAGACCGTCGAGAGCGGGGTGTGGCTGACGCTTTCTGCCGGCATCGTAAGCCTTAGTCTTGTACCTACAGCGGGCAAGTTATCGGATATTGTTGGACGCAAGTACGTGGCGGCAATTGGGCTGTTCCTCGCTGCTGTAGGGCAGGTTGGGGTCGGGATATCCAATAACTATGCTATGGCGGTGGCTTCGTATGCGTTGCTTGGCCTTGTTGCCGCAACCCTCCTACCAGCAGGGCCGGCATTCGCCTCCGTGCATATCCCGGAATCACAGCGAGGGCGAGCCCTGGGCATGTACCCGTTGGTTACACTACCTGGCACCATCGTTGGTCCGATCGTGGGTGGCATGCTAACTGATTGGCATTCGTGGCAGCTCGTAATGTATGTGGGCGCTACGTGCTGCTTGATTTCTTTGGTCTTTACCTTGATCTTTATGCCGCGGCCAGCGGCGCGGCAGGCAGTGAAAATGGACTGGGTTGGCGCTGCGTGCCTCATCGTCACGGTCGCGTGCCTGCTTGTCTTGACGAATAGAGCCCAGGTTTTGGGGTTGGCGAATCTGTGGACTTGGCTGCTAATTGCCGGTGTCGTCGTGGGTGGCGTGGTGACTGCGTTGGTTGAGAAGGGGAATCCACATGCCATATTGGAAACATCGTACATTGCATCCCGGCGGTTCATTGTCCCGGTCCTGATCTTGCTGAGCGTCTACTCGTTCGGCGCCACCACCTACATGGCAACGTTCTTTGTGGTCAGCGTGATTCATGGCAACGCGACAATGACAGGGTTGGTTGTCGTCGGATTGTTCCTACCGATGGCAATCCTAGGCCCCTTTGGAGGAGCCCTCGCGGACAGGTTCGGTGCGAAGAATGTCGCAACCGTTGGCGTTCTAATAAGTTGCATTGCGCTGTTCTTGTTCACCCGCGTCTCCCCGACCACATCGTTGACGGACCTGATTGTCTATGCTGCAATCCAAGGGGTCGGCATCGGTCTCTTTTTCACCAGTCTTATGCGTATCGCCCTCTCGGGGATTACTCCGGATAAGGCGCAAACATCGGCTGGCACGTTTGCTATGTTCAAGGACGTTGATGCGCCTCTCGTGGTCTCGGTGTATGGCACGTGGTTCGGAGTGTTGACCGCCTCGCTGACGACCAGTGCGCTGATGGCAAGGGCGACAGAGCTCGGGGTTGGGAAGAACGTCGTTGACCTTATCGGAAAAGCGGGTCTCAAGGATCCCGCCGTGTCTCAAGCTCTGGCCAGCTTGGGCATTAAGGCTCAGGAACTGCAGGCGTACGCCACCGAACAAGCTATGCCAACTGCGATGGCTACCGTATTCGGGTTTGAAGTCGCGATAGCAGTAGTGGCGTTGCTTCTGTGCATCTTCTTCCTTCCAAACCCAATCGCCAGCGCCAAGAGCAAGGCAGAGCCGGACTTGGTGCCCCAGGTCAAGGGATCGCCAAGCCGATGAGCACGCGTACTAACGGATGCTCGGATCGTGGCGCAACTCGGTTTCAAGAAGCCATAAAGCAGTGCCTTAACTCCATGCTCTACAGCGCCGGCACCGTGCAATAGAGAGTGCCTTCCTCGTTAACCTCGCACTCCCGCAGCATCCTGTTCCGCGACGGCCCAATTGGATCGAGCCGTGGGCCGTCGCGGTCGCCTGGTCAACGTTTCGGAACACATACACGAGACTGAAGAAGGCAGAAGGGATCGGGAGACAGTATGATATCAGACTCTTTGCCCAAGCTTGAGACATCAGCGAAGGGGCGCATCTGGAGTTTCGATTTCACCATTTGCTGGAGCGTCGCCCTCGCATACTACATCGGCTACTTCATGTTCCTCCCTACATTGCCGCCTCATCTGGTCTCGATCGGCCTGAGCAATAGCGAGGCAGGCCTGGTGATCGGCTCATTCGCCATCACGGCGGCGGTGACAAGACCACTCATCGGAGTTCTTTGTGATCGCGGCTTGGCCAAGAGCGTTATCTTGGCAGGCCTCGCCATGGCGACCGTCGCAGCCGCCGGGCTCAATTGGGCGCGTGCCGTTCCGTTCCTGGTGGGCCTTCGCCTGCTACAAGGCGGAGGGATGTCCGCCTTTACGTCCGCGAACGGCATGGTCGTCGCGAACGTTATTCCGTCCTCCCGTCGGGGCGAGGCGATGAGCTATTATTTCCTGCCCCAGGGCGTTGGAATGGCCGTAGCTCCGCTGCTGGGCACCTTATTACTGGAGGGCTCAGGCTTCGGCATAGTGGCATATAGCGCGGCTGCCATCATGACGTGCAGTGTGCTTTTGGCGACGCGTGTCTCGAAGGCGGCGAGCAGACCGGCCGAGAGCGGACCGCCCAAGACGACGTTATTCTGTAAGTCTGCCGTGCAGCCCCTCATCGTGGGGTTTTCCGTGTATGTGGCCTGGGGAGGGTTGGCCGCTTATTTGCCCATTTTCGTTTACGATCGTCAGATCGGTAGCCCAGGGACCTTCTTTACCATCTACGCTGTGGTGTTGTTCTGTTCGCGGTTCTTTGCGGGCCGGGTGTCGGATCGCTATGGTCGCTCTGCCGGCATATACGGGGGTGCGGGCCTCATGGTGGCGGCGCTGCTGATAATTGCGTTTGGTGGCTCGATGGTCGCTCTGTCGATTGCCGCTGTACTGTTGGGACTCGGAAACGGTCTGGTGCTGCCGGCGTTCTTGGCTCTGGCGGTAGACAAAGCGCCCGCCGAAGAGCGCGGCCAAGCGGTGTCAACTGTTGCGATGGGCACCGACACCGGCACTGCCTTGGGGGCCATGCTACTCGGGCCCATCGTCGACGCGGCCGGCTTCGTCGCGATGTTCATCGGCGCTGCGGCGGTTGTTATGGCAGGTTTGCTGGTGTTCTTTGTGCTGTCGAAGATCGAGGGCGATAGGGTGATTTCTAACTGCAGAACCTGCAGCTAGGTGCGGCCCTGCAAAGGACAAGCGGCAGCGGGAGCAGGACTACGAGCGGCGAAACGAGGTCTCCTCCACTCTGTCAGGAGGACAGCAGCAAATGTTGGCCATCGGTCGGGCGCTGCTTGCGCGCCCGCGTTTGCTGATGATCGACGAGTTCTCCTTCGGACTGTCGCCGCTGCTAACAGCAGAGATGTTGAGCTACGCGGTCCTGGGGACCGGCTCTACGACGACCGCCTCCGCACTGAGCGGTGATTCGCCGGTGAAGAACTATGCCGGAGTAGGCATCATAGTGCTAAGGGATTGAGCGGTTCTCGCCCCTGCCATACGGTCGAGCTTGAAGAGCGCCGAGCAGGCCGGACGACGTCGGTCAGGTGTGGGCTTGTCGATTCACGGAGGCGGTCGTGGAAGTCAAAGTCAATTGGTTCGCCGCCAGAGCGTCCAGATCGTGGTATGGTCGTTCCATCAGCCTGCACCAGGACGCCACACTGGCGGACCTATTGGAGGTGTTGAGCGAGAGTGCCGAGGGAAAGAACCTCGGTACCAGTCTGCTTGGTCGTGCTGACCTAATCAGTATTCAAGTCCAAGGTGCTCTGGAGAATAAAGAACTGACTGTTGAACAATTGGATGAAGTTTTGCTTCAGCTTGCGTTCTACGTGGGGTGGGGAAATGCGACTGCGGTGAGCAAAGGCATCGCAACTCCCATCGAGGCTTACAATGGCAAGGGTAGCTAATGGTGTGCCGGTTCTTCGTCAAGTTGACCTAGTGCATCACGCCGATGCACAAGGTGCGATGCAATGATGTGGTCCAGAGCTTACCCTTGGTGTCCGGTTGTGCTCTGCGCAGGTCTAGATGACCGGCCTCCTGTGAAATATTTTCAACGGTAGGAGTCCACAGTTTGAGAGCATTTAGCGGGATTTGGTTGAACTTTTGCTTCGGCCTAGCGCCATAAATGGCGTGCTGGCGCCGATCGCTGGGGCGTCATTAACTCCCGTCTCCCTCAAATCTGAGTAGTTACGAAGCTGTGACCCCTTGACAACATGGAAATAGTCTGATATAAGTGTGGTGCATCCATTCGATTGGATACGGAATAGCCCCGCGAAACCAATGCAATCCCTATCCCCCGGGGATAGGTCGCTCGCTTAGACACACGGTTGCTCTTACGCACGCCAGGTGGCTTCGAACTTCGCGACCTTAAACGAAACGCTCGATCGAAGGTATCTATTCAGAATCGAGGGGATGATCTTGCTCTCCGAAACGATGGGTGGCGCCATGCCGCCGAATTCTGATACCTCGCTCGCATCTGAATAGCGCAAAATCCCCTCAATCCTGAGCTCTTACGATCGTTGGACTTGTGTTCGCTCATGTGCTCCCCCACAGCTGGGGTGCACTATCGGCATGGCGTTGATGGCGACCTGCGTTTCGGACTTAAGGCGTTTCTCACGGCTGCTTACGATTCATGACCAGGTCTCATTTATTCGTGCAGTTATGAAAAAGGAGGGATAGCGTGAAGAAGAGAAACTTGCTCTGGCGAATCCTGGTTACTGTGGGCTTGTTTGCCGTAGTTATCGCCAGCGGCTGCGCCCAGGAGACAAAGTCTACTCCGTCGGCTAGTCCCAGCGCTGCCCCTGCGTCTCAGTCAGCCGCTGCCGCATCGACCAAAGCGACCCCCAAGACCGTCGGGACCGAGGTCAAGATTGGGTTCATCACTACTGCCGGTGGACCGACTGCTGACCTTGCTCCCAGGGCGCGCCTTGCCGTTGATATGGCGTTGAAAGAGGTCAACGCCGCGGGCGGCATCAACGGTGTGCCCGTGAAGATCGTGGAGGCAGAGGGTCGCAACGATCCTCAGGAGGAGACCAAGGTACTGCAAAGGTTTGCCAGCGACGACAAGGTCCTGGCTGTCCTGGGCTCTGTCAGTGCTGAGCCCGCTATGGTTTATCCACTGGTAGCCAAGCTGAAACTGCCTCTCATCACTTCGTCCGCGGCACCGTCGGACATCCTGAAAGCATCCGCACCCTATGGATTTACTTTCCTCCTACCGTCCACCGACATGGCCCGCGCCAGCATCAAGCAGGCGATCAACACGCACAAGTCGAAGAAGCTGTCCTCCATTTATGTTGGCGACTTGCCAAATGGCAGAACTTTCGGCGAGCAAACGATGCAGGTTGCCAAAGAGCTCGGACTCGAGGTCCTCGATCCCATCACCATCGGCGCTAGGGACACCGATTTCACAGCGGCTGTGACCCGGCTTAAAGGTCAGATCGCTTCGCAGGGGGCAGACCTCGTGTCCATTGGCCACGCGGGTGAGCGAGTCGGGGTGATCGTCGCGGAGATGAGGAAGCAGGGCATTCAGATACCGGTTCTCGCCGCCTACAGTGCGGTCACACAGGGTATGATCAACTCGGGTGGGCAAGCCGTAGAGGGCGTCATTGGCGCAACCAGTTGGGCGGACGACAACTCTGACCCGCTGCAGGCCAAATTCGTGAAGGAATTCGAGGCCAGGGCCCAGACGGAATCTCCCAAGAACACCAAGGCCGACTACTCGTCGGCATACCAGTACGATGTGGTGCGCCTCCTCGCCAAAGTCATGCAGGATGCAGGGGTCAGCAATGCGCCTGAGAATTTGGCCAAAGATCGAGAGTTGGTTGCGAAAGGGCTCCTGAGCGTTAAGGACTTCTCAGGGGTAGGAGGGAAGATCTCCATTGGCGAGAACGGGCAGGTCATTCGAGAGGTATTCACGATCATCGTCAAAGATGGCAAGTTCAAGTTGCTGAACAGGTGCTTGCCGTCAAACTGCTAGGCAGGTCCAGGTACGGGCTGGGCGATCGAAAAGGTCGTCCAGCCCATCACTCGGCGATATCGTGGCGGTAGTACACTCTTCTTAGCTCTCCGAACAGGTTGAGGCAGTCGTACGCACTACGGTAATGAGACTTTTGGGCAAGAAAACAGGCCGGGCGCGGCCGTGGATTGGTGAGGGTCAGCATGGATGAGATCTTCTTTCAGCAGATAATCAACGGGATCGCGCTAGGATCGAGCTACGCCCTTGTAGCCGTGGGATTCTCACTGATGTTCGGCATCCTTAGAGCGGCAAACTTGGCCCATGGCGAGGTCGCGATGGTCGGCACGTTCGTATGCCTCACCGCGGCTCGCCTTGGCCTACCGTTCCCCGCTGCTTTGGCCACAGGAGCTATAGCGGCCGGCGTCGCTAGCCTCGCGATCGAGCGAATCTGCTTCCTTCCGTATCGCAAGCACGATTACGTGATACCCGTGCTGTCCACGATCGGCATGTCGATCTTTCTGCAAAGCATTGCCATACAGCTTTGGGGATCAGATGCGACCCTGTACAAGGTTGGGTTTCCGTCTGTTCGGTACGAGATTGGACCAATTGGCTTTACCTCTGTGCATATCATGATCGTAGTGACGACCGTGGTTCTAATGTTTGCCCTTACCTATCTCGTCTATCGAACGAAGGTGGGACGCGGGATACGAGCCATCGCTGAGAATGTCGAAATCGCTCGCGCAATCGGCATCAAACCCGGTCCACTCATCGTTCTCGTCTTCATCATTTCTGGGCCGATCGCCGGGATCGCTGGAATTCTGGTTGGGCTCAACAACACCGCGGTCTCCCCGTTCTTCGGGCTGGAGATGACTTTCAAGGGCATGGTGGCAATGTTCCTGGGCGGAATGACGAACATGTACGGAGCAGTTCTTGCCGGACTGCTGATCGGGTTGGTTGAGGTGTTGATGGTCGGATACTTCTCTGCCAACTACCGAGATGGCGTGGTGTATGCTTTGTTCATACTTGCGCTCCTGATCCGTCCACAAGGGCTTCTTGGCACTGTGGCTACACGTCGGGTCTAAGCTGGGTGGCGTTTTCGAGAGCAAAATCGGTGAGGTTCGACGCCCATGGAATTAAGCGTTTATCACACAGGTCTCTTGATCACAACCGGGATCAACATCCTCATGGGCCTCAGCGTGTACGTGATGTTGTCCACCGGCCAGTTGTCCATCGGCAGTGCCGGATTCATGGCGATCGGTGCCTACACGGCATCGGTGCTGACGATGGTGCTGAAGTGGGATCTCAACCTGGCCCTCGTGGCAGGGGGAGGGCTAGCAGCGATCGTTGGCCTCATCATTGCCTTCCCGGCTTTGCGGCTAAGCATGTTCTACCTGGCCATGGCAACCCTGGGCTTCAGCGAAATCGTTCGCGTCTTCTTCGTGAATTTCAAGAATACGGGCGGGCCGCTGGGATACGGAGGGATGACCGGCACCACGCTGCTCATGACCACCATCTGGGTAGTTCTGTTCCTGCTGGCGTTTTGGCGGATCTACGCCAGCCGCCTTGGACGGGCGTTCCACGCATTGGCACAAGACCAGGTTGCGGCCGAGGCGATGGGGCTGAATCCCACCTTACTGAAGGTGACGGCGTTTGTCATCAGCGGGTTCTCAGCGGGTATCGCGGGCGGGCTGTTCGCTCATGACGCCATGTTTATCTCCCCCGCTTACTTCACAATCATGCCCGCTTTCTTCGCAGTGCTGGCCGTGATTCTGGGTGGCAGAGCGACGGTATGGGGTGTTGTGGTAGGCACGTTCATATTCTCTTTCCTACCCGAGCTACTGCGCTTCCTGGGAGACTGGCGGATGGCCGCCTACGGGGCAGTGTTCGTCGTTGTGCTCATCTTCAGACCGAACGGTCTGATAACTGCCCATACACTCGATTTCCGTGGGCGCTGGAACCGGAGGAAGTCCGCCATAGCTGCACAGCGTGCCCTGGCGGATGCTGATCTTGAGAAGGTGATGTGAGCGTGCTTACAATCGATAATATCTCCAAGAGCTATGGTGGTGTCACAGCCCTTGAGAATGTTAGCTTCGAAGTGCCGGAGGGGCAGATCGTCGGCCTCATCGGGCCGAACGGCGCGGGCAAGACCACCCTCTTCAACGTAATCACTGGATACGTCGCGCCTACGTCTGGCAAGGTCACGTTGAACGGTAAGGATCTGACCGGACAGCCAACGCATCGAATGGCTAAGTTGGGAATTACGCGCACCTTCCAGGGCGTCCGTCTGCTTAACCACTCGACTGTGCTCGACAATGTGCTGGCCGCGCAGGATATCCATGCCGGCCCAAGCCTCGATACTCTATTCGGTTTTGCCGGCAAGAAAGAGCGGCAACTGCGGCATGAGGCAGAACAGTTGCTATCGTTCTTCGGACTGTGGGAGAGGCGTTTTCTTCCTGCTATGTCGTTACCCTTTGGGGACCAGCATCGACTGGAGATCGCTCGAGCGCTGGCGTCTAGGGCACCCTTGATTCTCTTCGATGAGCCCGCAGCGGGAATGAATCCTGCCGAGTCCTTGGAGCTCATGGACCAGTTGCGCCAGATCAACCGGAACAGGGCGAAGACCATGTTGGTGGTCGAGCACGATATGTCTGTGGTGATGGGTTTGTGCAACAAGGTGGTCGTCCTGAACTTCGGCAAGAAGATTGCCGAAGACACGCCGGAGGGCATTCAGAATAATCCCCTGGTGCTCGAGGCATACCTGGGTAAGGAGATGGACGTTGCTAGCTCTAAGCGACTTAACAACTAACTACGGTCGTATCGCGGCACTGAAGGGCGTCTCACTCGAGGTCAAAGAGGGCGAGGTCGTCGCGCTGATTGGCGCAAACGGGGCTGGGAAGACGACTCTCCTCAAGACGGTTTGCGGTATTGTGTCCCCAGCGTCCGGAGAAATCCTGTTTCAAGGCGCGCACATCGGGGGCAAGGACCCCTCCGATCTATACAGTCGCGGTATGGCCCTCATTCCGGAGGGCAGGGGCATTCTTACGACAATGACGGTGCGGGACAATCTTCTGCTTGGCTTCTACAACCGAAAGGCGAGCTCGGCCGAGATAGCGCGGGACATGGATGAGATGCTGACCCGTTTCCCGGTGCTTCGCGACCGCATCGATCAGTCCGCCTCGGTGCTCAGCGGAGGCGAGCAGCAGATGTTGGCGATTTCTCGCGCTCTGCTAGCGAGGCCCAAGCTTCTACTCATGGACGAGCCTTCCCTTGGGCTCGCTCCTCTGGTGGTCCAGCAGGTGTTTGAGACCGTCTTAGACCTCCAAAGGGAGGGCCTAACCATACTCCTCGTGGAACAAAACGCCAAGCAGGCGCTGCAAGTGTCCGATCGTGCGTATGTTCTCGAAACTGGCAAGATCGTACTGTCTGGAGAAGCGGAGGCGCTTCTAACGAGTCCGGACGTGCAGAAGGCGTACATCGGCGGAAGGTAGAGCTCGCCCACGGTCTTGAGTGAAACAGGGCTCTTTGCGGAGGGTCCAGCGAGGCGACTTGTCCCTTTTGCACGCTACGAGCCTGCCTGTCTCTTGGGATGGCTAGACCACGGTGCCCAATACTCTTTCACGGTACTTCCTTCGTGATTGGCCGGACCGAGTCGGTTTCCGAAACCGACTCGGTCTCGTACTCGCGATCACGAACTCCACGTCCACGTCACCTCCTGCGGGCGAGTACTCGATTGCGTTGTCCTGATACTTCAGTCGATCGAGCTCGGTGAGCTCTGTCACGTCCCGAGCCACCGCGACGGTCCCCCATGATCTCACCTTTCTCGTTCCAGATAGGCGCTACGCTCGAATTGTTGGGTCAAGACAGCCTGCTAGGTGTCCATCCGAAGATCGTGCAGCAAGCCCTCGGTCACGCAGAATATCTCTGACCCTGGACCTCTACAGTCACGCGCTGCCAACGCTGCAGGAGCAAGCCGTGCAAGCTGTAGAGCGAGCTATCGAAGCCTCCTCGAAGCCAATAGCTACAGTGTAAGCTACACCTTGGGGTTCCTAGCTCACTAAACAAAAAAGAAACCCTGATTTGCCGCATGAAATCAAGGTTTCATGGAGCGGGAGACGGGACTCGAACTCGCGATCCTTCCCCGGAAGGACTAGGAAGGCAGGGACCCTGCCATGAAACGACCCGCTCTCAATCGAGCGGGTCCTTGGAGCAGGAGACGGGACTCGAACCCGCGACAGCCTGCTTGGAAGGCAGTAGCGCGGTCACCGCCGCAGATCCTTGACTTTCCGCGGGAAATTCACCCTGCGAGCCCTGCTTTCGATGGTAGGCAGGAGCGCACTTTT
>SCTZ01000062.1 GCA_004297765.1 Chloroflexota bacterium | reverse complement strand
AAAAGTGCGCTCCTGCCTACCATCGAAAGCAGGGCTCGCAGGGTGAATTTCCCGCGGAAAGTCAAGGATCTGCGGCGGTGACCGCGCTACTGCCTTCCAAGCAGGCTGTCGCGGGTTCGAATCCCGTCTCCCGCTCCAAGAAACCTTGATTTCATGCGGCAAATCAGGGTTTCTTTTTTGTTTGCTGAACCGGGAACACTCAGGTGTAGCTTACACTGTAGCTATTGGCTTCGAGGAGGCTTCGAGAGCACGCTCCACAGCTTGCACGGCTTGCTCCTGCAGCGTTGGCAGCGCGTGACTGTAGAGGTCCAGGGTCAGAGAGATCTTCGCGTGGCCAAGGGCTTGCTGCACGATCTTTGGATGGACGCCTTCCGCCAGCATCATCGACGCGTAGGTGTGGCGCAGTCCGTGGAAAGGTATGCGCGGCAGTTCCGCCCTTTCGGTAAGCCGTTCGAAAGCCCGCGCGAGCGTACTTGACTCCACCGGCGTTCCTGTTGCCGACGTGAAGATGAAGCCCTTCTCCTGCCATTGCTCCCCAGCCAACAGCCGATCCTGCGATTGTCGCGGTCGGTGTTCGCGCAGTGCCTGGATAGCCTGGCGCGACAACAACACTTGCCGCCGACCAGAAGCGGATTTTGGCTCACCTACTTGAACACCGCCCTTATACACGCGACCGGCTGAGCGGCGCACATGTAGCGTTCCCTTGCTGAGGTCAACATCCTCCCACTTCAGCCCCAGCAGTTCTCCACGCCGGAGTCCTGTCGTGAGAGCAACCACAAAGAGAGCCTCCAACCGATCTCCATGCGCCACAGCAAGAAACCGCCGTACCGCCCAGGCGCCGCGCAGAGGGAAGCAGATCAACCAGGCAAATGACTAGAAAAGATGCCGTCCTGGCTGACAATCTCGTAGATTATATGCTAGTCTTTGGAATGCATCTCTGCCTCTCTGGTTAGCCCGTTCATATTGACTCTCGTCCGTGTTATTGTCAAAAAGGTCGCTGAATGGCGTCAGCAAGGCAGCAATCGGGAATCGCCATAGTCAATTCGTGAGTCTCTCTGTCACGTTCGGGAATAGCCTAACGAGACAACGGGAGCACTTCTTGCTATGTGCATGCTCGATTGCTATTTGTTCGCCTGAGTAGTGAGACAATTCCTATCAATGTAGACGAGGGGTAGATCACAACAAATGTCACACCGATGGGTGGGAATACACGATGACTCCAGTTCGTAGCACACGAACATACTAACACTTGCATATTTAGTGCTTCCCCTGCCATGAGCACGGTGTGAATTGCAGTCACAGCAGTCACGCTAGGGTCCACGTTCTGTTGATGGGACTATTTCCGCAGCCCCAGATGGGCAGGATGGCGCTACTTCAAGGCTTGGCTCACTCCCACGTCTTGTTCTTGAACCCCAGGCTCGCAGCGTTTTCCGAGACCGCGCGTTTGATCTGATCGGAGACGCCGTCAGGGAAATCGGCGGTGATCTCCACGCTGACTTTCACGCTCGCCTGGGAGTCGCTGATGAGGATGCTGATAATTTCCTCGGCGATTTGCACCAGACGCATCTTGGCTGTCGCGGCGTTCACGTCTGCCGTGCCAATGAAGCAATGGACCTTCGGTGGCGCAACAGGTATGGGCGGGTCGATTACCTGTGGGTCACGAATCCCTGGTAGGGTTCCCTGAGTGGGGGACGCATAGCCACCTCCCACCGTAGGAACTGCCACCTGTGCGGCCTCATATTGCTGGGCGGCCTCTGGTTCGATCAACTGTAGCGTGTCGTCGAGCTGGAGGTTGGCATCGCCCAGCTTGAAACCATCGAACCTGCCTTGGTGTTGCCCATACGCCGTGCCAAAGAAATCTCGGCTGGCTGCACCCGTGATGGTCGCTCGCTTCAGAACGTCGCGGTCCTTTAGCCGTGGCAGGTAGAGGTAACGCAGGGAATCCTCCCAGAACGCCAGCGCACCCATGGCTGGCTTGTCGGGTTTCCAGTACAGTTCCTTCAGCTTGGTGCGCAGGTGAATTGGGGACCAGGTGGAAATCACCAACTCATTGTCTATGCAAATCCGCTCGATCTCGCTGCCGAGCGCCGAGCCGCTGGTGTTTAGAGGGAACGCTTCCACGGACAGCTTCGGGTCGGTGGGCTCGTGTTGGACGGGGCACAGAAGCCACTTGTAACATTCACGGGCTGCACGGGGCACCACGCCCTCGGCCGTCTCAAGCTCTTTCTCTGCTTGTTTCTTCTGAAGCTGATCGATATTCAAACGCCCGTTCTTCACATCCTCGACAATGGAATCCCAGGCTAGCGCCGCCCGGATGCAATCGCGCAGACGGGAAAGAGCGGCATGGTCAGGGGCAAGGAAGATAAGTCGGTTCCCTCGGTAGCGGGGTCTATTACCATTGTTGCGCACGTAGTCCACCACGGCATCGAACGCCAGGCGCGTTTCTTCGCGGGAATAGAACTGCTCGGGCGCCAGGACGACGAGGCGCAGAGCGCTATCGTCCGGTATGTCTCCGTGAGGAGTGAAGATATGGCTGCCATCGAAGAAGGTGGCACCAGCAGAGAGTTTCTTGAGCACCTCGGCAAGTTTGCCACGCACTTCGGTCTTGTCGTCGAAGCGCTTCTTGCGCTCCTCCATCTCGCGGCGCAGGTTGGCGCGCGTGTCGAACCAGAAGCGCGTCGTGTCCTGGGCTTTGTCCCCGGAGGCGTTGAGATAATGCAATCGATCGGCAAGGCGGTTCAGAGCGTCGGCGTAGATGGAGCAAGACTGCCCTGGCTGGAGGCAGCCAAGCAACACACGCGCCCTGTCGAGACCGCGGATGCCCGGTTTGGGTGACACCGAAGCAGGAGCACTACCGAGAAAGATCGTGCGCGCCACACGGCGGGCGGCATTCACCGCACCGAAGCGTGGCTCCTTGTTTTCCAGTTCGGTCGTCTCGGCCCGGTCGCCGTCGATGTCCCGTTCTATTACGAGGTCCCAACCGGCGGGGAGATAGTAGGTCAGCTCGTTGCGCGAGCTGCCATCGTACAGAGGCAGACTACCGGGCAAAACCATCAAGTCCTTATTATCGTCTTTCCACAAGCGATAGATGACCTTGGCCATGAGCTTGAGGGCGCCACAGGTGCGCTGGAAGCCATCAATGGTTGTCCAGTCCTCGTACAGGCGGTCGAAAATCTCGGGATGGATGGGATAGGCTTGCAGGAGACGATCATAGTAGCGCGCCTCCTGGGTTTCACTCGGCAGCTTTGCCCCCTCCGATACGTAGGCGTCCGCAAATGCACGGCAGACGACCTCACGCGCCTTCTCGTCGCGGACGGGCTCGAACAAGCGCCGTCGCACGATCTCGAAGGCCTCCTCGGTGGCCACGGGTTTCCACAGCGCCTGAAGCCGCCCGAAGGTCTTCTCCAGCGCTCGGAGTGCCGCCACACCGCGTTGGCTGCCGGCCTCCACTTCTGACTCCGGCAACGAAGCCAGGAGTATAGCGTTCGGCACGAGCTTGCACGCTTCCGTGAGGGCCTGGAGGAATGATAGATTGCTGTCGAACGTACCACCACTCAGCGCCTGCCCATCCTGAAACTGGCGGATGTAGGCCAGCAATTCATCGATCAGCACGACACAGGGCGCATAACTCTCCAGGAGCGCCCTGAGCACATCCTTACCGGGGGACGTGCCCGTGGCATCAGCCTCCTTGATGAGCGCAAAGGCTTCTTCACCACCCAGTTGCCAGGCCAGCTCACCCCACAGCGTCCGCACGCTGTGACTGCCGTGACTCCATGGCTGACCCGGAGCATGGGCGTTACCATCCAATACTGCCACGCGAGCCCGCGGCACGTCCATTAGACCCGCCTGATCGATCAGGGCTGGAATGCCGGCGAGATCGCTTAGAAAGTGTATGAGAAGTGACGTCAGGTCGGTTGCAGGCGACGGAGCATGGTGTGCGTCATCGCCACGTAGATGAACGCCTCGCTGGTTTCGGGCAAGGCTTCATAGTCCTTGCTCAGCCGACGGTACTTTCCGAGCCACGCGAAGGTCCGCTCGCCAATCCAGCGGTGCG
>SCTZ01000061.1 GCA_004297765.1 Chloroflexota bacterium | reverse complement strand
GGAGTACTTCTTGCCCTGCCGTGGACCATGCACTGGATCGTCCGTCATTTCGGTGGGAAGGTGAGCGAGCCGGAGATAAAGTTCCTCCTACTGGTCCTCTTCGGGTTGGGTTGGCTAGCATCGGCCGTCCACAGCCAGGCTGTCCTGCCAGCGTATCTCGTCGGACTGGTAGTGGCCGGCGTCTTCGCCGAGAATCGCGTGCTCATGCAGCGCATGCGCACCATCGCCTTCAGCGTCCTCACCCCGTTCTACTTCTTGAAGGCTGGTCTGCTGATCCTTCTGCCGGCGATAGTGGCCAGCCTTGGCCTTGTTGCGACCTTTCTCGGTGTCCGGCTCGCCTCGAAGCTAGTGGGAGTATGGCCGATCACCCGCAGGCTACGAATGGACAGCCGCCAGGGCGGCTACGTGACGCTCCTTATGTCCACCGATCTGACCTTCGGCTCCATCGCCGCGCTGTACGGCTTGACCAATGGCATCATCGATCAGGCCCAGTACACCGTGCTGGCCGCTGTGGTAATCGCCAGCGCCATCGTTCCGATGCTGGTCGCCCAGACCTTCTTCGCGCCGGAGCGAGTTACGAGGATGGTGGCGCCCGCCATGCCCGTGGAGCTGGCCGAGGCGCCACTCGACTGAGGCGTCAAGATTCCTCGAGCATTATCCCTTTGCTACAGGAATCTGCACCTCCGTGACGTAAGATGCCGGGTCTCCACCCGACTCCGGCCCGCGCAAGTAGACCTCCCGGATGGGGCCGACGATACAATAGCCGTTGAGCTGAACCCATTCCATCAAAGCCGTATACGCCTCGCCGATGGTCTCATAGCTGCCGTGATGAACTACGATGGCCGTGGATTCGGCCCCGGGCAGCTCGCGAACGGAGACGCGCCCATCGGCATTTATCCGGTCCGCAATGGGAATTGCCGCCTCCACGTCCGCGTCTCGTTCCTTGAACTCGGTGTCGAAGTAGATTGCCATTGGTGGGCCAGCCGGACGAACTCCTCGTCGGCCCAGATAGGCAAAAAGCTCGCCGAAAAGACCGCCCACGTCGGAGTAGCTTGGTATCACAGCTCGCACTCCTGCTACCATCTGCGGCTCGACCTTCTTGAGCACTACATCGTACGCTGGCATGTTACCCTCCTTTTCAATCTGTCTCAGCCGCGCCTCCACCCGTGCCAATCGCGCCTGCTCGGTATCCAACTGCTGGCGGATCTCCGCCTGTTTCATGAGAAGCATGCCCCGTATCTCGGCCGACGACAGCCCATCGTCCAGCAACTGAGCGATCTGCTCCAACGAGAAGCCCAGGTCCTTCAGAGCAAGAATACGATTGAGCCTGGGCATCTGATCGGCCGAGTAATAGCGGTAGCCGGTGAAACGATCTACCGAGACAGGCTTGAGTAGCCCGATGTCATCGTAGTAGCGCAGCGCTTTCACCGATACCTGACTGAGCTTGGAAAAGTCGCCGATTCGTAGCATCCTCGTTCTCTCCGCACGGCGTGCCTCTGTTTGAACGCCTTCGCAATCAGCTTATACCCTCCTGTTAGAGGAGAGTCAAGGAGTAATACAGCACAAGATTCTCTTGCGAGCCGACAAGTGGACCGGATGCCTAACCCATAACCCGTGCGTGCGCTATAATGTGTGGAGTGAGCAACAGCCAAACCAGGCGACAGAGGAAGGTCCGATGTTGACACAGTACATTCAGGCTGCCATGCGCCATGCGCATTACGAGATGTGGCCCGAGGAGAACGCCTTCGTGGGCACCATTCCAGGCTTTCAGGGCGTCTGGTCCAAGGCCCAGACTCTGGAGGAATGCCGAGAGGAGTTGCAGGAGGTACTCGAGGACTGGCTTCTGGTAGGCGTACGGCATGGACATGCCCTGCCAGTAGTCGATGAGATCGACCTGAACGTTAGAGACGTGGCCTGATGCCAGCTTTCGGACCGATCAAGCGGCGTGACCTGATCCGCTGTTTCCGTCAGCTCGGCTTCGAAGGGCCGGAGCCCGGCGCGCGCCACCAGATCATGCTCAAGGGGAGCATCCGCGTTCGCATACCCAATCCCCACGAGGGCGATATCAGCCCCCGCCTCCTGTCCCTGCTGCTCGGAGAAGCCGGCGTCAGCAGGGATGAGTGGGAAGCTTTGTAGGCGCCTCGGTTGGTTGACGCGCACGTGCGAGTTCGACTATAATCCTGCCAACGCTAGGGCGCATGCCCTGCACACGTAGATACTGCAAAGACGGCGAACAAGAGGAGTAGGCAGCAGACCGGCGTCAGAGACGGCGGGTCAGAGGCTGAGAGCCTGCCGCGTAGGGACGCTGCTGAAGGTCGCTTGGGAGTCGAGGAGTTGAAACGGCAGTAGGCTCCTCCGGGATCGCACCGTTACCGCGCACGAGGGCCACGGGCAACCTGCACGCAGGTAGACCGCCGCGCGGACGGAACCCGCTGGCCGAACCAAGGTGGTACCACGAAGTAGACCCCTTCGTCCTTGCGACGAAGGGTTTTTGTTTGTCGATTCCTATCCGAAGCGGTGAGCAGGCGTCCTCGCGCAATTGTGATCGCGTCGAGGATAGATCGCCCAGAGGAGGCCGAGCGATGACAGCACCGGAGCAGCCCGTGGAGATGGCCAAGGCCTACGAGCCCCAATCCGTCGAGCCGCGCATCTACGATCTATGGCTGGACGGCGACTACTTCAAGCCCCGCGTCGATCCCGATAAGAAGCCGTTCACGGTCATCATGCCGCCACCCAACGTCACGGGTGAGCTGCACGTGGGACACGCGCTGACCGCCACTATCGAGGACATCCTGGTTCGCTGGCACCGCATGCTGGGCGAACCTACCCTCTGGCTGCCTGGTGTGGACCACGCGGGCATCGCGGGACAAAACGTGGTAGAGAAGCTGCTAGCCCAGGAAGGACTCAGCCGACACGACTTGGGGCGCGAGAAGTTCCTCGAGCGCATGTGGCAGTGGGTCCGACAGTACATCCCCATCATCAACGAGCAGGGGCGCCGGCTGGGCATTTCGGCCGATTGGAGCCGTTTGACGTTCACCCTCGACCCGGGGCCTAGCCTGGCCGTCCGCACAACGTTCGTTCACCTGTACGAGAAGGGGCTGCTCTACCGCGGCGAGCGCATCATCAACTGGTGCCCGCGCTGCGCCACGGCCCTCTCCGACCTGGAGGTGGAGCACGTCGATAGTGAGGGGTTTCTGTACTACCTGCGCTATCCGTTGGCGCCCGTCGAGTCCGGCGAGTACATCACGGTGGCCACCACGCGGCCCGAGACCATGCTGGGCGATACCGGCGTGGCCGTCGATCCGGAAGATGGACGCTACCAGAGCATGATCGGTCGGCACATAATACTGCCCATCATCGGCCGAGAGATCCCGATCGTAGCGGATGATGCTATTGACCCGGCCTTCGGAACGGGCGCCGTGAAGGTAACGCCAGGCCACGATCCAGTGGACTTCGAGATCGGCCAGCGCAACAGCCTGCCCATAGTTACGATCATGAACCTGGACGGCACCATGAACCAGAACGCCGGACCCTACGCTGGGCTGGAGCGCTTCAAGTGCCGCCAGGCCGTCATCGAACGCCTGGGTCACGAGGGGCTGCTGGAGCGCACGGAGCCCTACCATCACGCCGTGGGCGTCTGCCAGCGCTGCCGAACCACCGTGGAGCCGCTGGTCAGCGAGCAATGGTTCGTGACCATGCAGCCGCTGGCCGCGCCGGCCATCGCCGCCGTTCAGGACGGCCGCGTCAGCATCATCCCGGATCGCTTCGCCAGGGTCTATCTGGGCTGGCTGGAGAACATCCGCGACTGGTGCATCAGCCGCCAGCTATGGTGGGGGCATCGCATTCCGGTCTGGTATTGCTCCGCCTGCGGTCAGCGCACCGTGGTCGTGGACGATCCGGACAGGTGCGCCCACTGTGGCTCACCGGAGATCCAGCAGGATCCGGACGTCCTCGACACCTGGTTCAGCTCGGCTTTATGGCCGCATTCGACCCTGGGCTGGCCGAGAGATACCGAAGACCTGCGCTACTTCTACCCAACCAGCGTGATGGAGACGGGCTACGATATCCTGTTCTTCTGGGTAGCGCGCATGATCATGATGGGGCTGGAAAACACCGGGCAAGCCCCCTTCCGCACCGTCTACCTGCACGGACTGGTCCGCGACGAGAAGGGCGAGAAGATGAGCAAGTCGCGCGGCAACGTGCTGAACCCGCTGGAGCTGATCGACCGCTACGGCACGGACGCCCTGCGCTATGCCCTGGCCACCGGCAGCACGCCCGGCAACGATATGAAGCTCAGCCTCCAGAAGATCGAGGCCGGCCGCAATTTTTGTAACAAGATCTGGAACGCCGCGCGGTTCGTGACCATGATGAAGCAGCAGCACGGGCGCCCTCACCCCGGCCCTCTCCCAGAGGGAGAGGGGGAAAGCTCCGCGGGGGAAAGAGTGAACGCCGCGCGCCCGTTGGCCGATCGCTGGATCCTGAGCCGTCTGAATCGGACGATCGAGTCCGCTACGCGCCTCCTTGAGGATTTCCAACTGGGCGAAGCCGGACGGCAGATCCACGACTTCTTCTGGGGCGACTACTGTGACTGGTACCTGGAGATGGCCAAGATCCGGCTGCGTCGCGCGGACGAAGGGGAGCCGAGTCCGATTCCCGTGCTGGTTGATGTCCTGGAGACCAGCTTGCGCCTGCTCCATCCGTACATGCCATTCGTCACGGAGAAGATCTGGCAGACGCTGAAAGAGACCGAGCCGGCGGAGGTCCAGCGCACCTGGCCGCCCGCCCTGGTCGTGGCGCCGTTCCCGACCGCTGATCGCACCCTGATCGACGCCGAGGCCGAGCGGGACATGGAGACCGTGATCGAGATCGTCCGTGGCATCCGCAACGCCCGCGCGGAGTTCGGCGTGGAAGCGGACCGCTGGGTCGACGCCATCGTCGCGGCCGGCCCGCATCTGCGCCATCTGCAGGGGGAGGCCGAGAGCATCACCACCCTGGCCCGCGTGCGCCCGCTCACCATCGTGGAGTCGGTGCCAGAGAAGCCCCGCGAGGCCCTCTCGCTGATCGTCGACTCCGCCGAGGTCTATCTCCCACTAGCCGGAATGGTGGACCTGGCCGCCGAGCGCCAGCGCGTGGTCCGCGAGTTGGACGCGGCCTTGGCCGACATCGCCCGCGTGGAGCAGAAGCTGGCCAAGCCCGACTTTCTGAACAAGGCCCCCACGGCCGTCATCGAGAAGGAGCGCGACCGCCTACGCCAGGCGGAGGAGCGTCTCGCCAAGCTGCGTGACAGAGAGCGATTGCTGGGGAGCGATCAGAGATATTAGACCGAGGACGCAGACCGCCGCGGTTTTCGAAACCGCGGCGGTCTTGTCTGACCGGCTACCTGATGCGAGGAACGACGCACCAACAGAATTACAGTCCACCCGCGTACAACAGCGGCTCGTGGAACACATCGGGATCCCCGGTGAACCCATCCAGGCTACCCTGCGGATATCCGGCAGCGATCAGCGCGTCGCGGATTTGCGTCCAGTTTGGGCTAACGCCCGCGTTCAGCTGCGAGCGGATGTAGAGAGCGGCGGCCCCGGTGACGTGTGGCGTAGCCATGCTGGTGCCTGAGATAGTGCCGTAGGTCCCACCCTTCCACGTCGAGTAGATGTCGACGCCAGGCGCCGCGATATCCACGACGGAGCCGAAGTTGCTGAAGGCTGCAAAGGTATCGTCAGCCCCGGATGAAGTGGTCAGACCCAGATGGCCGGGCTTTCCGTCGCTGTCAGCGAGTGCGGAGACCGTAATAACCGCATCCTTATAGGACGCTGGCGCGGACGTGCTCGCATCGGTGGCAGAGTTGCCGGCGGCGACGACAAAGGTCACGCCCTTGTCTCGCGCCCCGCAAATAGCCTGATGCAGCGCGTCCTGGTTGGTTTTGCCACAGTTATTATCACTCGTACCGTAGCCGCTCAGGCTCATGTTGGCCACGCGGATGGTGCCGGCACGCTGAGCGACCCAGTCGACACCCGCGATTACGCTAGACCAAGTGCCATTGCCATTGCGATCGAGGACCTTGACGGCATAGAGCTTGGCTTGGGGAGCCATTCCCACAACGCCGATCCCGTTGTTCAGCGCCGCGATGGTGCCGGCCACGTGCGTCCCGTGGCCGTTGTCGTCGTTGCCACTCTTGGTGCGCCGGACGAAGGTCACATCGCCCGCGATGTTGGACTGGAGATCAGGATGGGTCAGATCGATTCCCGTGTCAATCACGGCCACGCCGATGCCGGTGCCCGTGTTGCTCAATCCGTTGGCGCCAACGCGCGCGATGCCATCGGGAACCACCTGCGCGGGCTGCGGCGCGGTTCCGCCGCCGGGCTTGCCGATGGCACGTACCACCCGGTCCGGCGATACGAAGGCCACGCTCGGCTCCTTAGCCAGGGCAGCAGCTTGCACCGCGGACATTCTGGCCGCGAACCCTCTCACAGCCGCGTAGTACACGTGCTGGCGATCCTCGTCGTCGCGAGCCAGACCATGCTTACCCGCCAGACGGTCTGCTTCACTGTCCACATCCTGCACCTGGTCGCGCAGAACCACGATGTACTTGCCCGGGATAGTGCCATCATCGGCGATGGCGCTCTGATGGAGCGCCAGCACGGGGATAGAAAACAGGACCACGATGGATGCGAGCAGGGCAATAAACACTCGCTTAAACACAGTACAGCCTCCTCTTCATACCTCACCCGCTTTGCCCGACTGGTGTTTGACCACAGAGAAGCCGCCACCTGGGTGGTCGAACACTGGCGAAGGAGGAATACAAACAGCGTCTTGGTGATAGAAAGGCGGTCCGCTGACGGAACCTATGTGGCTGGCGCGCGACCTTCCAACTGCAAGTATAAAGTAAACACGAGAAAAGGCAAGTGGCAGATCAAGGCGAAGATTTGGTAAAGAACGAGGGGCGCTACGGCACTTCGAAGAAGTCGCGCAGCTTCTTGCTGCGGCTGGGATGCCGCAGCTTGCGCAGGGCCTTGGCCTCGATCTGGCGAATGCGCTCGCGGGTGACGCCGAGCTCGTAGCCGACCTCTTCCAGGGTTCGGTCCTGACCGTTGATGAGGCCGAAGCGCAGCTCGAGCACACGCCGCTCGCGGGGAGTCAAGGAGTCGAGAAGCTTAGAGACCTGCTCCTTGAGCAACTGGCGCGAGGCCACCTCGCTTGGACCGAGGCTGGCTTGATCCTCCACGAAATCGGCCAAGTAGCTATCGTCCTCGCCGATGGGCGTCTCCAGCGAAACCGGCTGCTGCGAGACCTTGATGATCTCGTTGACCTTCTCCGGTGTGAGATTGAGCTGCTTGGCGATGTCGTCGATGGTCGGGTTGCGACCGAGGCTCTGCTGCAGATCGCGCGAGGCGCGCACGACCCGCCCAATGCTCTCGACCATGTGCACGGGAATGCGAATAGTCCGTGCCTGATCGGCGATGGCCCGGGCGATAGCCTGGCGGATCCACCAGGTAGCATAGGTGCTGAACTTGAACCCTTTGTGATAGTCGAATTTCTCGACCGCACGCATCAGCCCCAGATTACCCTCCTGGATCAGGTCCAGCAGCGACAACCCTCGACCGATGTACTTCTTAGCGATGCTAACGACCAGGCGCAGATTGGCCTCAATCAGTCGCCAGCGTGCATCGTGTCCTCTGGCCACATCCCGGTCGAGCTCCAGTCGCCGCGACGGCTCCAGATCCAGGCTTTCGAGCTCCTGCAGAGCGAATTTGCCTCGCTCGACGGCTTCGGCCAGAGCTAGCTCCAACGCCGCGTCGAGCAGGGGCACCCGCCCGACTTCCCGTAGATACATGCGGATAGCATCGTCCGTGCTATCATCCTTGGGCTCCCAGGCCAGCTCAACCTCGGCGGGAGCCACCTTCGCGGCCGCCTCGGCTTCGGCCTCCAGGTCAAGCCGCATCTCGGGCGGCACATCCTCCTCCTCGCCCGACGCGGGCTCAGGCGCAACCACACCCGCGACATCCTGCTCGCGAGCACCTGATAGCGGCTCCGGATGGAGCTCTGAGGCTGTCCGCTTCGTTCCCTTTTTCCGCTTGCTCGCGATAGGATCGCTCGTCTCTTCTTCGGCGTACGCTGCCCGGCGTCTGGCCAAGGAAAACCGACCTCCCCGCAGAATGACTACATACTATACCAGGCCCTGGGCACTGTCAAGCAAAAGCCGGTGGGGTTGGGTCGACCAGCTATACTCCCTCAGACCTCCCGTCCCCGCCTCCGCCATGGTCCAGTTCTTGCACCTGCATCAATCGAATGAAAGCTAAGCCGGCGAGGCGTGCAAAGATGTGCACAACGCTTGTTCGGCAACCGGGAAATACCCGGAGGAGGATAGCATCAGCACCTTTGAATGACCGGGAGCGAACCATGAGGTCCTTGTGCACCACTATCCGAGGACCGTTCAAGGCCGAATCAAAAGCAGTTGGGGTGCAGGTACAGGGCAACCGCCTGCAAGTGGGAAAGACGAAGTGGGGAGTTTTGTAGCGGCATTGTGCGGTGAGCGCCAAGTGAAACTCTGAAGATTTGGGTCGGCAAGCAGGCACAAAGGACCTAATGGATTGAACATTAGGTTCTTTTTCGTTCCAGGGAACCATCGCGGCACCTGCAGATGCACCAGTCGAGTCCACCGAGCCGGGGTCACTTGGCGCCAATCTGTGCGCTGCGACTTGACGTAGTTTCTAGGAACAAAACTTAAGAGGACCACCGCAATGAACGAGGAAATGTCGCCATCTCACCCAAACGAAAGTTTGCACCAGGTCGATGTCGAATACAGTCCGCACGTAGATCTGGAATCCCGAATCCGCGCCTACAGGGAGCAAGAGAAGAAACTTTCCTGGCAAGGAACGTTCGGTGAATACTTCGATCTTGTCCTGGCTAATCCCTCCATCGCACGCCTCTCCCACGCCAGGGTCTATGACATGATCATGGCCGCGGGAACACGGGGTGAGGGATCGGACAGATCCTACGATTTCTTTACCCACGACATCTTCGGTCTGAACAAGACCCTGCAGCAACTGGTGGAGTACTTCAACTCGGCCGCCCGCAGGCTGGAGGTCCGCAAGCGAATCCTCCTCCTCATGGGTCCCGTGGGCGGAGGCAAGTCCACTATCGTCACCCTCCTCAAGCGCGGCATGGAGCAGTACACCCGCACCGATGCCGGAGCCGTCTACGCCATCAAGGGCTGCCCCATGCACGAGGAGCCCCTCCACCTCATCCC
>SCTZ01000001.1 GCA_004297765.1 Chloroflexota bacterium | reverse complement strand
CTTCGCGCTCCATCTCGCTGATGTGGAGCGACTTGTCGACTCGCTCGTCGATGCGCAGCTCGGTAAGCACGCGCGGGGCGCCCATTTGCAGGCACTTCTCGTGCATCCGATCGAGGAGCGTTAGCACCGTCTTGCGCTCGCCTTCGATGATGGTGCCCATGGCCGTGACCTCGAACTTGACGTCGCGCTGATTCTCCAGCAGCTCGACGCAGGCTGTCACGAAATCCGCTATACCGGGCGATCCGGTGCCAATGGGCTCGACGCTTATCTCTGCAACTACCATCTGAATGCCTCCTTGTTATGCTAGAGTGAGCTCCCGTCTCCACCCCACATGCGCGGCGGGCGCCTTGCGCCCAGCCCCACTGCCCGCAATACCAGCGTGATCAGCAGTCCAACCACAAAGCCCCCGACATGGGCCCAATAGGCTACGCCGCTGGTCTGGGCCGTGGGGACGCCCAGCGAGGCCAGACCACTGAACAACTGCCAAACGATCCAGAAGCCGATCAACAGCAGTGCGGGAATGCGGAGAGGTAGGAAGACGACGAGCGTGTCGACCGTGGCCCGGGGAAACAACAGCATATAGGCGGCCAGCACGCCCGCGATGGCCCCGCTGGCTCCGATGCTGGGCACCTGTGAGAAGGGATCGGCAGCGATCTGGGCCAGCGCTGCGCCGATACCGCACACGAGGTACAGGACCAGGAAGGTAAAGTGCCCCAGCAGATCCTCCACGTTGTCGCCGAAGACCCACAGAAACAGCATGTTGCCAGCGATGTGGAGTAAGCCGGCGTGGATGAACATGGAGGTCAGGATGGTGAGATAGGGCGGAACCACCGAAGCCGCCCCCACATGCGTGCCCGTGGTTACGTCGTACGGGATCACGCCCAGCGCGGCGATGAAGTTCTCGACTCCCGCTCCCAGCGACAGCTCGTAGAGAAAGACGAGCACGTTGAGGGCCACGATCGTCAACATGACGTACGGCGTCGTTCGACGCCGCTTCTCCGGCTGATCGCGGTACGGAATCATCCCTGCCCCACCTCTGCCCAGGATCCAACCACAACATAGCAACTTACCTTGCCCAACCGGATGCGGCAGGATGTGTGCCAGGCCCGGGGGTTGGGGGCTAGGGGTTGGGGGCTGGTCCCCCCAACCCCTAGCCCCTACAAGAGGCGTTCGCTCACCAACTCCGGCGGCAAGTGGCAGGTGTCGTTGAGCACCTGGATCGTCAGGAAGGCGGGGCCTTCCACCTGGAGGATACTGAGCGAGGCGTTGGAGAACTCGAAGGGGGGACGTTTGGTGGGCTTGAGCTCGAGCCAGTCCAGTAGGAAGGTCGCGAAGGGGCCACGATGGGAGACAACCACTACCTGCCGACCGGGGTGGGCTTGGATGATACGCCACATGGCGGCGTGGACCCGGGCTCTGAAGGCTGGCTGACCCTCTTCGCCGGCCACGTCGGTGCCTTCATCGTAGATGCCCACCATGCGCTGGTAGACCCGCGGGTACTGGTCCTCGATGTCTCGAATCAGCTCTCCGGAGAGCGTGCCCACATCGTATTCGCGCAGACCATCCTCTGCCTGAGGTTGGATACCGTGGCGAGCCCCGATGATGCGCGCCGTCTCCAGGGCGCGCGAAGAAGGGCTGCTGTAGATGGCGCTCACCGCGACCGTCGAGAGCCGCCGCGCGGCGCACTCGGCCTGGGACAGTCCTTTGGCCGTGAGCGGAAAATCGGCATGGCCCTGCCAGCGTTTCTCGATATTGCCGACTGATTCGGCGTGGCGGACGAGCAGGAGATGCATGGGTAGATTGTAGGCCAGCGGGCGGGTGGCGGTCAAATGGAGAGACGGTAGGGTAGAGCGATAGCCAACGGGGTCCTCAATCGCCGGGCATAGGCACGTCGCCGATGGCGATGCGGACCGCGCGCACGACGCGACGCAGCAACGACTCCGGCACGGCGTCTCCCAGAGGGCCCTGGCTCAGAGAATCTACGTCCAAGGCCGTGATCTCCTCGCAGAAGATCACCGAGTCGTGACCCAGTCCGCCTATCCCGCGCCGAATGGGAACATGGGTGGGACCGGTGGCACCGCGCGTGAAGATGGGAGCCACGATGATGTCATCCTCCGCCACATTCCGTGCGTCGGCAGAGATCACGAGGGCCGGGCGAGGCTGATGAGGATCCTGAGGCTGGCCGGGGGTGAATACGTTCCAGATCTGCCCCCGCCTGGGAAGCGGTTTTCCCACAGTCTACTCCCCTTCAGGCACCCGGGGCGCGCGATCCCCACGGAGCATCTGGGCCGTGCGGATGCGCTTCCAGGCGGCGCGCTGCTCCAGTTCCTCGGGAGACCTGGGAGCCGCGTGCTGTTTCGCAAGCGCCTCATCTAGCATCTGGGCGTACCAGCAGCGCAGAGCCTTATCTACTATCTGGCTCCGGTCCGCTCCCGCGTGCTCCCGAATGTAGGCGTCGACCTCTTCCAACATCTGTGGGTCGACTGTGACGGTGATTCTAGGCTTGACCCTCTGCGCCACGTTGGCCCCTCTCATCGCAGCATACAGATCGTATGACACTAGCGCATACATTATGCCATCAGGTCTGGCTCTGGTCAAGAGGGGCAACGCTAAATGCGTCGTTCCACAAGTCCGGCATCCTGTCGGAAAAGACCGCCGCGGTCGCCTGAGGCGACCGCGGCGGTCTGCGGCGGCGGTCCGACTGCGCCGTCTCCGCAGTGTGGTGCTGACTTACGAAACGACGCACTAGATGGGTGTGACACACAATGGAGAGAGACGACGATCGGATGCCTATGGGACGGCTATGTACTCGGCCATAGCGTGCGACTCTGGCACTGGCAAGTTGTCTTCGACTAGCCCCTGAACGTGCGTACGGATAGCTTCGTGCATGTTGCGCTCCGCCTCCTCCAGGGTCTCACCCGTAGCCACACAGCCGGGCAGATCGGGAGCATATGCTGAATAGTTTCCATTGCCTTTTCGATAACTACCAGAAAGCGGTGCATGCTCACTTCTCCTTGAGTTGGGCTTGCTTCAAGATGCTATTCAAAGAATCTAGCGGAGAGCGAGTTTATGGGCAAGCTGCTTTGGTTCCCTTTCATCGTCCCTGGCACACGCCTTGCACCGATATCGCTACCTCGTTGGGGAGGGTTTGTTATGTCTGAAAACACCGTTCGTCTCTCACAAAACGCTCTGATTGTCCTGCGACAGCGCTACTTGCTGAAGGACGCACATCGACACGTTGTCGAGACGCCGGAGCAGATGTTCTGGCGCGTGGCGCGGACGGTGGCTCGGGGTGATCTGGCGCTGGACCCCCAGGCCGACCTGGAGTCCACGGCCAGGGAGTTCTACCATCTGCTTTCCAGGCTGGAGTTCCTGCCGAACTCTCCCACCCTCATGAACGCGGGCGCAGGCGTCGGCCAGCTCATGGCCTGTTTCGTTCTGCCGGTCGAGGACAACCTGCACAGCATCTTCGGAACGCTCCGCGATGCAGCCGTCATCCAGCAGGGCGGCGGTGGAACGGGCTTCTCGTTCTCTCACCTGCGGCCTGATGGTGACGTGGTGATGAGCACCAAGGGTATAGCTTCCGGACCCATCTCGTTCATGACCATTTACGACGCCACCACAGAGATCATGAAGCGGGGTAGCACGCGCCGCGGCGCCAATATGGGCATCCTGCGGGTAGATCATCCAGATATCTTCCAGTTCATCATGGTCAAGCGCGATCGGACCAAGCTGACCAACTTCAACCTCTCGGTGGCCGTGACCGATGCCTTCATGCAATCGGTGGAGCGAGACGAGCCGTTCGATCTGATCCACCCCATCACCGGTGAGATGACCCGGCGAGTGCGGGCGCGCGAAATCTGGAACCTGATCGTGGAGATGGCCTGGGAAAGCGGGGAGCCGGGAGTGATCTTCATCGATCGCATCAACCGAGACAACCCCACGCCTCAACTGGGGACGATCGAGGCCACCAACCCCTGCTCGGAGCAGCCGCTCCTGCCCTACGAGGCCTGTTGCCTCGGCTCCATCGATCTTTCCAGAATGCTTACCCAGAGCGCTGGCGGGTACATCATCGACTACCCCAAGCTGGAGTGCACGATCCAGACGGCCGTGCACTTCCTCGACAACGTTGTCCAGGTGAACAGCTATCCTTTGCCGGCCACGGAGAAGATCTGCCTTGGCAACCGCAAGATTGGGCTGGGGGTGATGGGATTTGCCGACATGCTGATCCGGCTGGGCATTCCATATAATTCCCAGGTGGCCCTGGACACAGCCGAAGAGGTGATGGCTTTCGTGGATAGGCGTGCGACCGCGGCCTCGACGGCGCTGGCCGAGTCGCGCGGGACCTTCCCCAACTTCGCCGGCAGCATCTACGACCGGCCGGGCGGTCCACGGCTGCGCAACGCCACGGTCACCACCGTTGCTCCCACCGGCACCATCTCCCTGATCGCCAATTGCTCCAGCGGCATCGAGCCGATCTTCGCCCTGACCTACGTCCGGCGCATCCTGGAGGGGGAGGAGCTGCCGTCGGTGCATCCCATATTCAAGGAAGTCGCTAAGCAGCGCGGCTTCTACAACGACGAGCTGATGAACGTCATCGCCAGGCGCGGCTCCGTGCAGGGACTGCCCCAGGTGCCGGCTGACGTTCAGCGGCTGTTCGTCACCGCGCTGGACATCGATCCGGCCTGGCATGTACAGATCCAGTCCGCTTTCCAGAAGTACACTGACAATGGTGTGAGCAAGACGGCCAATCTGCCGGAGAATGCCACCCTGGACGATGTGCGGCAGATCTACACCCTGGCCTACCAGCTCGGCTGCAAGGGCGTGACCGTCTATCGCAGCGGCAGCCGCCCCGCCCAGGTACTGAGTCTGAGCGGCTACTGCGTCGAGTGCGGTGAAGACGCCCTGCCCGGCACGGAGAGGGGGCTGGGGGCTGGGGGTTAGGGGCCGGTGGACCAACCCCTAACCCCCAGCCCCCGATCGGAGGTTGGTATGATCATTCGGTCCATTAACCCGGCGACAGAAGAGGTTCTGGCTAGTTTTGACGAGTTCAAGCCACAGCAGGTGGAGCGGACGATCGATGAGGTCCATAGCGCCTTCGGACGCTGGAGAACCACGACCTTGGCAGAGCGCGCTCGGCTCTTCCGAGAGATGGCGGCCCAGTTGCGACAGCAGAAACCACACCTGGCTCGATTGATCACGCTGGAGATGGGCAAACCGATCAGCGCGGCCGAGGCCGAGATCGACAAGTGCGCCTGGAACTGCGCGTTCTACGCCGAAAACGCGGGCCGCCTTTTGGCTGAGCAGCATGTCCAGACCGATGCCATGGACAGCTACGTCGCCTTCGAGCCGCTGGGAGTTGTGCTGGCCGTTATGCCGTGGAACTTCCCTTTCTGGCAGGTGTTTCGCTTTGCCGCACCCGCCCTGATGGCCGGGAACACGGCTCTCTTGAAGCACGCTTCGAATGTGCCGCAGTGCGCGCTGGCTATCGAGCGCATCTTCATGGATGCGGGCTTTCCGCCGGGCGTCTTCCGCGCGCTGCTGATCCCGGGCTCGACCGTTGAGCCGGTAATCGCGGATGCGCGCGTGGCGGCTGTCACTCTCACAGGGAGCGACGCTACCGGGAGCAGAGTGGCCTCGGCCGGAGGTCGCTGGATCAAGAAATCGGTCATGGAGCTGGGCGGCTCCGATCCGTTCATCGTGTTGGCTGACGCGGATCTGGAGGCGGCCGCGCGCATCGGCGTTGTCGCGCGCTTCCAGAACACCGGTCAGAGCTGCATAGCCGCCAAGCGTTTTATCCTGGTCGAGCAGATCGCCGACGAGTTCGAGCGGCACTTCAAACGGCTTGTGTCCGAGCTGCAGGTAGGGGATCCGCTGGAGCCACAGACGGAGATCGGTCCTCTGGCACGCGGGGACCTGCGCGAGGCCCTGGAGCGCCAGGTGCGCGAATCCATCGCGCAGGGCGCTCAGGTCGAGTTGGGGGGCGTGCGTCTGGATCGGCGCGGCTATTTCTATGCCCCTACGATACTGTCGCACGTCTCTCCGAAAATGCCCGTGTTTCGTGAGGAGACGTTCGGCCCTGTCGCCGCCATCGTGCGAGTGAAGGACGAAGACGAAGCCATCCGCATGGCGAACGACACGGTGTATGGTCTGGGGGCCAGCCTCTGGACGCGCGACACCGTACATGCCCGAAAGCTAGCGCACCGGATCCAGGCCGGCTCGGTCTTCGTGAATGGTCTGGTCGCCTCTGATCCCCGGCTTCCCTTCGGCGGAATCAAGCGCAGTGGCTACGGCCGCGAGTTGTCGGAGTTTGGAATCCACGAGTTCGTGAACATCCAGACCGTCTGGATCGGCCCGCCTTCGGCATCTGCATCGCAGCCACGGCCGGCCGAGTAGCAGGAGGATTAATATTCCAAAGGGGAGACCAGACAAGTGCATTGTCTGCCCATCGCTGAGCTACAGAAATAAGCCAAACTAGAGTAAACTAGAGTCAAAGGGTCTGGAGCAATGGCAACCTGGCTCTGGAGGATATAGTGGTCTACCCCAGAGCGAGCAGGTGCAGTGGGAGGCCCTGTAATCATAGCGAGGATGGCGGACAGTCCATGAAGAAGTTAGCGCGCGCACTCCTACTGGTGGCGGCCGTTCTGACTCTGAGCACGGGGGTCTACCTGGCCGCCCCGGCGCAAGCGGCAGGTGAGATCACTGTCGTCTCCGATTCCCACCAGACCAAGTTCCCTACTCAGATCGTCTTCAACCTTCAGGCCCGGGGCACCAACCAGATCGAGAAGGTCACGCTGTATTACAAGGTATCTGGCGGTGACGCCAACAGCTATGCACGCCCGAGTTTTACGCCCGGAACCGATGTCTCAGCCCAGTACAGCTTCGACGCCCAGAAGTCGTACATCCCGCCCGGCACCGATATCACGTACTATTGGCAAATCGAGGATGCCAACGGGAACCAGACCAAGACAGATCCCGTCACTTTCACATATGAAGACGGCCGCTTCAAGTGGCAGTCGGTTTCTCTGGGTAGTATTTCCGTTCGTTACTACAGCAACGAGTCCCAAGCTAAGGACCTCCTGGCCGGTGCGGCCGAGGCCGTCCGGACCCAATCGACGGACCTGCGTGTCAACTACACACGTCCCCTCAAGATCTACGTCTACGCCTCGCGCTCGGACATGACTGACGCTCTTCCCAAGAAGAGCGAGACGTACGATTCGGCCACGACCACGCTCGGCGTGCGGCTGTCGCCGGAGGTGTTACTGCTTCTGGGCAGCCAGAGCGGCGTCAAGCAGACCATGTTCCACGAGATCATGCACATGATTGTCGGCGCAGCGGCCGAGGGTCCCTACTCGGAGATTCCCACCTGGCTCAACGAGGGTTTGGCCATGTGGTCCGAGGGGAAGATGACGCCCGAGTACAAGAATGAGATCGACCGCGCCATCAAGGAGAACCGACTGCTGTCGGTTCGCGCGCTCACCAGCTTTCCAGGCGATCCGTCGCTGGTAAACCTATCCTACGGGGAGTCCTGGAGCATCGTGTCCTACATGATCGACACGTACGGCATCGACAAGATGGCCGACCTGTTAGCTGTGTTCAAGCAGGGTAGCACTACTGACAAAGCTTTAACCAAGGTCTACGGCTTCAATACCGATGAATTGGACGCCCGCTGGCGAGCCAGCATTGGCGCTCCTCCCGCGCAGACGAGCAACTCCCATGGCCGCACCTCTCAGCCGCAGAGCGTGCCCACTCTGACGCCTCTGGGCAGCCAACCACAGGGCACTTCGAGCGGCACCAACGTTCCACTGCTAGCTGGGGTGGGTGGAGGTGTGGTCATCGTCGCCGCCGGAGCAACGGTCCTTCTACGGCGCCGCCACAAGGCGGCGTAGCTGAGTCAGTCAAGGTCGGGTCCCGGTGATGAGCCAGGTTGCCGGTGGCCGATCTGGCAGCTTCTCTAACGACCCAAGTTCTTCGCCGTTGCGGACTCCTCCAGCGGTCACCTGTGGCAAGGGACCATCGATGTGCTGATTGCCGTATACCGGCCGGGATTGTCGCTCCAATGTGCGTGGCGACTTTGCGGAGGGTCTTCAGCCGTGTTCTGTGATATACTTGTAGCCGGACACCAGCGAGGACGGCTTCATCTTGCAGACGCGATCTCGCTCTCGGTGTTCATGTTGGCCGCTATTCCGCGTGGCGAATGCCTTTGTCACACGCGTCCTCATCAGCGCCATGGTCCACTGCTCTGTCACTCGTGACCTGACAGGCGAAAACGTGCGGATCGGTCCGATCGGACAGATCGGTCGGATTCGGCGGATACACATCAACTCATCGGTCACACTATACTAGTGTTCGACCACACTGGTCTTGTCATTCTGAGGCGCGCACGCCGAAGAATCCACGCCCTGGGGATACGGATTCTTCGCGCTGCGGCGCTCAGAATGACAGATAGCGTCTTCTCTGTGGTCGAACACTAGCGCGGCGCCCTTCTAGATACCACCGGAACGATCCGGAGGAAATAACCCTGCCACTACCTCGGCGGCTGGATCGCCAAAGGAGGAGTGAGCGCAATGGTTGTGCAACGGGTCCCCGATAGCTCGATCCTCGTTACTAAGTTCCTGCCGGAGATGCGGCGCAATGTCATCCCTCGGCAGCGACTTTTTGCTCGTTTGGCAGCCGGACTGAAAGAGGGCAAGGTCGTCCTGGTCGTCGCGGCGCCTGGCTATGGCAAGAGCACGCTCCTGGCGTCATTCATCAACTCGCAGAGTCAACCCGCAATCTGGTATCGAATGGACAAGTCCGATGCCGACCCGGTAGTGCTGGTCAGTGGTCTCCTGGCCGCGGCGGCCCGGTGTCTGCCGGACGAAGCCGTCGCAACGGAGGGCTGGTTTGGCAGAGGGTCGGCACCCTGGCGCAGGACTCTGTTCGCCCTGTTGGCTGCGCTGGCAAGAGACCCGGATCGCGAGCTGGTGTTGATTATCGACGATTTCGACACCGCCAGCGGTGCGTCCAGTGCAAGCGCCTGTCTTGAGACTCTTCTTGGTTACCTGCCACACAACGTGCGTCTGTGCATCGCCTCCCGTGCACAGCCAAGGCTTAGCTGTATTGCTCGTCTGCGCCAGTACGGGGGGCTGCTTGAACTGGGCGAGTGGGCCTTGTCTTTTACCCAGACCGAGGTTCAGGAGTTCCTGACTCGCCAGCATGGTCTGACGGTGGATGCGGAGCAGGTAGATCAGCTTATCGCGCGGACAGGTGGATGGCCGGCGGTTTTGCCCATGGTCGGGGAGCAGATCTCTGAGCATGGGGCTGCCCACATCGCGGAACTGATGGATCTGGCCGTGGCTCGCAATTCCACATACGACTACTTCGCCCAGTGCATCGTAGATGGGCAGCCGCGCTACATTCAGGACTTCTTGGAGCGCTCCTCGATCCTCCAACAGCTAACCCCGCCGCTATGCGAGGCGATCCTAGAAATTGCGCACGCGCGCGAAATGCTCGAGCGCCTCCATCGTAACCACGTCTTCCTCTCCCAGGTTAGCGATCAGGAAGAGGTCTACACCTACCATTCGCTCTTCCAGGAATTTCTGCAGGCGCGTCTACGCAGGCGGATTGGAGAGGCCGGAGTGACCGCGCTGCACCACACTGCAGTCCGGTACTTCTCCAGCTTGGATCTGGTCGAGCCGGCGCTGTATCACGCCTTTGAGTCCGCCGATTGGCCGGAGGCCGCCGCGCTGATCAGGAAGGGGGCACCGAAGGCCATTCACGCGGGTAATGTTGAGACCGTCCTGCGCTGGATAGATATGTTGCCCAAGGCAGTGATGGAGTCTGATCCCTGGTTGCTGCTCCAGAAGGGGCGCATCCTCAGCTTACAGGGCCATTTGTGTCCGGCCCGCCAGGTGCTCTCACGTGCGCGCTCCGCGGCCGGTCCGCAGCCCGACCACGAGCTGGAGTCCAAGCTCCTGTACGAGTTGGGAACGCTCAGCTACCTGACGCGCAACCTCGAGGACAGCGATCGCCAATTGCAGGCAGCGCTGGATCTAGCTGTCGAGGGAGGGGATGTGGTGCTTGCCGCGAAGTCGTGGTCCGGTCTCACCGTCAGTTACGCGGCTCAGGATCGCTTCTCAGAGGCAATCGCCGCCGCCGAGAAGTCCATCGCCTGCATTGCCAATATTGCCGACGCCGCGACACGCAGCAACGCCGAGCTCCGGGCTATCCGTCACCTCTCCTGGGCATACCTGCACTGGGGGCGCATCAACGAGGCCATCAAGGCAGCGCAGCGCTTGTGCCCGACTGGCAGCGGGGGTGTGACAAACCTGCCACAAGCCAGCGTGCTTTGCGTGCTCGGGACCGCCCGTGCTGCTAGAGGCGAGCTGGAGACCGCCCTGGAAGATCTCAACGTTGCCCTCGAATGGGGCGAGAGGTGCGGTTACCCGGCTCTAAGCAGCGCCGTGGGTCTTGCCAGGGCTGAAACCCTGGCAATGCTGAACCGGCTCGAGGATGCTGAGGAGTCCTTTCAGTCCGTGGACAAGTCTCTGCGCGGTGAGACGGAGCTGTCCTATCTTTGGCTGCTCCAGGGGCGCATGGACGAAGCCGCGGGCATAGCCAGACGGCAGCTTCAGATGGCAGAGGCGGGGGCATCACCAGGCAACGTGGCGCGGCTGCTGGCCCTCCTCGGGGCGATCGAGCTTCAACGAAACGACCTGAGCGCGGCTGAGCAGTTGTTAGCTCGGGCGACCGATACGTTCACCCGCCTGGGTTTACGCTATCACCTCGCGGGCGTAGAACTGCATCAAGCGCGCCGGTGCTTTCTCGCCGGAGAAGTAGACAAAGGCGTCTCGGGTCTGAGCGAGGCTTTCGAATACGCGGCGATTGAGGGCTTCCACAACTTCTTCTTGTGGCATCCCGATGTTGTTGCTTCGCTTTGCGCCGAGGCTCTGCGGCGCGGTATTCTGCCAAGCTACGCTCGGGCGCTAGTCCAACGCCGTCTGGAACGAGAGCATCCACAGATCTTCCTGTCCTTCCCGCGTGACACCCATCTTGAGCCTCGCCCACACACCGAGCAGATCGTGAGCGAGCTAGGAGAGCAGTCGCGAGACGCTGCAATGCCGCTGGCGTTCGTCTTGAGGCATTGCAAAGACCAGGAGATCAGCAGCCGAATTCTCGCCGCCTTCTCCAATGCCTGGATTACTTCCAGCGGAGTGACCCGTCTGCGGACCCGCTACTGCCTGACCTGGCGCGAGATCGACATCTTCATTCAATACTATCTCCAGTATTACTACTCCTTGGGCCACCCTTCGAGACAGGAGGAGGCTGGTGATCCAAGTCCACGCCGGGAGCAACTCGCCCGCAGCCTTCACCTCACCGACAACACGCTTCGGCGGCACATCAACAGTATACGCAGGAAGATCGGGGTCCTTGGTGTGCGTGACGGCCTGGCCGTCTTCCGCTGGGCGCTGGAGAAGGGCGTAGCGGCACAGGAAGAGGCGATATTGCCTCTCTAGGACTGTTTCCAGAAGCTTAATTCAGGAACCGGTCTTATCCAGGACCGCTCTCACTTTAGCATGGTGTCCATCCTCTTTCATGCAGATATTCTTTCACGCTGGCGAATTCGCCATATGATCAGCGGCACCAGTTCCGCTAGCGACGCGAGATTACCCAACGTTCGCTGTATGGCTCCCACGCCTGTTTGTCATTCTGAGGAGCGATGAGATAGCAGAGTGGATGTATGGTCGACTGGTGCTAGTGAGTGCACATGGGTCCGCTGCTGGTGGGCGCAGCGACGAAGTATATGGAACCCAGGTCACATAGCATACGGTCCGCAATTGCTTGGAGAGCTTGACAAAAATGGAACCTGGATCGGATGGACATTAGCTTGCCTACTATCTATTCTATATTAGATGTGTATCGATATCGTGGGAATAGGTGCGTAGCAAGCCCGAGAGGCGCCGAGAGTCGCGCACCGACGTCATTCCACAGAAATGTCCGGCTGATCTCTCCCAAATGGACGGCGACGAACGGAGCGAGGTTTGGCAGACCTGTTGGGAAGAATCGCAACCTTCCCAACGCACGTCTACTGTTCAGGTCCAGCGGTTGGAAACTGAAATGATGACAGGATGGAGGAACAGCCATGCTATCGAGCAACCGCAAGCTCTGGAAGGCAATTGCGACCTGTCTTTCCGCGATCCTCCTGGTCGCCGTTACCGCGTGCGGCGCAGCCCAGAACTCGGGCAGTCCAGCGGCAAGCAATCCCGCGCCAGGCAGCCCTGCCGCCAGCAAGCCCGCAGAAAGCGCCAAGGCGTCGGCACCTGCCAAACCGCAGGAGCCCCTCAAGATCGGCGCCATTTTAACCTCCAGCGGGCCAATCGGCTCGATTGGTCCCAAGCAGTTGCTCGGTGCCGAACTGGCCGTGGATGAGATCAACGCGGCCGGCGGGATCTTGGGACGCAAGATTGAGCTGATCGTTCGGGACGACGGTGGAGATCCGACCAAGGCCCTCACCGCCGCTCATGAATTGGTGGAGAAGCAGGGTGTCACGATTATCATCGGCGTGACGTTAGGCTCGGCTTCCCAGGCGGTCCAGCCCTACTTGACTGAGCAGAAGGTTGTGCTGATCGGCATGGGCTCGTCTGGGTTCAACGATCCGCAGAAGTATCCGTATTCGTTCTTCGCCGCAGCTCTCCCCAGCCTCCAAACGGAGATCCTTGTCCAGTATGCTGTCGAGGTCACGAAAGCGCAAAAGATAGGGGTTATCGCCGAATCCACCGCCTTCGGCAATATGAGCATAGACGACATCAAGAAACATCTCAACGCGAGGGGGGGACTGCAGCCGGCAGGAATCGAATTATACGCGTCGGGGACCCAAGATGTCACCGCTCAGCTCACCAACCTCCGAAAGGCCGGCACCCAGGTTGTCATTGGCGTCACACAGGGAGCAGATTCAGTGCGCGTCCTCAAGACCCTTCAAGGAATGGGCTGGGAAGTGCCATTCCTTGGGAACGAGGGTCTGGCGGACGCCACCATCATCGACGGGGTCGGCCCCGATGGACTGAAGCTCGCGTATGCCTATGGCTTCGCACGGCAATCGTATTCGGACAAAACGACGGTCCACCCAAGGACCAAGGAGTTCGCGGACAAGCTGGCTAAGCGGCTGAACCAGAATCCGCTGCGGGAAAGCCTGCAACATCCACCACGGCACTACGATATCGTCTATATGTTGAAGATGGCGATCGAGAAGGCACAGAGCACCGAGGGGCCCAAGGTAGCCGCCGGGCTGGAAGAGATTAAGAATTTCGATGGAGCGCGTGCTAGCTTCACTTTCTCGAAGGACAACCACGTCGGAATGTCCCTTGATCAGTTGACCATGGTCAAGGTGGCCCAGCCGAAGGACGGCTTCTTCGAGCGGGCGCCGGGCTACTAACAAGTCATTGTCTGAGAAACGGCACGGAGGGGATTCGATGCCCATCATCAGCGAGGAACCTGCCGAGGCAACCAGACGGACTATCTGGCAAGCGCTGGAGAACAGTGTAGAACTGTACGGTGAGCTGGATGCCATCGTCTATCAGGAAACCCGCGTCACCTATGCCCAGTTGCGCCAGCAGGTCGATCGTCTGGCTGCGGGGTTATTGGCCTCTGGAATACAACCTGGGGATCACGTTGCCATTATCTTCCCCGCTATACCGGAATGGATCTACGTGCACTATGCCCTGGCCAGCATCGGCGCTGTTATCGTGCCAATCAACTTCAACTACAGGGCCGACGAGGTGCGTTGGGTCCTGCGCCAAGGCGATGTGGCGGCTATCATCACCCTGGATTCCTTTCGCACTATCGACTTCCTGGAGCTGCTCCACAGCGTCGATCCGGCCCTGAAGCCGGGAGAGGTGCGTAGCGAGCAATTCCCATTGATAAAGCGCATGTTTGTGCTAGACTCCGACGCGAAGCGACCAGGAACCTCCGGTCGCCGAACGCTCCCATCCCATGAGCCATCTCCGGCCGAACGGGCGCGACTGGCGGAGATCCGCGCCAGGCAGACAGCAGACGACGCCTGCTACATTCTTTTCACCTCAGGGAGCACGGCCAGACCAAAACCGGCCCTCCTCGCTCACCGCACCATTTGTGGGGCCGGCCATTATATGGCAAGAGCGGTGAACGTGGGCAAGGACGATCGCGTGTTGCAGCAGTGGACCACCTTTCATGTAGGAGGGATCGTCCCCTGTATTGCCATGCCCCATTCGGTCGGTGCGGCGATCTGTCTACTGGGAGCCTTCGAGCCGGGGCTGGTGCTCGAGGTGGCCGAGCGCGAGCGGTGCACAATGACCGGGGGCTTTGACACTAACTTCACCAAGATCATGGATCATCCCGACTTCAGTACACGGGACATCTCGTCCCTGAAGAAGTGTCTGGCCGGATGTACGCCCTCGTACTACGACAGGCTGCAAGCGGCATTCAACTTCGATCTCCTGGTGATGACGTACGGCATCACGGAGGGCGGATCTGCTGTCGCGATGGTCACGCCGCGAGACACCGACCCGGAGATCCGCCGATCCTCCAACGGCCGACCGCACCCGGGGCTGGAGTTTCGCATTATCGATCCACAGACCGGCAGACCTGTTCCTGCCGGCACGCCGGGCGAGATCATCTTCCGAGGTTGGGCCGCATTCCTGGGGTACTACAAGATGCCAGAGGAGACGGCCGCGACCATCGACGCGGATGGATTTGTGCATACGGGAGACTTCGGCTGGCTGGACGAGCAAGGCTATCTATACTATCGGGGCCGCTACAAGCAGATGATCAAGACAGGCGGGGAGAACGTCTCGCAGCGGGAGGTCGAGATCTTCCTGGAAGATAACATCCCGGAAGTGGCGCTGGCCCAGGTAGTGGGTGTGCCGGACGAGACGTGGGGCGAGGCGGTGGTGGCGTTCGTCCAGTTGCGGGCTGGCATGAGAACAACCTCGGACGGGATTCGAGAGGCGTGCCGGGGTAAGATCGCAAACTTCAAGATCCCCAAGCACGTCTTCCTGATTGATGCAAGGGACTGGCCCGTTTTGGACGTGGGGCGCCCCGATAAGCATACGCTGCGCCAGATGGCCATGGAGAGACTGGGCAGGCTGAAGATCAACTGAGGGATGGTGTAACATGACCGAGAAGCCTACCGTCACCTGGAGTGCCGCCGACGGGGTGGCCACGATTACTCTGGACAATCCCCCGCTGAACACCTTCGGGAAGGAAGCTATGTATGAGCTGCGCACATGCCTCGAGGAGGTGGCGGCCGATGAGGCAGTACGCGCGGTGATAATCGTCGGCACAGGTGACCGATTCTTCAGCGCGGGACAGGATGTCAGCGTGCTTCCAGAGGCTACCGAGCCCGGTAAGGGGCGTGCGTTGGCACAGATGTCCGAGGATCTGCTTCAGCGGCTTGACGAGATGTCGAAGCCAACGATCTGCGCCCTGAATGGGACCGCACTGGGTGTTGGCTGCTTGATGGCCATTGCTTGCGATATACGCATCGCAGCTCGGAATGCCAAGCTCGGAGTGCCAGAATCGAAGCTTGGCGTCTTCCCAGGCGGAGGGGGGACACAGCGATTGCCACGTGTCATTGGAGAGGCAAGAGCCCTGGAAATGCTCTACACGGGGAACTCGATCGACGCCGACGAGGCGTACCGGATCGGCCTGGTTAGCCACCTGGTGCCGATCGGGGAGGCGCTCTCCGCCGCTCAAGAGCTCGCCATTCAGATCGCTAGACAGTCGGTGGTGGTCACGCGGTCCATCAAGGAGGCCGTCCATGCCGCGCGAGACAACACCTCCTCCGAGGGCGCGGCGTTGGAGGTCGACATGATTGAGCGGGTCTTCGGTAGTCACGATGCTCAAGAAGGTCTGCGGGCATTCTTGGAGAAGCGCAAGCCTCAGTTTCAGCATCGGTAGTACAGCCTCAGCAAATCGAGGGAGTAATCGAACATGCCTGGTTTCAGCGTTACAGGATTTCAACACGCCGCGATCAATACCAACGATTTCGAAGGAACCGTGGCTTTCTACCGAGACGCGTTCGGTTTCACCGTGGAATGGCAGATTGAGATGGCTGGCGAGTTTCTCAGTACGATAAGCGGGCTATCTGAGCCGCGTGCGCGTATCGCCATGCTCACCGCTGGCACGCAATCGATCGAGGTTTGGCAGTACCTCGAGCCGCTCGGTGAGGACAAGAGAGCGCGGCCACATGACCTTGGCATTACCCACTTCGGTCTCGTGCTCACAGACCTTCAGAAGGCCTACGAAGAGCTCCAGTCGAAAGGAGTTCGGTTCAACTGTCCTCCGCAGTTAGTTTCAGGTGGGCGCATGAAGGGTTGGTCTGCTACATACTGCTACGATCCGAATGGGATTCTGCTGGAGCTCATGCAACCACCCGCGCCATCCGCCAGCTAGCAGCAATCCACGTCCAAGCGCCCGGCGAAACGAGGTGATCCTTAGGAGGACGCGAATGAGTGCGGTGCTAACTTCCGATCAGGCATCCCGGACGTTGCGCGCACGGTGGCCGATCTGGGGTATCCTCGCCGTGACGCTGATGCTGGTCTTTTTCCAGCGCGTCGCGCCGGGCGCGGTGGCTGATCAGATAATGGCCGAGTTCGGCATCTCGGGCGCCGTTTTCGGCGGGCTGACTTCACTCTACTTCTACGTCTATGCTCTGATGCAATTGCCTTCGGGAATGCTAGCCGATTCGATTGGCGCTCGTAAGGTGGTTACGATCGGAGGTCTGCTCGGGGCTATCGGCTCCCTCGTCTTCGCAGCCGCGCCCAACCTCCCTACGGCATATTTAGGCCGATTCCTGATTGGGCTGGGGCTCTCCGTCATCATGGTCAACATCATGAAGCTGCAGACCGAATGGTTTCGAGCACGCGAGTTCGCAACCATCTCCGGTGGACTGGTCTTCGCTGCCAACTGCGGCGCTTTACTTGGCACCACCCCGCTAGCGCTTCTGGCCGCCGGTGTAGGCTGGCGCCCTTCCTTCGCGCTGATCGGTCTGGCAGGCGTCGGAATCGCACTGGTGAGTTGGGTCATAGTACGAAACAGGCCGGCCGATCTGGGATTGCCGAGCATCCGTGACGTGGAGGAGTTGGAGCACGGCGAGCCGCCGCTCCAACAGCCAGCCGCACCAAGGGCAGCCTTGATCACTACCCTGCGCATGGTCATCGGACGGAAGCACATCTGGCCGCCGTTTATTGCCGCGTTCGGCTTCTACGGGTCGTTCGTCACCTTCGCCGGCGTTTGGGGCATCCCCTTCCTCATGCAGGTCTACGGGATGCAGCGAGCCGAAGCGGCTAACTATACCCTGCTCGCCACTCTCGGCTTCATGGCCGGCAGCTTCACCATCGGCTTCCAATCCGACCGCATTTTCCGCCGGCGTAAGCTGCCGTTCGTTGTGTACGGTCTTGCCTACGCTCTCTTGTGGCTGGCGTTCCCGTTCTGGAACGGCGGACGCCCGCCGGAGGCGGTGCTTCTGCCACTCTGCACAGCTCTCGGTTTCTTCTCCGGTGCGCAGGCCCTTGTCGCCGCTTGCACGAAAGAGGTCGCCCCACCGCAGGGCGTCGGCATGGCCATGGGACTCTCGAACATTGGTCCCTTCCTCGGCGGCGCCTTGCTCCAACCACTCTTCGGCTGGGCGCTGGACCTGCGCTGGGAGGGACTAGTTCAGGAAGGCGCGCGGGTCTACCCCCTTTCCGCGTTCCAACTGGCCTTCATCGTCGGCTCCGTGTTCGTGGCCGTCGGCGTGCTCGGCACGCTGCTCATCAAAGAGACCTACTGCCGCGACCTGGGCTAACGCCAGCAAAAAGCTTGGCAACGTACAGGCTTGCCGGTATTATAGGCTTCAGATTGTCGCAGGATACTCTTCACAACGTATCTGGAGGTTTCGCATGCAATTAGGATTCTACTTCGACCAGACGCGCTGTACAGCTTGCTTCGCCTGCGTGGTGGCGTGCAAGGACTGGCACAGCGTCCCGCCCGGTCCTGCCAGTTGGAGGCGCGTGACCAGCATCGAGAAGGGCAACTACCCCAACCTCTTCGTCGCTCACTTGAGCGAGGGGTGCCATCATTGTGCGAACCCCGCCTGCACTGCCGCGTGCCCAGCTGATGCAATAACAAAGCGGGAGGCCGATGGCATCGTCGTCGTCGACCAAGAGGCCTGCCTCGGTCGCGACGGCTGTGGTCTCTGCCTCGATGCCTGCCCCTGGGACTGCCCGCAGTTCGGCCCGGAAGTGAACGCGAAAATGCAGAAGTGTGACTTCTGTGTCGATCGTCTGGCCGAGGGCAAGGCACCGATCTGCGCCGCCAGTTGCCCCATGCGCGCACTGGAAGCGGGACCACTGGCAGAGCTGCGAGCCAGGTACCCTGTCTCCGATGCGGCCGAGGGCTTCGTTCACGACGCAACTACCAACCCCTCCATCCTGTTCAAGGCCAAACACGACGCGGCCGGGCTGCCCATCAGCCGCGTGGACCATACACCCACAAGCCCAGCGACCGAACGGATTGCGTGAGCGAGGCAATCACCTTCTCACAAACAAGGAGACGGCAGTGAACCATACAGTAGACGAGATCATCACAACCACGTGCGCCAGTCACTGTGGGGGGTCATGCATCCTGCGGCTCCACGTCAAGGACGGCGTGATCGTGCACATCGAGACCGATGACGCCGATGAGCCGCAGTTGCGGGCTTGTCTGAGAGGACGCGCCTACCGGCAGCGCCTATACGACCCGAACAGAATCCTCTACCCTCTCAAACGCGTCGGTGAGCGCGGCGAGGGCAAGTTCGTACGCATCTCCTGGGACGAGGCCATCGACACGGTCGCGCGTGAGATCGTCAGAGTTCGGGATACCTATGGGCCCGCCAGCATCCTCTATCTGCCCCTGGCCGGCGACCTGGGGCAGGTCCACGGGACCGGTCACATGGCCCGCGTGCTGGCCATGGCCGGCGGCTACACCATGCCCTGGGGCCAGCCCTCTTTCCACGCCGGAATCTACGCCTTGCGCATCACCTACGGCGCTTTCTCCGCCGGCAACACCCGCGACGACCTGCTCAACTCGCGCTTGATCCTGCTGTGGGGCTGGAACCCGGCCGGCACCGTCGCGGGCGTGAATACCAACTGGTACCTGGCCCAAGCCCGGGAGAAGGGCATCAAGATCGTGGCCATTGACCCGCGCTACACCGATTCGGCGGCTACCTTCGCTCACCAATGGATTCCCATCCGACCGGCCACCGATGGCGCCATGCTGCTGGCCATGGCTTACGTGATGCTCGAAGAGAACCTGCACGATCGGAAGTTCCTGGACAGGTATACCACCGGCTTCGACAAGTTCAAAGACTACCTGCTGGGCGTGTCCGACGGCGTGCCCAAGACGCCGGGCTGGGCCGAGCAGATCACCGGTGTCCCGGCCGAAACCATCGTCAGCCTGGCGCGCGAATACGCCGCCACCAAGCCCTCGGCTCTGCTGAGCGGCGTTGCCCCGGGTCGCACCGCCAACGGCGAGCAGTATCACCGCATCGCCATCACGCTGGGGGCCATGACCGGTAACATCGGTCTGCACGGGGGCGACGCCTCAGCCAGAGCCTGGGAGTCGATCACCTCCTACCCTTACAAGGTGAGCTGGGGCTTCATCGAAGGACTCGCCAGGAACCCTGTCGACCGCGAGGGTCCTCCACGCCGCAAAGGCGACCCCTGGGAGTACAAAGCCTCCCGCGTGCATCGCTGCGAGGTGCCGGACTTCATCGAGAAGGGCCGGGCTGGGGGTTTCAGAGGCGACTGCAAGCTGATCGCGGTGGTGAACTTTAGCTACCTCAACGCCATGCCCAACGTCAACAGAATCGCCACAGCGCTCAAGTCCGAGAAGCTAGAGTTCCTGTTCGTGCTGGAGCAGGTCATGACTCCGACGGCCAAGTTCGCCGACATCATCCTGCCCACCAATACCTACATGGAGCGGGACGACCTGGTGCGCGGCGCAGGGCTGCCTTTCTACGGCTTACAGCGCAAGGCCGTCCAGCCGCTGGGAGAGTCCAAATCCCACAATGACATCGCCACTCTCCTGGCCAAACGCCTGGGTCTGACCGAGTACGGCGAGCGGACGGACGAAGACTGGATTCGAGAGATGGTGGCGGTAAGCGAGATTCCCAATTATGAGGAGTTCAAGGAGAAGGGCATCTACCGGCTGGAGCATAAGGAGCCCTTCGTGGCCTTCAAGCAACAGATCGAAGACCCGGAGAACAACCCCTTCGATACGCCCTCCGGCAAGATCGAGATCTACTCGCAGTGGCTGGCGGAGCTCAACGACCCGGAGCTGCCGCCCCTCCCCACTTACGTGGATGCCTGGGAGGGCTGGAACGATCCCCTACGGACGAAGTATCCGCTGCAGATGATCTCGACCCACTTCAAGAGACGAGCCAACAACCAGTTCCATGAGATCCCCTGGCTGGCCGAGACGGAGACCCACGCCGTGCTGATCAGCGGCGCCGACGCAGAGGCCCGGGGGATCAAAGACGGGGAGCTAGTGCGGGTCTTCAACGACCGGGGCGAGGTCCTCATACCAGCCAGGGTGACCGAACGAATCATGCCGGGTGTGGTGGACGTCCCGCACGGCGCGTGGTACCAGCCCGACGAAAAGGGCATCGATCGTGGTGGCTGTCCTAACGTCCTCACCAAGGACAAGCCCTCACCCGGCGGGGCGTTCGCCTACAACAGTTGTCTGGTCGAGATACGGAGCACGCGCCCGGACGCGGTGCAGGCAGACTGATTCGGGCCGAGCCATATCGGACGCATTCACGTGTAGGGGCGACCGGACGGTCGCCCCATGCGCATCAAGCCAAGGTGTGGGTGCCTAGTCCAGAAAGCGCTCTGATGAGCGACCCTAACCCTCTCCCTTTGCGAAGAGAGCGGGTTAGGGTTAGGGTCGCTCCTGAGGCAGCCATAATGGAGAAGAGGCAAGGAACGACGGACGCTGGCGTATCGAGAGCGTCTGAGGCGATGCCGGACGCGCTGGGGTAGCCTGAATCACTTGTGCAGGCGAAAATGGAGATGCACGCTAGGCGGAGTCGCAACTTGAGCCAGCCTGATTGATGGAGGGTCGACCGATGAACGTCTCTCTTTTCTTGGAGCAGCATGCTCGGCAGAATCCTGACCGTGTCGCTCTCTATTTCAACGACCGATGCTGGAGCTATAGTGAAGTCCACGAAATCGTGTGTCGCCTTGCCGACGCCCTCAGGCATCTGGGAGTGCAGCAGGGCGATCGAGTAGCAGTCATGCTTCCCAACTGGCCGGAGTTTCACTTCTGCACGCATGCCATCTGGGCCGTCGGAGCGGTAGAAGTGCCAGTGAACGTCATGTTCCGAGAAGAGGAAATGGCCTATGTCTTGACCAACTCTGAAGCCGTCGTTGCCTTTGCCTTTCCCCAGGCAGCAGAGACCATCCAGGAAATTCGGGGTCAATTGCCCTACCTCAAGACCGTCGTTACGGTGGGTCCGAAAGAGGTTCCTGGAACAACACGTTTCTCCATGCTATTAGTTCAAGGCGACGTCAATTACCAAGTGCCCAACATCCATCCCGATGCACCGGCGGTCATCGCCTACACGTCTGGCACTACCGGCTTCCCGAAAGGAGCCATACTCAGTCACTATAACATGATCGTCTCTATGCAGGTCGTTAATGATTACCTGGGTCTGACAGACCAGGCCAATATCATGCAGTCCCTGCCATGCTCCTCTTCAAATGTCTCGCTGATCGGCATTGTTTTCGCGTGGTACCTGGGAAGCAGCGCCATTCTCGTCGAGCAGGTCGAGATACGAGATCTCGTTCGGACTGTCGAGATCATGCGCCCGGCCTTCTTCGCCTCCGTGCCGACCGTCCTCCACGACATCGTGCATCTGTCGGAGGCAGTGGACTTCAGCTCGGTGCGCTATATCAGCTTTGGGGCCACTCCCACGTCACCTGAGCTGCGCCACCAGATCGAAGAGCGCTTTGGTCTCAAGATGCTTCAGTCCTACGGCATGACGGAGTCCCCCAACCTCTATGCGATCGATCCCATCGACCGCCCCATAAAACATGCGGCCGTGGGGCTGCCTCTGCCACATCTTTCTGTCAAGATCGTTGATGACGACGACCGGAAGTTGCCTACCGGTGAGGTCGGAGAGATTTGCGTTGGGCCCCAGAGCAACGGTCCTCACGCCGAGCTATACAAGCCCATGCTCGGATACTGGAGGAACCCACAGGCCACACAGAAGGCGCTGAAGGGTGAATACTTCCACACCGGAGACCTGGGCAAGCTAGATGAGGATGGCTTCCTCTATGTAATAGACCGCAAGAAGGACAAGATCATTCGCGGCGCGACCTTTTGACAACCGCTCTCCCCATCGGTACAATCCACCCAACTATTCATTTGGTGAGCAGTTGGGAAATGAGTAGACCGAAACAGCCCCTCGGACCGACGGAGTTCGCCGTTCTTGGGCTTCTGACGCTCAAGCCATGTCACGGCTACGAGCTCGCGTCTCTGTTCGCCGCCGACGCCGATCTTGGGCTTGTCTGCCATGCGCACATCAGCGTTCTCTACGCCAGCCTGCGTGCTCTGGAGGGGTTAGGGTACGTCTACGCCGAGACCGAGGCGCCCTCGTCTTATCCTCCGCGCAAGACGTATCATCTGACGCCACTCGGCCAGACGGCATTCCGTCGCTGGCTGGATGAGCCTGTGCACCGCATCCGGCAGATTCGGCTGGACTTCCTTCTCAAGCTCTACTTCTCCGGGCTGCTCACGGATCATGACACGGTTGGGTTGATCGAAGCGCAGATAGCAGCTTGTAGGACCTACCTGACCGAGTTGCAGACCGCACTTGCTGGCACACCATCGGACGGATTCCGACGGCTGGTGCTGCGCAGCAAGATCAACGCGGCCGAATCAACCATGGACTGGCTAGACAGGCAGCGACAGGAATGGGCAGAGCACATGGCACAGCGGATGCCACTATGATTGTGGACAAGAGGGAGCATGCGTAGCTGGTCTCTAGTTATTGGATTGGCGCTAGTCGCCGCAGCGGTGCTGCTGGGGTGCCAGGCCCAGGCCGCGGTCGGTAGGGCAAATGCCGGACCAATCACGGTGGCCGCGGCAGCGGATCTCCAATTCGCTTTCAGGGAGATTGGCGACGCATTTCAGCAGGAGACCGGCCGCAAGGTAATCTTCACCTTCGGGTCGACTGGCGTGCTAGCCCAGCAAATCGGAGGTGGGGCGCCAATAGACGTCTTCGCCGCGGCCAACGTCCAGTTCGTAGACGAACTAAGGACCAGAGGTCTGATCTTGGCCGACACTCAGCAACCCTATGCGCAGGGCAGAATCGTCCTCGCCACGAACAAGAAGTCCAGGCTTGCCGTACACACGCTCTCAGACCTCGTGCGCCCCGAGATCAAATGGGTCGCCATTGCGAACCCTGAGCATGCCCCGTACGGCCGCGCCGCGCAGCAGGCGCTTCAGTCCGCTGGCGTTTGGGAGCAAGTCAAGTCCAAGTTGGTTCTCGGAGAGAACATCAGTCAAACGATGCAATATGTGCAAACAGGCAACGCCGACATCGGCATCATTGCACTTTCGGTTGCCAACGTGCCGGAGCTTGAGTGGGTCCTCATCGATCAGAATCTGCACGCACCTTTGAACCAGTCCATGGCCGTCGTCTCCAGCACCAAGCACGAGCAGACCGCCCGGGAATTCGTCCAATTCGTCAACGGCCCAAGTGGTCGCCCCATCATGAAGAAGTATGGCTTTGTCCTGCCGGGCGAGCTCTGAGCTGCCCAGAGCGCGACCCGCAATGAATGAGCATGCGACCCACCTGACCATTGCATGTAGTCACAGGAATCGCATCTACGGTGTGCGACCTTTCGACTGCTCAAAGATCTTGACACCCGTACCTGGGCAGGGTGACCTGTCCAGGTACGGGTTCCGGCCCGCGAAGTAGTGCGAGTGAGCGCCAGGTTTTACGATTTCTTTACCTTGACAGGTACTTCCTTGGCGGTCTTGGCCAGCGGCAGGCGTAGCTGCAGGATCCCATTCTCGTAGGTTGCCTCCGCCTGTTCGGCCCGCACGTCCGACGGCAGCATGATCTGGCGGAAGATATGTCCCGCGCCCACCTCACGGAAGTAGTAGTCCTCTTGCTTGACTTCTTTCGTCTCTTTGCGCTCCCCGCGCACGGTCAGCATGCGGCCAGAGATGCTGACGTCGACATCCTCCGGACGGATGCCAGGAAGCGGGCATTCGACCATCAGGTCGTTATTCTTCTGGTACATGTTGATCGGGAACGTTCCCATGGCCGGACCCATAAAGGGCGCCAGCCCCTCGGTCATCAGACGCTCCATGTCCTCGGTCAGTCTGCGCATCTCCCGCATGGGTCGCCACATTTCCATCGCCATTGCTCTACTCCTCCCTGTTGAGTTATTGGCCGACGCCTCCGTCCACTTCAGCGCAGCATGATCCGTGCCGAACCAATGAGCGGTGGTTAGCTTGGAGACCGATAGAACTGGCATTTATCTTGCAGCACCAGAACTGCCGCATGCGCCGCAGTCAGGGCAGATCATAGGTGGTGCATCCACCAAGTCCTTTGGGCCTTCGTAGCGGCGGACCGCCGTGTCCGCCAGGGGTGGGATGGGGAGACGCGCTCCCCCACCCCGCCCCTGGCGGACAGAGCCGTCCGCCACTACGGGTGTCGATTGGAGTTGACGGATGCATCAACGGGGGAGGAACTCCGATTAACAGTCAGGAAGTTGCCCAATTATTGGAGACCATAGCCAATCTGCTCGAGATCCAGGGCGACAGCTCTTTCCGCATCCGAGCGTACCGGGATGCAGCGCGTCACATCGAGAACATGGTCCAGGATATCTCCCAACTGCAGGAGGAGGGAAGGCTGCAAGAGATCCCTGGGGTTGGCCCGTCCATCGCCAGCAAGATCGACGAATATATGCGCACAGGGCGGCTCGCCTACCTGGAGCAACTGAAGGAGTCGGTTGCTCCAGGACTCGGTCAGCTTCTGGAAGTGCCAAGTCTTGGGCCACACCGGGCCAAGGTCATTCACGACCAGCTCGGTATATCGACGATCGGAGAACTGGAGCGCGCCGCCAACGAGCACAGGCTCTGCTCACTCCCAGGCATACGCGAGAAGACGGAGGAGCGGATTCGACGCGAGGTCAGGCGCGTGCAGCAGCGCACTCGTCGGTTGCTGCTCGGAGTCGCCCTTCCCGCCGCCGAGCAGGTTGCGGGAGCTTTGAGAGAGAACCCAGCCGTCCAGCGTGCTGAGCCGACCGGCAGCATCCGGAGAATGAAGGAAACCATCGGCGACATCGACATCCTGGTCGCCTCGGATCGACCGGGGGAGGTCATGGACGCCTTTGTCGCGTTGCCGTTCGTCAAGGAGGTGCTGCTCAAAGGCTCGACCAAGACCAGCGTCCTGACGCGCTCGAACCTCCAGGTAGACGTGCGCGTGGTGCGTCCTGCCGAGTGGGGCTCTGCCTTGCAGTATTTCACCGGCTCCAAGGAGCACAACATCGCTCTGCGGGATCTGGCTATCCAGCAGGGGTTGAAGTTGAGCGAGTACGGACTCTTCGAGGTGCGCACGGGACGACGCATCGGCGGTGTAACCGAGGAGGAGGTCTACCACGATCTCGGGCTGCAATGGATACCTCCCGAATTGCGCGAGGACCACGGTGAGATCGAGGCGTCAATGACAGGCCGGCTGCCTCGACTCATCGAGGAGAGCGACCTGCGCGGTGACCTTCACATCCACACTAACTGGAGCGATGGAACGGAGCCCCTGGAAGCTATGGTTGAAGCCGCGCGTGCGCGCGGCTACGCCTACGTCGCCATCACCGATCATTCTATCGGGCTCAGCGTCGCCCACGGCTTGAGTGTGGAGCGTGTTCGGAAGCAGCGTCGACTGATCGATAGGCTAAACGAGCAATACGCGCCCTTCCGCATTCTTCATGGAACGGAGGTCGATATCCGGGCCGACGGAACGCTGGACTACGACGACGAGGTTATGCGGGAGTTCGATATCGTGACGGCCTCGGTTCACAGCGGCTTCAGCCGACCCAGGGACAAGATGACCGAGCGTATTCTGCGGGCGGTTCGCAATCCCTTCGTCGACATCCTGAACCACCCTAGCGGGCGATTGTTGGGCAAGCGGCCGGAGTATGCCGTGGACCTGGAGGCCGTGATTCGTGCGGCAGCCGAAGCGGGCACCGCACTGGAGGTCAACAGTCAGCCCGATCGGATGGACCTGGACGCTGGCTGGGCACGCCGAGCGAAGGAAGCCGGCGCGATACTGGTGATCGACACTGACTCCCATGCCGGGGACCAACTGCGGAACATCCGCTACGGCGTCGCCATTGCCCGCCGCGGCTGGATCGAAGCGAAAGACGTGCTGAACACGCTACCGCTAGATAAGCTACTCCGACGTCTGCATCCGGCGCGCAAAGCGGCGTAGGATGGGTCTCGATGTTGTCGAGTGAGCGCCGAGGTCGGTTCCTGAGAGCGCGGGGGTCCTTCCCCGGAAAGACGCCCGCGCTCCCAGGGGCCTCGTCGGGAGGACATCGTTCATGCTGATGCGACAGGTCGCCGAAGCGTTCCAGTCGCTGGAACTCACCAGCAAGCGCAGCGAGATGACACGGTTCCTGGCCGACCTGTTTGAGCAGGCGTCTGCCGAGGACGTCGACATACTCGTCTATCTACTGCGCGGGCGTCTTGGTCCACCATTCGAGGCGCCCGAGTTTGGCGTTGCGGAGCGCCTGATCCTGGTGACGCTGTCCGATGCCGTCGCTATGCCACCCTGCCAGGTCGAAGCCCTGTACAAGAAGAAGGGCGATCTGGGGTTGGTGGCAGAGGAGTTGCTTCCCCAGGAGCGCAGCAACCTGACTCTGCGGGATGTCTACGACACGCTGCGGCAGGTGGCCACCGCGACCGGTGCTGGAGCGCAGGAGCGCAAGATCCGGCTAGTCAGCGATCTCATCAAACGCTCGGGCGGACTTGAAGCCAAGTACATCCTGCGGATGCTGCAGGGACGCCTACGATTAGGTGTCGGCGACGCCACAATCATTGACGGACTCTCCGAGGCCGCGGGTGGGGACTACGGTCTGCGCCTGCAGATCGAGCGGGCCTACAACCTGTGCTCGGACCTTGGTTTCGTCGCTCGCACCCTGTTCACGAACGGTCCCACGGCCGTGGAGCAGATCGGCCCGCGGGTGGAGAAGCCGATCATGGTCGCTCTGGCGGAGCGCCTCCCCTCGCCACAACAGGTCATCAACAAGCTGGGGCGTGTGGAAGCCGAGCCCAAGTACGATGGATTGCGGCTCCAGTTGCACAAGGACCACGACCGCGTGCGTTTCTTCACTCGGCGTCTGGAGGATGTCACCGGCATGTTCCCCGAGCTAGCGTCGGCCGCGCTGCGCCAGATCCGGGCCGAGCGGGCCGTTCTGGACGGCGAGGCGGTGGTCTACAACCCGGAGACGGGCGAGTATTTGCCCTTCCAGGTGACAGTGCGCCGCAAGCGCAAGTATGGTATCGCCGAGATGGAGACCCGCTATCCGCTACGCTACTTCGCCTTCGACTTGCTGAGCGTGGACGATCGAGACCTCACGCGTGAGTCGCTTCTCACCCGCAGAGAAGAACTGGTGAAGGTGCTGCGCTGGCGGGCGGACGACCCCATCGAGGTAACTGAGAACATCATCACCGACGACGCCGCGGAGTTGGAACGCTTCTTCCAGGACCAGATCCAGCGCGGACTGGAAGGTGTGGTAGTGAAGAGACCCGATTCGCCCTACCAGGCCGGTCAGCGCAGCTTCAACTGGGTCAAGCTCAAGCGCGCCTACAGGGGTGAGCTGCGCGATACGGTGGACGTTGTTATCGTCGGCTATCTGGTGGGCAAAGGGAAGCGCGCCAAGTTTGGCATCGGCTCCTTGCTGGCCGCGGTCTACCTTCCGCAGCAGGATAAGTTCCGCACCGTCACCAAGATCGGCTCAGGTCTGACAGAGGTCGGCTGGATGGAGATGAAGAGCCGCCTCGACGAGCTCCGTTCGGAGAGAAAGCCCGCCCGCGTAGACTCCCTAATCGAGCCAGACGTCTGGGTGGAGCCCGCCGTGGTGGTGGAGGTTTTGGCGGACGAGATCACGCGCAGCCCTATGCACACGACCGGCAAGGTTGGGAGCGAGCAAGGCTACGCTCTGCGTTTCCCCCGTGTGGTCAGCATTCGCATGGACAAGGGTCCGGAGGACGCCACTAGCGAGCAGGAGATCCTCGAGATGTACCAGATGCAGCAGGCGCGCCCTGTCGAGCAGCCTCCTGACGCCGGCAAGCCGGGCAAGCATGCGGCCTGAGCAGTCATAGATCCCTACGATGCAAAGCCAGGGCGGCCAGGGCGACCATGACAGCCGTGTAGACCAACGCGTAGGGGATCAACCCGGCGGTTGGAGTATGACCGCCGGAGAAGGGCGAAATGGACACAGGTAGGGGAGACGCAACGTCGAGCGACCTCGCCGCGTGCCTCCAGAGCGCATCACTGGGTACGAGATAGCCGCTGATTCCGCCGATGATTCCCATCGTCTCGTTCTGGATGCCTGCCGCGATCCAGTTGATCATGCCACCCACCGTCCCTATGCCGTACAACATGAAGACGACAATGCCGGCTGTCACTGTGCCGAGCAGCGAGCTGGCGAGAATCGACAGCGAAAGGAGCACCAGCATCTCCAGCCACAGCGTCCCAATCGCCGAAGGGATATTGCCTGGCAAATAGCCCGCTTGCGTAAACATGAGCCCGATGATGACCAGGAACATGAGCAGGACGTAGCTCATAACCATCACGCCGTGACCCAGCCATTTGCCCACGACTATCTCCCAGCGACGGATGGGCTTTGAGGCAACGGCGTGGAAAGTCCCCGACTCCACCTCCCCGGCGATGGTGCCCACTGAGGTGAACACGACCAGCAGACCGGAGAGGAAATTGACCACCCAGAGCCCGGCCAGCAACATCTGGCTGACCTGCCACTCCACCAGACCACGGGGAGCTCGCGCCATGGACTTGTACATCTCTGGAGCGCCGAAGTGCACGGCGACGCCGTAGATGGCCAGGAAGATGACGCTGAGTGCGAGAACGCCCAATAGAACTCTCTTGCGGAGCGCCTCGCGGAGGGTGAAGCGCGCCAGAATCAGTGCTCTCATCGGTCACCCCCGCTCTTCACCAGCTTGACGAAGAGCTCCTCCAGCGTGCTGTGTCGCGGCGCCAGACTGTACAGGCGAGCTCCGTGCCGCACGATCGTCTCCGCCAGCACCGGCGTCTGCGTCTCGTCGGGCAGCATAATGCGGTAGGTCGAATCCATGCTGTGGCTCAGCGGTCCCATTCGCCCTAGCTCGGACAGAAGCTCGTCGGTGACTTCGGACATGCGCACCTCTACCTCCACTCCTTCGCCCGCCAGGCTCGCCATCGGACCGCTCCAGACGACCCGCCCGGCATCCAGAATGGCCACGCGGTCGCAGACCATCTCCACCTCGCCCAGAAGATGGGAGTTGAGAAACACAGTCACGCCGCGCTGCTTCAGCCCTCTGATCAGATCTCTGACGTCGCGGCGGCCGATGGGGTCCAGTCCGGAGGTCGGCTCGTCCAGAAACACCAGCGCGGGAGCGTTCAGGAGAGCCTGAGCCAGACCGATGCGCTGCAGCATTCCCTTGGAGAAAGTGCGTAGGCGATCGCCGGCCCGATCCGTGAGCTTGACCAGCTCCAACGCCTCCGGGATGCGTTGCCGACGCTCTGCCGCGGACATGCCGTACAACTGGCCGTGGAAATCGAGGAACTCGTCGGCCCGCATCCACTCGTGAAAGCGAAACTGCTCAGGCAGGAAGCCTATCCGCTTCCTGACGGACAAGTCCCCGAGCGGTCGTCCGAGCAGCCAGGACGATCCGGAAGTCGGGTGAACCAGTCCGGTCAGCATCTTGATAGAGGTCGTCTTCCCGGCCCCATTCGGTCCCAGAAACCCGAAGATCTCCCCCTGCTCCACCGTCAGCGAGAGCCCGTCGACGACCGCCTTGCCAGAGAACACCTTCCGCAAGTCGCGCACCTCAATTGCGCAATTCGGAGTGCGGAATGCGGAATTCGGAGTTGAATCGTTCATACAACCTTCCTACTGACGTAACGAACGATGGCGACAAAAGTGACGATGCCCATCATAGACTTCTCGCACCCTATTGCGCAAACCACATGCTCGTCCGCCCGTGTCCAGCTATCTATGCGGCGTTCCGCATTTGGATGAGGACTGGTCATAATTGTGAGAGACGGTGCCGCCTGGGAGCGTCCGCCTGAGGCGGACGCTCCCAGGCGGCATTCCCCATTCCGAATTCCGCATTGGGCTAGTGTTCGACCACAGAGAAGACCCTACCTGTCATTCTGAGCGCCGCAGCGCGAAGAATCCGTATCCCCAGGGCGCGGATTCTTCGGCGTGCGCGCCTCAGAATGACAAAACCAGTGTGGTCGAACACTAGGTGGCCTCGTAGTGCTGGGCGCGGAGACGGCTGGCCAGGGCCAGGATCTCCGGGGTCGAGACACCGAAGCGGTGCAGGGTGTGGCGAACGATTTCTAGGGCGGCCTCGAACTCTGGGTCGACCACCTCGCGCGCTCCGGTTCCACGCAGTAGTTCCATGGCATCCTCGTGCGGGGCCCAGGCAATCACGTCAAGACGAGGGTTTAGCTGTTTGGCGTTGCGCGTTGCCAACTCGACCGAAACCGGATCGGTCATCAAGATACACGCCAGGCGGGCTCGAGATAGGTTGGCCTGGGCCAGCACGTGCAGATTGGCCGGATCGCCGTAGATGCAGGGAATACCCGCCGCGCGCAGCTCCCGAATCACCCACGGGTCCTCGTCGATGACCAGGTACTTGAACCCTCTGGTGTTCAAGACCGTTGTCAGCGTCCGACCCGCCTGCCCATAGCCGCAGATCACCACGTGCCAACTCGTCAGCTCCTGGCTCAGCTGTGGCGATTCCTGGGGCGAGCCCGGCTTCGTCCCGAGCCTGGTGGCTCGCTGCAGCCATGAAATGAGCACGGAGCTCGTCTGCATGGCGAGAGGCGAAAGAACGATGGTGATCAGGGCCCCGGCCAGTGTGAGTGAGTAGATCTCGTTGGGCAACGTCCCAGCGTCGACGCCGGTCTTGGCGAGCACGAAGGAGAACTCGCCGATCTGGACCAGTCCGAGTCCGACCAGAACCGAGGTGTGCATCGTGTATCCGAACAAGCGCGTGATCGTTGTCCCCAGCACCAGCTTCCCCACCATGATCGCCAGGACCATCGACAACAGGATGCCCACGTTCTGGACGATGAACGCCGGATCGATCAGCATCCCGATGGAAACGAAGAAGATGACCGAGAAGACGTCGCGCAGAGGAAGCACCTCGGCCGTGACAGCGTGGGAGTATTCCGATTCCTTGATGAGCAGACCAGCCAGGAACGAGCCCAGGGCCAGGGTGAGACCAACCAGTTGAGTGATCAGGGCCGTGCTCAGTGCAATGAAGACCACCGTGAGGACAAACATCTCACGAGAGCGCGCCGCGGCCACACGCGCCAGAAGCCAGGGGAAGAAGCGCAAACCCAGCACCAGCGTGACGATAAGAAAGGCGACCGCCTTGGCCATCGAGAGGGCGAGTGAGAGCCAGAGATCACTCGTCGAGCCACTCAGCGACGTGAGGACGACGAGCATCGGCACAACGCTGAGATCCTGCACGATCAGGAAGCCGGCCAGAACGCGACCGTGTGGGGTATCGAGCTCTCCTCGGTCTGACACGATCTTGATAGCCACCATGGTGCTGGACAGTGCGATGAGGCAGCCGAAAAATATTGAGGCCGTGAGGTTCAGATGGAACAATTGGCCGATGCCCAGTCCGAGCAGGATCGTCAGCAAGATCTGCAGGATGCCCCCAAAGATGGCCACGTTTCGAACACGGCGCAGGTCGCGCAACGAGAACTCGGCCCCGAGGGTGAAGAGGAGGAAGATGACGCCGATCTCGGCCAGTATCTGCACCCGATCGACGTTGACCATTGAGCGGGACAGGGTCGATCCGATAATCATACCGCCGATGAGATAGCCAAGCAGAGCGGGCAAGCGCAGACGCTGGGCGACCGCCCCCCCGATCAAGGCAGCCCCGATGGCTATCGCCAGATCAATTATGAGTCCGAGTTCGCCCACGACAACTCTCCCCACGGCCACCTCGCCGTTCAAGAAAGTATATCAGCGTATCGCCGCCGTTGACAAGCCTGCACGAATGGTTGGTATGGTGCGTTTCTCTGGCGATAATGGTATGATCGCAGCAACTATTGTGACAGATCACTTGTTCTCTGGCATGTGTATTGCGAGCATCAAAAAGAGGAACTGTCTTCTGCAGTGAAAGGATCCGCTATGCCGTCGATGGGTCGCATTCCCTCGAGCACGTTGGAGGAGGTCTGCGCCCTGGCCCGGGCCGTCTCCCCGGATCACAGCGCGGTCTGCGGGGAAGGAGCACCTACCGCGCGCCTGGTGATCGTGGGAGAGGCACCCGGGCGCGATGAGGCTCTACAGGGGCGTCCTTTCGTTGGTGCGGCCGGTCGTATGCTGAATCAGCTTCTGGCGGAGGCGGGACTCCGGCGCGACGACGTTTGGATCACCAACACGGTGAAACATCGACCGACGGTGCGATCCGCGGGGGGGGAGCGCAATCGACCTCCCTCGGCCGCCGAAATCAAGTCCTATCTGCCCATCCTCCAACAGGAATTGGAGATCATTCATCCGCGCCTGGTGCTCTGCCTGGGCAACGTGCCCGCCAGCGTCTTGATTCGCAAGGATTTCAAGATGACCCGTGATCACGGGCATTTCTTCCCCGGACCCTTCGACAGTAGGGCCATGGGGACCTATCATCCGGCCTATCTTCTCCGGCTGCAAGGTCAAGCACGGGAGGAGGTGTTGGACGAGGTCCGGACCGACCTGCGAGCCGTCGCCGCCGCCCTCGCCGAGCCTTGAGGAATTCTCGGTACCTGCGGCTTCTGCCAGCGCTGCTCATCGGTGCCGTCGAGGTGGGAATCGCATATTTCGACTACTCTACCCCGGGCGGGAGTCTCATCCTACTGCAAAGTTTGCCCGTGGTGGTGGCTTCCCTACTCTTCGGTTACACCGGTTACGGCGTCAGCTTCGCCCTGGCTCTGGTTCTCGGAGTGTTCGTCAAGATGTTCGCGCACAGCGGCGTCCTGGTCGAGTTGGACCTGATCCGTCTTCTGGTGTTGGCGCTGGTGGGCCTTGCTGTGGCAGAGGCCTCGGAGGACAGGCGAAAACTGCGAGAGCTATCCCGAACGGATGGCCTGACCGGGTTACCCAACTATCGCTGGTTTCGCGAGACCCTTGAAACGGAGTTTCTGCGCTCTCGGCGGTATGGGCACGAGACCTCGCTGATTCTGGCGGATGTCGATAGGTTCAAAGCGGTGAACGACACGTACGGGCATCAGGTTGGCAATCACATTCTGCGAGACCTGGCGCTGATCCTGCGGCGAGCGGTGCGCGACGTCGATTTTCCCGCGCGCATCGGGGGCGACGAGTTTGCCGTGCTCCTGCCCGAAACGTCTGAGGAGGAGGCCGTGGCTGTCGCCAAGCGCGTGCAACGGGCCGTCAGAGACACAACCTTCGCTGCCCTGTACGGGCTGCCCCTGCACGTCGGCGTAAGCTTGGGCGTGGCCACCTACCCGGTGGACGCCAGCACGCCGGACGAATTGATCGCGAAAGCCGACGCGGCCTTGTACGCCGCAAAGCGCAGCGGTCGCGGCCAAGTGAAGAGCGCATAGAGGTATCTTGTCTTCTGCTCATCTTCCCCCCAACGCCCTAACTCGCCTCCCCGCATTGCGACGTCGACTGCTGGGACAGCGTCCGTGCGGTCTGTTCACCGATATCGATGGTACTCTCAGCGATATCGCCTGGCCGCCAGAGAGGGCCGTGGTCTCGGCCGCGTGTCGTCGGGGTCTCGAGCGGTTGGTGGATAGATTCGACCTGGTGGCCGCCGTGAGCGGACGATCCGCTCCGGAAGCCAGAGAAATGGTTGGTCTGGACGATCTGACCTACATCGGTCTTCATGGGCTGGAGGAGATTGCGTCGGGTCACCTACGGGTGGCTAAGGCGGCCAAGCGCGCCGCGACGATACTGCCCGCGCTGGTCGCCCAGGTTGTCGGTCGACTGGGCTGCCTGCCCGGGCTGTATCTGGAGCGAAAGACCTACGGCCTGGCCGTGCACTTTCGTACAGCCGAGAATCCGCAGGCCGCGCGCCAGGCTGTTCTGGCGGTCCTGAGCTCCACGGTTGACGCGGCTGTGTTCGACCTGGTGGAAGGGCGCAAGGTGGTGGAGGTCAGACCGCGAGCGCGGATCGACAAGGGCACAGCCGTGCGACGTCTGATTCGTCGCCATGGTCTGAAGGCTGCGATCTACCTGGGAGACGACATCACCGACGTCGACGCCTTCCGCGCCATCCAGCAACTGAAACGGCGGGAGACCCTCGATGGCATGGCGATCGTCGTGGCCAGCCAGGAGACGCCGCCCGAGGTCAGCGCCGCCGCCGATCTGTCGCTGGACAGCGTCGATCAGGTCGCGTGCTTGCTAGAAAGCCTCGCGCAGGCTCGTCGTTTGTAGGTATCCCCACGTTCTTCTTAGCCGTAGTTTGTCATTCTGAGCGCCGCAGCGCGAAGAATCCGCGCCTGTACGACTCTTGGGCGGCAAGAGGTACGGATTCTTCGGCGTGCGCGCCTCAGAATGACAAAGTACCATTAGGCGATGGCGGAACGAAGTAACTTTGCGGTCCGACTTGTGCCAATGCAGAGATGCGGATATACTGTATTTCAGAAGACCAGGGAGGAGCGCAATGCTTGTGAAGATTGGTCAGAGGGGAACCATAACCATTCCCAAGGAGCTGCGCGAGGGGCTCGGCGATGGTGCGCTGGTCGAGGCGGTGCGCCGAGAGGACGGCGTGATCGAACTGCGGCCGCAGATTACAATCGATCCCACGCAGGCCTGGTTCTGGACGGAGCGATGGCAGCGCATGGAGCGCGAGGCGGACGAAGACATCGCAGCCGGACGAGTCAAGGTCTTCGACAACGTCGAAAGCTTCCTCGCCGACCTTGACGACGAGGCCGAGTGAAGTTCGATCGCTCTCAGTCTATTCGCGCCGATTACAGACGTCTTACCGAGCGCGAGCGTGAGTTGTTTCGCCAGGCCGTTCGTCAGATCAACGACGCGTTTGCCCGGCGCCAGGGCGGCGCCTTGCCAGTATGGCCAAGCGCCCTACGCGTCAAGCCGGTTCAAGGAGCGCCGGGCGTCTGGGAGATGACGTGGTCCTTCACGGGTCCCGACGGACGCGCAACTTTTGAATTCATTACTATTGACAGAGAACCAGCCATACTTTGGCGACGGATTGGCAGCCACAGCATCCTTCGCGAGCCATAGCCGCGCGATCTCTTCCGTGTGTCCGTGCTACGTATCACTTGCAGCCCTCACAATTCATTGACGACGGCTACTCTTTATGCTAAGATCATGGCCGACAGGGCGCATTCGTCTAGCGGCCTAGGACACCTCCCTCTCAAGGAGGAGATCACCGGTTCGAATCCGGTATGCGCTACCAACCCTCGCTTTCCACCATCTTTGCTGTGACCAGTGCTCTGTAGCAGATGCGAATCCGACCGATCCGTCCGATGTGCACGTTTCACTTGTCAGGTCACGAGTAACACAGCACTGGATGTCTTCTCACAACACACTCCCGTATGTTTTCGCGCCTAGAACCCTCGGCGTCTCTTTCGAAAAGCATAGGCACGGCCAGGCAGGACTTCTTTCCTATTGCCACTCTGGCTAACTACTCGTAGTATAGTAATGCAAGTGAATACTGTACATACCTGCAGGAAAGGGCTGGCCGTCACCTCGACTCTATCCGGTGAAACCAGCCTTTCTTGTTATGCTGCGCAGGTAACGTTATGTTATATAGGCAAAGCGTTTAGGGGTGTCGGCACAACGACGGCTGTGGAGGAGGAAAGGGTGGCAACAACCATGGACATTCGAACGAGGCTCGAACAGCACCGGCAACAGGAAGCCCGCATCCGTTGGGAAGGTAGCTTCCATGACTACTTCGAGATGGTCATCCAAGACCCTAGGATCGCCAGGCTATCCCACGCCAGGATCTACGATATGATCATGGGAGCAGGAGTCGAAGGAGACGGGGTCCAGAAGTCCTACGACTTCTTTGCCCAGGATATCTTCGGTCTGGACAAGACCCTACAGCAACTGGCGGAGTACTTCGACTCGGCCGCCCGCAGGCTGGAGGTCCGCAAGCGAATCCTCCTCCTCATGGGTCCCGTGGGCGGAGGCAAGTCCACCATCGTCACCCTCCTCAAACGTGGCACAGAGCAGTACACCCGCACCGATGCCGGAGCCGTCTACGCCATCAAGGGCTGCCCCATGCACGAGGAGCCCCTCCACCTCATCCCAGAGGCCCTGCGCCCCGAGGTCGAGCAGGAGTATAACCTCTACATCGAGGGGGATCTCTGCCCAGCCTGCCGTCAGATGCTCCGCGATCGCTACGACGGGCGGGCCGAGGATGTGCTGGTCGAACGCATCAGCTTCGCCGAGAAGAACCGCGTCGGCATCGGCACCTTCTCGCCCTCCGATCCCAAGAGCCAGGATATCTCCGAGCTGACCGGCTCCATCGACCTGGCCACCATCGGGGAGTACGGCGTGGAGTCCGATCCTCGCGCCTACCGCTTCGACGGCGAGCTCAATATCGCCAACCGCGGTCTGATGGAGTTCATCGAGATGCTCAAGTGCGATGAGAAGTTCCTGTACGGGCTTCTCACTCTCTCCCAGGAGCAGTCCATCAAGACCGGGCGCTTCTCCATGATCTACGCCGACGAGGTCATCGTCTCGCACACCAACGAGAACGAGTACAACGCCTTCATCTCAAACAAGCGCTCGGAGGCTTTACAGGACCGTCTGATTGTGATCAAGGTCCCCTACAACATGCGCGTCTCGGACGAGCTCAAGATCTACGAGAAGCTTCTCCGACAGAGCTCGCTGGGAGACGTGCACGTCGCGCCCCATACATTGCAGGTGGCGAGCACCTTTGCGGTGCTGTCGCGGATGGAGCCATCCAAGAAGGCTGGCATGAGCCTGATGAAGAAGCTGAAGCTGTACGACGGGCAGGACGTGGAAGGCTTCAGCCAGAGCGACGTGCGCGAGCTACAGGAAGAGGCCCAGCGGGAGGGCATGGATGGCATCTCCCCTCGCTACATCATCAACCGCCTCAGCAGCGCCCTGGTGCGAGATGGCACGCACTGCATCAACCCTATCGACGCCCTGCGCGCTCTGCGCGACGGCTTCGAGCA
>SCTZ01000060.1 GCA_004297765.1 Chloroflexota bacterium | reverse complement strand
ACGAAGCCCCCTCGAAGGGGGCTGGGTGCCGTGCTCAGCCGGCTTCTAGCCGGCTTCGTTGACTCAGCCCGGCGGCTTCAGCCCCGGGTGGGCTGGCCGTGATACGAGGCGCGCGGAGAATGCATGAGCCCTGCCCGCCCTGGCACGTTCCTTGCACAAGTTCACAGCAGACCGTAGGTTTCTACGGCCTGAAACCAGCCACTCTGGGAAAGAGAGGTCACATTTGTATCGCTGGGAGGACACAGGCGACGACGGATTATGGGGAGAGGCCGGCGCTGACGATGCCGCCATCGCCAATGAGGTCGACAGCGTTCTACTCGACCGTCTCAGCTTCGGCCTGCAGCCCATCGAAGTCGACGTACTGGATGGTGTGGTGACCTTGCGGGGCATCGTGCGCACGCGCGACCTCCGCAACATGGCCGCCGCCCTTGTGGACAGTGTGCCCGGGGTGCGCGAGGTTGTCAACGCGATCGAGGTCGCCAGCGCGTAGCGCGACCTTGCTCGTCATCGCGTGGATTTCTCGCCGTTGCGAGTAGCGGCGCTCAGCACGACAACCCAGGCATACCGTCGCAACTGCTCCACAAAGAAACGAACGAATAGCGGTCCCCGGGGATAAACCAGCCGGGGACCTTCCTATTTCTGGGGTTATTGTAGCCTGGAGAGGCAGAGCTACTTGCGCTCCCAGATCGTCCGGAAGCCGTCACCCTTGACGATGGCTAGCTGCTGGTCGCGCTCGGCCTGGAGAAGCGTGACGTAGCATTCCTCACACGTTCTTCCAGCCTCACGGCTTCCGGTCTCGTCCATGCGACGCATGAGAATCGCCAGTACACCAGAGTCCTTAAGACCGCCGACGCGCCAGACCCAGGGCACAGCCAGCATGTTCTCAGGCTTGCCAAAGTGCGGCCGCAACTCCCCGAACTCGTTCAATCGGTCCTCCACCGAGGCAGCCATCGGAGCGAGGGTCACGTACGGCCCTTCTTCGGCGTCATGGCGCAGGTCGATCAGGAGCGATTTGCCCAGGATCGGGAAGAAGATGCTCATGACCTGCGACTGCTCGACGTGTGTCAATATCTGGTTGATGTCTACTCTGAAACCGTTCTCCACGTGCTCCGCCCCTTTCGTCTCGACGGCCAGCCGATTCTGCCAACTAGCCAGGGAACGACGCGCGAGACGCCAGTCGCGAGAATGGTGCGCGGCGCGATGCCGAGGGCCCATCTCATCTACCTTCGGCTGCGCAGCCATTCTAATCGATAGCCGATCGCTTTGCAAACGTGAGATGGCCGTGCCTGCAGGTAAGGGCTAGAACAGGAGGATCAGCGGTAGTGCCTCTGCAACTCCGACATATACTTGATACCGACTCTGGCCGCGTTCTCTTTCAGCCAATCGCTCAGGCGGGTTTGTCCCGTTGGCGAGCCGTGGCCGACCAGAAGTCCTGCTATCAGGCCTTTGACCTCGTCCTCCGTCAGCACCACGTCCGAGACCGAGCGGCCGATCCACTGTGAGAGCTGCAGCGCGATGCCGGGCGGCAGATCGACGATGATCGTTCGTCTATGCAGCACCTCGGCGATCAGGCGCACCAAGCCGTTGAAAGTGTAGATCTCCGGACCGATGGCCTCGACCACCTCGTTGTCGTCCCGCTTGGCCGCGGAGACCGCGATCTCGGCCACGTCTTCGACGTAGATCGGCTGGAGCTTGTAGTCGCCGGACCCGGGAGCCGCGAAGATTGGGAAGCGCCTGATCAGCCAGGCGATATTGTTGATGAGGATGCCCTCCGGTCCGAAGATCACGGTCGGCCGGATGATGGCGTACGACAGTCCGGACGCCATGATAGCTTTTTCCACCAGCGCCTTGCCCTTGAAGTATGGCAGAGGCGACCGCTCTGATGCGTTCATGATGCTAATGTGTACGATCCGTCGGATCCCAGCTTCCTGGGCGGCTTTGATGAGGGTGAGGCTGTTCTCGACAGCCCTGTCGTAGGTCATCCCACCGTAGGGAAAGCGAATCCAGTAGGTGTTGTACAGCGTGGCCGCGCCGCGCAGGCTTTCGACCAGCGCACCGGGCTGGTCGAAGTTGAACGGGGCTACGCATATGGGCTGCTCGAACGGGCTCGGGCGGTCGCCGTGTCCGGTGAGCGTGAGGACTCTTCTTCCCTTGGTCAAAAGTCGGCTGGTGATGTACTTGCCGGTGTAGCCGAAGGCTCCGGTCACCACGTCGAGCTCGGGTTCTGGTGTAGTCATTTTGCCGGACCCTCCTTCCCCAGCAGGCTTGAACCCAACCCCGGCTTGAAGGCGGTCAGCATCTCCGCCAGAGCCCTCATTTGCCCTCTCCCTTCGCAAAGGGAGCGCGTACCTGTTCCCTCTCCCTTCGCAAAGGGAGCGCGTACCTGTTCCCTCTCCCTTCGCACAGGGAGCGCGTACCTGTTCCCTCTCCCTTCGCAAAGGGAGAGGGTTAGGGTGAGGGTCCCTCGGTCGCTGCCTGCGAGATGGCCGCCCCAAAGTTTCCTGGTTGGGATCTGATCCACCCGTCATCATGGGTTCCGGTGAGTGGTCCAATGGCATCAGGAGCTGAACCCTCACCCAGGCCCTCTCCCTTTCGCGAAAGGGAGAGGGGATTGGCGCATCCCCAGCCCCCCGTCACTCCCCCGCGTGCGCGCAGCCGCCGCAGGACGGCACCAACTCCGTACCTCTCGATCCGATCGCGCAGGCTGTGCGCTCGCCGTTTCTGCTCGGCCGATCCATCGGACCGCGCGACGATTTGTGCCTGAGCTGCTCGGCCAGGTCGGCGATGCGCTCGGGGTTGACTTTGTCCGGGAAGCCGTCGTATGTGAGGCTGATCCAGGGCTTGTTGCCGTACTTTCTGGAGATTTGCTCGGCGTAGGCGGCCACGATCCCGCCGGGCATACAGCCATGCGGCATGACCGAGATGACGCCCGCGAAGTGGGGGTCCTCCATCTGGCGCAGTCCGCTGCCCAGCGAGAGCACGGCCTCGCTGCCGTTGCGGCTCGGCAGGTAGGGCGCCGAGGCTGTCATGAGCTCCTGCGTGTTCGGCTCTCGCTCGTGGATGACCTGCCCGAAGTACGAGGCGATCATTTTCTCGTAGTAACCGACGGCCAGCTTGCGAATGTTGCTCCGCAGCAATCTGCGCAGGTTCCGATCGGCCCAGGCATCCTCGACGTTGCGGACCGTGACGTACTTGATCCACTCGCCCATAGGGGCCACTTCCACCTCCAGTCCGTTGGCCTCGCACAGCAAGACCAGATCCTTGTTGCAGAAGCGATTGGCCCTCAGGTAGATCTCGCCGTTGATTCCAACCAACGGCCGCCGTGGCAGAGAGGGATCACGCAGCTCGATGAACGTTGCGGTGGCTTCCCGCAGGAGCCTGTCGAGAGGCTGGCGCGTCTCAATGGCCTGAACCAGTCGTCCCAGGTAGGTCTGGTAGGCGCGGCTGGTCTCGCCGGCATAACGCTCGTACGGACGGGTGGCCCACAGCAGCCTCTGAAGATAATCTGTTGCCACCACACCGCGCCAGGCCAGCAGCTCGAACCGCGAGCCGAGTCCCAGATCGGAGTAGGCATCGTTGGAGACGGTGGTCATGACCTCCAGAGCGATGCCGCGCTCGTCCAGGATCTTCTGCTGCTCCTGGGCGTATTTGCCCAGGCGGCACGGTCCGAAAGCGCCGGGCATGAGCGCACGGGCGCCCGCTGGGATATCCCCATCCTCGGACATGCGGAGGAAGACGCCCAGCGTATCGCGGAACGGCAGGCACTCCTTGCCGCTTGTCAGGTCGCGGCTCAGGGCGATGCTGCGGTCGTCGGATTCGGGCAATACCTGCGCGTTGACGCCGAACGAGCGCATGGCCGCCGCGCAGACCTCGGCGTGGTCCGCCATACGCGCCATGAGCACGTTCTGTCCGCTGCGCACCACGGTCGCCACGCGGCGGACGTACTTCTCCGGGCTGCCGGAAAGGTGCAGACCGGCCTTGCGATAGCCGCGGATGGTGTCTACCAGCGCCTCCAGCCGGGTGATGTAGCCGGCCTCGGCCGCGTGCTCGTCGACCTCGATCTGCCCCAGCGGCTTGCTCCCCATAATGTCCTCGACGATGTTCTGAATGAACGAGTTGGGACCACAGCCGAAGTTGGACAGGAACAGCCCAAACAACTGGGGATTCTCGGCGATCAGCTTGGAGGCGGCCAGGATCTTGCGCTCGTAGTTCCAGTAGGGGCGGTCCGTAATCTCCTTGATGTCCACCTGATGCAGTGGAAGGAAATCCATGGGAATCGGCACCACGCCCAGCTTGGCCATCTCCTGGGCCATGCCCAGGTTGGCGCCGGAGTCCTGGGCGTTGTAGGCGCGCGAGAGGAACACCACCCCGATCGATCGGGGGTCGTTGGCCAGCGCCGCCAGGGTGCGTTGCCCCTCGCTCTGCAATCGCTCCTCGAACTGACGCTGCGCGGCTAGCGCGTCCTGAGCCGCTTTCAATCCTTGCTCCTGGCTGTACCCCAGTTGGCGGGCGATGTCTACGAAGCTACGAACGAGCGTCCTCTCACCGCGCGAGAGGTCAACGATCGGATCCAGCACGCGCTCGCCCAGGTCGAAGACCGAGCGAATGATGTAGGGCGCGCTCTGAACCAGCGGACAGGCATAGCGTTGGTCCTCGTCGCCCTGCTTCTCGGCCATACGGATGGCGTTGGGAATCAAGATATACTCGGCCCCTTGCTTGAGCAACTCGGCGACGTGCCCGTGCAGGAGCTTGATCGGGAAACAACTGTCGGTGTAGGCGTGGCGCATGGATTTCTCCACCAGTTGCTTTCTGGTGGGCGGTGAGTAGAGCACGCGCACGCCCAGCGCGTTCAAGAAGCCGGTCAGCAGCGGGGCCAGGTCGAAGGCCATCATTGCGCGGGGCACCCCAACCACGGGACCGGTACCTTTCGCGGCGTCGTACCCTTCGAAGAGTAGCGCCTCGCGCTGGGTGAACGGCGTCGAGATGTTCTTTGGGCCGGGCGAGGCTTCAGCACTGTCGTAGCGGTCGCAGCGCGAGCCATAGAAGAGGCGAGCGCCCGAGTCGGTAGTCATGGCGCTGATGGCGCAGCAGTGCTCGCAATGATGACACGTGAAGCTTTTCAGCTTGTAGCTCTCACGGGCCAAACTGGCGAAGCCTTTGAAGCGCGAGCTTTGCCCTTCGGCCATGGCCTCCTTGGCCAGCAGCGCTGCTCCTATGGCGCCGGTGACCTCCTTGTGCTCGGGAACGACGAGGGTTCTCTCCGGGAACTCGGCCTTGTAGGCCGAGACGACGGCCTGGTTATAGAAGACCGCGCCGGTCAGAAAGATGCGCTGTCCCACCCGACGCATGCCGACGACCTTGGAACGGTAGTTCTTGGCCAGGGAGGTGGCCAGGCTGGAGACGATTACGTCCATCTCCACACCGGCGTGCTGGGCCGAGGTGACTGCTTGGCTCATAAAAGCGGCGCATTTCTCCCCCAGGTCCAGCTGGGTGTCTGCCGAAAAGGCCAGGCTGGAGAACTCGCCGGTGCGCGTCGAGATGCCGAGTTGTTCGGCCAGCTCGTCCACGAAGCTGCCAGTGCCCGCGGCGCAGGCCTTGTTCATCTGGTAGTCCAGGACGGTGCCGTTCTCCAGGTAGACGTACTTGGAGTCCTGACCGCCCATCTCGAAGACCGTGTCGATCCGCGGGTCGAAGTGGAGCGCCGCTCGGGTCTGGGCTGTGATCTCGTTCTTGACCAGGTCGGCGCCAATGAAGGCCCCGACCAGATAGCGTCCGGAGCCCGTGACGCCCACCGCTCGCACACGGACCTTGTCCTCCACCATCGGGACCAGGTTCGCCATGACTTGCTTGACCGCTTCCAGCGGCTGGCCGGCCGTCATGAGATAGGTCTTGGCCAGCACTTCGCCGCTGGCATCTATCACGGCCGCCTTGGTGCTCGTGGAGCCCACGTCGACGCCCAGATAGGCGTCCACGATCTCGGGCCCCAGCTCCTTCGGGACCCAGCCACTGGACGAGAATTCGCGCGGCAGAGCGCGAGGAACGAAGAACATCTCCGAGTCGCGCTCGGCATCGGGGAAGAACTCGGTAGGCCGTGCTGGTGCCAATCGGGCGAGTAGAGCGGCACCGATGGCCTCACGGCTGGCGGCCTCGGGCGGAACGATGACCTCCATTCCACCCAGCGCCTCTTTGAGACCCCGCACCACGCCCTCGTTGGCCGCTACGCCGCCGATGCAGATCAACGGCTGCTCGAACTGGTCGCGCCATTGGGCCAGGATCATGCGGGCCACGGCGTCGGAGAGTCCGGCCAGCATAGCCGTGATCGGCCATCCCTTCTGTTGCAGGTGAATCAAATCCGACTTGGCGAAGACGCTGCAGCGCGCCGCGATGCGGGGCGGAGCCTGTGTCCATTTCAGTGCCAGTGGACCGAACTCCTCGATTGAGATGCCCAATCGGGACGATTGCTGCTCGAGAAACCGGCCTGTGCCCGCCGCGCACAGAGGAGACCGTGACACGCGCCAGGGCTTCTCCAACCCTTTCTCCAGGCCAATTACCAGGGCCGACTGAGCGCCGATCTCGATGATCGTTTTCGGGTCAGGCTGATCCCACAGCACGCCCCGGATGGCCGCGTAGGGAGAGCTAAACTCCTGCCAACCTTCGCGGTCGCGGTAGAGCTGTCGTCCGGAGCCCGTCACGCCGGCTCCGGCGATGCGCTCGAATGAAACTGCCTCCTGAGCGCGCTCCAGCAACGCCACCGCCGCCTGGCCCGGCCCTTTGTAGATGCGCTCCATATCCGTGTGGAGCACTCGACCGGACTTGTCCACAACGGCGATCCTGACGTTGACCGATCCAACATCCAGCCCCAGGTATAGCTCTTCGCCGGCCGGATGGGAGTATATGCGCGGCACAGTTGACATCGTAGAACTCCTCTAGGGATCCTCCGCTCGGGCGCTTCTCCAGTGCTCAGTGCGCTTCCTGCTGCACAGGGGCGTGGGCGATCCAGTGGTTAATTATACGGTACTGAGCGCGCTACTGCCACCCTGCCCTTCTGTCAGGCAGGGCTTATGCGTTCTCCGCGCGCCTCGTATCACGGCCAGCCCACCCGGGGCTGAAGCCGCCGGGCTGAGTCAACGAAGCCGGCTAGAAGCCGGCTGAGCACGGCACCCAGCCC
>SCTZ01000059.1 GCA_004297765.1 Chloroflexota bacterium | reverse complement strand
ACAATCTACTGCGAACTATTCGCCTCTTTATCATTCCGCCTGGCAAGCCTCAACCCCACCAACGCCGGGCACTCCATTATCCCACTACCCCACACATCTCCTTTTCACTGCGAATGCCCTGGATGGAAGCAAAAAAAGCCCGGCGCCACCTCTGGACCGGGCTTTCTCGCGTGGTACGCCTGGCGCGATTCGAACGCGCGGCCTCTTGCTCCGGAGGCAAGCGCTCTATCCACTGAGCTACAGGCGCAGGTCAACGCGGTCAATTATAGCATATCGCGGCGCAGGCGCCAATCACTGTTTGGGGCTGGAGGCTAGGGGCTGGGGGGCTGTTCCTCGCCCCTAACCCCTAGCCCCCTCGTTTGACGTGGGGCTGTTCGATACTTAGAATGCTTTTCGGTCGGATGTCTCGCCTCAGGGCGATGGTATGTGGCCAGGCGCGAGGACTGCACGATCAGCCGCACCACGGCTTGGAGGTGAAAGATGATGCACTCGCGGATCTACCTGCCCAGCGGCGAGCTACTCTCGGACGTCGATCTCGAGTCGCTCAAAGGATATGTGCAGGATAGTCGGTGTGTGATCTGGCTGGACCTCGACAGCCCCACGACCGAAGAGGTGGATCTAGTGGGGCTTCTGCTAGGCATCACGCATCTCACACTCGAGGATGTGACGAAGCAGGGTCAGCGGGCCAAGATCGAGAGCTACGATCGTTATCTCTATATGGTTATGCACGGCATGCGGCTTGAAGAACCGGATGGACACCTGGCTCTACCTGAGCTGGATCTGATCCTTGGCCTGAATTACGTCTTGAGCGTCCACTATGAGCCCATGGACAACGTGCTACAGCATCGTCAGATCACCGAGACGACGGCCTCGGTCATGAGCCGCGGAGCCGATTTCTTGCTCTACGCCCTGGTCGATGGACTGGTGGATAGCTACTTCCCAGTGCTGGATTCCATGGACGACCTGATCGACGAGTTGGAGGACATCATCGTGGGTCGCACCGAGGATGGTGTTCTGGCTCGCATCTTCAGGGTCAAGCGCGACGTGGTCAGTCTGCGCAAAGTAATTAGCCCGCAGATAGAGGTATTCAGCCAACTGACCAATCGCACTTATCACCAGATCAAAGAAGAGCACATCATTTACTTCCGTGATGTGCACGACCATCTGATCCGCGCCTTCGAGGTGATCGATTCGTACCGCGATCTAATGACCGGCGCGCTCGATGCGTACTTGTCCACGGTCTCCAATCGGCTCAACAGCGTGATGAAGCGACTGACGCTGATCGCCACTATCTTCATGCCCATCACCTTCGTTACCGGCGTCTTCGGCATGAACTTCGGGTACGCCCCTCAAGTGGTCTGGGACAACGGCACCCTCTTCTGGTTTAGCCTGGCCGGTATGGCTATCATCACGGCCGTGCAACTCCTGTACTTCCGCATGCAAGGATGGATCTAGCGCAGGCTCTTCTTCGTCCTTCTATGCTGTGGTGTTCAATCCTCCTGTTGGCGAGCCTTGAGAGTCTAGGTTGACAACGCTCAGTATCTCGCCTCATAATGGGCGGTAGTTGGCGAAGGCACCGCCAGTATTCCGTTGGAATGCATCAACGATGATGGCCCAGCGACGTGCAGTAGAAGGTCCGCGCCCGAATCGCCCTGTTGGGTTCCCCACGTGGATCCGGCGAGCCGAGATATCGCTTGACCACGCTATCCTACCAACACGATCGACTTCTGACCATGGCGACATCTCGCCCGTCTTCGCCTCCTTCAGACCTGCAAGTAATCCACCACGCTTCCGACCATGGCCTAGCTATGCGGTTTTGAAACAGGTGATGCACATCGTCGCGGAGTGGCGCACGTGCGTCTATGCTGGGAGCGCCCGCCTCAGGCGGACGCTCCCAGGAGGTCTATCCCCCTTCCGCAATGTGCACCATACGTTGGAAGCCCAACTCGCCACAACTAGCGCGTTCTACGCCGCCACTTCTGCGAGTTGGCGTTGTAGCGACGCGCTGCGGGAGAGCTCCTCAAGCCCAACTGGGCTGGGACGGTGACGCATGAAGCTTCTTTACAAGGTCCCGTTGCTCCTCACATCGATTACACTGGCCGTGGGAATAGCGTCCGGAATACCTCTCCTGTTCGAGTCGAGGAAGTCCAACTCGAATCCACCGGAGCAAGCTGCAATCTCCCTCGCAAAGGCGCTACGTGCTTCCATAGAGCAGGACATGATAGATGGTCATCCTGACCACGTGAAGACTACGCTAGCTCACCTTCCGGGGCAGCGGTCTTTCCTTGAGCTCGCCGTCGTTGCAGGTGACGGACGAATCGCAGCGTCTTCCAACCAGGCAGATATCGGGCAAACCGCCATGGACGCTCGCATTCGATATATGCTGACGTCTGGCGAAGTATCCTTGTCGAGCGAATCTGGCGACCGAAGCGAGCTAAGCTTCGTCCTTCCTATCACACTCAAGCCCGAGTGTATAGGCTGCCACAGCGAGCAGGAAAAAGTTCTCGGCGCCGTCCTGAGCCGCTTGGATACGAGCACTCCCGACACCGAGTTGTGGCAGAAGCTGGTCACCAGAGCAATCCACGGGATGCTAGTTTCTGCCGTTATTGGGGTTGCTCTCTTCTTGAGTCTGAAGAAGACAGTCGTTAACCCACTCGATCGCGTGAGGCGATACGCTGAGCGGCTTGCCAGCGGAGACTTCACCGCCAAGGCCGATATCGGCTTGTTTGACGGGGTTGGTACACTCACACGAGGTATGGCCCAGAATCTGATCCTGGCGCAAGAAGGGGAGCGCAGGCGCATCGCGCGCGAGTTGCACGATCAGGTGGGACAGTCTCTCACCCTGGTGCTTGTAGATCTGGCAACCCTCGGCAAGACCTCAGCCGCGGCGGACGTCACGGAGCGTGTGGCCGCGCTGCAGTCCCTGGTCGTTGACACCCTCATCGATGTTCGTCGCCTGGCTGTCGAGCTGCGCCCCAGCGCGCTCGACAGTCTGGGGTTGGTCGTGGCACTGCGTGGCTACCTACTCGACGCAGCGGAGAGAAGTGGCATCCCGATAGACTTCCAGACCTTAGGCCCGCGGGCATCGCTAGCGCCAGCCGTGGAGACGGCGCTGTATCGCATCGTGCAGGAAAGCGTCACCAACGCGATCCGGCATGCCAAGCCGCACACCATCTCCGTGACACTGGAACAACATGACAACCTGGTTCTGGCACGCATTCGGGACGATGGCACGGGATTCCACTTGCATCGCTCGCACCCATCCGCGATGTCGATGAACGGATTGGGAATCACGGGGATGCGGGAGAGGGCAGCGCTCCTTGGTGGC
>SCTZ01000058.1 GCA_004297765.1 Chloroflexota bacterium | reverse complement strand
CACAGAGAAGACGCTACCTGTCATTCTGAGCGCCGCAGCGCGAAGAATCCGTATCCCCAGGGCGCGGATTCTTCGGCGTGCGCGCCTCAGAATGACAAAACCAGTGTGGTCGAACACTAGTGCAGCATCGGGGGAGGTGTTCGGGAATGTCCCCACGCCACCCAGCGTTGAACTGAGGCTTCTTCGGTCGCCTGAGGCGACCGAACCCCCGGCCTGGCGGCGTTCCAGGCGAATCAAACGACGGCGCCGGCCGCGGCAAATCCACCCGTCCGCCGGCCGGATCTTCCAGCCACCCGCCGAAGCGTGAATGGCTGGGAGAGAGGAACAGGGAGGGAAACTTCAACGATGAGAATCGCTTTTTTCTCGTGGGAATCGCTGCACTCGATCCCGGTCGGCGGCTGCGCCGTCCACGTGACCGAGCTGGCAGCCGCTCTGCAGCGCAAAGGACACGACGTGCACGTCTTCACGCGCATGGGAAGCGGGCAATCGCCCTATCAGTGCCTCGATGGTGTCCATTACCATCGCTGTGGCTTCGACCTCAACCCGAACTTCGTGGTCGAAGTGCAGAACATGTGTCGCTCCTTCATCTCTCACCTCTGGCAGACCGAGAACTACATCGGCCCCTTCGACGTGGTTCATGGCCATGATTGGCTGACCGCCAAAGCCGTGGCCTGGGCCAAAGATGGCCGCGGACGCCGGGCCGTCTTCACGCTCCACTCGACCGAGTTCGGACGCTGCGGAAATAGCCACTGGGAGGGGCGCTCGGCAGAGATAAGACACCACGAATGGGAGGGAGCATCCAGAGCCGATCGCGTCATCGCCGTCTCCAATGCCCTTCGGCAGGAGGTCATGAATATCTACCACATCCCGGACTGGAAGATACGCACCGTCTACAACGGCGTCTCGGTGCATCGTTTCAACGGCTGGGTCACGCCCTCCGCGGTGAAGGGCCGCTACGGAATCGGACCCATGGATCCCACTTTTCTGTACGTGGGCCGCATGGCCTACCAGAAAGGCGCCGATCTGCTCATCGAGGCGGTCCCATCGGCGCTGAACATGCACCGCGGGGCCAAGTTCGTCTTCGTGGGAGATGGCGACATGCGCATGGGATTGGAGAACCGTTGCCGACAGCTCGGAATTAGCCATGCTGTCCGCTTCCTGGGGTATGCATCCGACAACGACGTGCGCGATCTCTATCGTGCCTGTGACGCCGTGTGCATTCCGAGCCGCAACGAGCCCTTTGGCATCGTGGTCCTAGAGGGCTGGAGCGCCGGGAAGCCCGTGGTCGCCACCTGCATCGGTGGGCCACGGGAGATCGTATGGCACAACGTGACGGGTCTGCAGGTCTATCCCGCTCCCGAATCCCTGGCCTGGGGAATGCGCACGATCATGGGCAACTTCGAGCATGCGCGCTGGATGGGACGCAACGGACGCTGGGCGGCCGAATCGGCCTTCTCGTGGGACAGCGTCGCTGACCATGTTCTGAACACATACCACGACCTGGGTATCTGAAGGGACGACGAACAACGTCACGCGCCGATCACGGAGGTAAACGATGGTCCCGATCTATCACTCCCTCGGTCTGCACATGCACCAACCGCCCGGGAATCTGGATCTGCTGCTGAACGAGGCCGACTGGGACGGCAAACAGATCATGCTATGCTACGCCCGGCCGTTGAAATACGCCCGACAGTACGCGGACGTGGCGCGCTTCCACGTGGGCTTCTCGGGCATCCTGCTGGAGCAATTTCTGGACCCACACATCCAGCGCCGCTACGCCGACGTGGTGGACATCCCCGAGATGCTGCGCGGCTACGCCGAGGCCGACAATATCGAGTTGATCGGAATGGGCTACTACCATCCCATCTTTCCTCTCATTCCCGGAGAAGGTCGGACAACTATTATGACGACTGTGCAACCTACATTGAGAAAAGGCGGCGATCGATGAGAGTAGCGATGCTATGCGCTTCACAGCCACGAGTGGACGACGAGGGTTGGTCCAGGGAGTCCCCCGTCATCCCTCTGTCCAAGTCCCTGCATATGGCCGGGCACCAGGTGCATATCTTCCTGCCGACAAGCGCGACCCAATCCAGCTATCATCTCATCGATGGCTTACACTACCACTACGTCGCCACCAACAGTGGACGTCCCTCGCCGCGTGGGCTAACCGATGGACTGCTGTACTACGTCGGCGCGACGCAGAATGTGGCCGGGACCTTTGACGTGTTGCATGCCCACGACGCAGTGCTCCTCCATGCTCTCGGTGAAGGACATGCCCGCCTGAAAGTCAACACTGTCCTCTCTTTGTGGACGGAGGAGCAGGTGCGCTCCTGTGGCGCAATCGCGCGCGGCCTCGCCTGGAGGCTCGACGAGGTTGTCGGCGCCCTGGTATGCCCTTCCAGGCTGGTGCAACACGTGGCGACCAGTGTTCTGGAAATGCCGAATGACCGCATATTTCTCCAGTATCCGGGCATCTCGCTTGCACGCTGGCAGCGGTGGACAGATCAGGGCAAGCTCAAGAAGCAGTTGGGCTTCGGCCCTTTCGATCCGCTTCTCCTGAGCATCGGCGAGTTCGATCGGCAGGGGAACGCCTGGATGACGCTGGAAGCGGTCTTTGCCGTCCGTGAGAGCCACCCGTTCTTCCGCGCCGTTCTGCTGGGCGATGGTCCGCTCCTGCCTTATCTGCGCGACCGCAGCCGAGTGCTCGGGCTAGATGGCTGCGTGCGCTTCCAGTGTTACCTCCCCGAAGATCAGTTGGTGGAACTGTACAACGGCTGCGACATCGTTCACCTGCCATCCGCGCAGCCAGCCTCGGCACGGGCCATCGTGGAGGCCTGGTGCGCGGGCAAGCCAACGCTGATATCCGACGCCGCCGTGCCCGAGTTCTACGACCCCGGCACACACGGACTGAGCGTGCCCCAACAGGTAGATGCGCTGGCGCAATCCATCGGTCGTCTGTTGGACGATCGCGCGGGAGCCCAGACCATGGGACAGGCCGGCTGGCGAAAGGTCCATGACGAGTTCTGCTGGGACAGCCTCGCGACGCGCGCGGCCGAGCTCTACGCCCGGGCCGCTCCCGTCGCGTCTAGAACGCGCGCCAATCACATGGGGGCATAGAATGGGGCAGGTGGCTAGGGACCGGGGGCTGGTTCCATAGCCACCAGCCCTCAACATCACAGAGGAGGACAGGAGGGCTATGAAGTGCTGGTCCTGTGACAACGAGGCCAGAGGCGTCTGCGCTGCATGCGGGCGAGCGCTCTGCCACGAACACGCTCACATCCACGACCGCATGACGATCACCAAGAGTGATACGTGCACTGGCTACACGTCGTACTACGACGTCTTTGGATCGCTCAAGTGCAGCGAATGCCGGCTGGAGTGGTCTTCACACATACCTCCGGCACACCAGGGCTAAGAGGAATGAGATGGCTGATAACGTCGTAATCTACGCGATTCTGCACCAACCCCGGCGGCCGCGACTGCCGGCCTACCCAGTGCCCGACGATGTACCCATCGAAGAGCTCGATCGTCTGCTCTTCGATGACACGCTCAACCGCTATTACTTCCAGAAAGTCGCGCGTTACTGCTACCACCCGGCCGGCGATCTCTTCTGGGAGCTGGTAAACCGAGGCCTGCGGCTATCGCTGGGTTTCTCCATCTCGTTTCTCCATCAGGTGCGGCAGTGGGATCCGCACCTGATGGAGAAGCTGCAGCGGCTGGTGGCCCACGAGAACGTGGACCTGGTCTGCGTGGAGCCCTATCACAGCTTCATCTTCTACATGGACATGCGATGCTTCCAGGAGCGCATGGAGTGGGCCAGGAACGAGCTCGAGCGCATCTTCGGCAAGCGGCCGCAGGTGGCCGAGACCACCGAGATGTTCATGTGCAAGGAGATCTACCATGCGCTGAACGGGCTGGGCTTCAAGGCCGCGCTGGCCGAGGGGCGTCATCGCATCACCGGTTGGCGCTCACCGACCTATCTTTATCACCAGGGCAAGGAGATGCCCCTCTTCATCCGCCACAAGGATCTGAGCGATGACGTGGGTTATCGCTTCTCGCAGAAGAGCTGGCCGGGCTACCCACTCACGACGCCCGCCTGGGTCGATTGGATCAAGAACACCCGCGGCGACTTCGTCTTTGTCGGATGGGACTTCGAAACGTTCGGCGAGCACCATAGCGCGGACACCGGTATCTTCGACTTTCTGCGCTGGCTCCCCGGTGAGCTATCCTGGCGGGGCGTCAACTCCCTGACCCTCACCCAGGCCGCCGACCAGTTCCGCCCGCGGGCCTATCCCATCGACCTGCCGGTGATTCCAACGACCTGGGCTGGATTGCAGGGTGACCCGCAGTTCTTCCTCGGGAACGCGGCCCAGTTCGACATCTATCTCCTGATGAAGCATGCCTACCATCTGGCCCGCCTCACCCACGACGAGCGCCTGATGGACATCGCCCTCTGGCTATGCCAGTCGGATAACCTTCATCTGCTGCAATGGTGGGGCAGCAAAGACAAGTCCGAGGCCGAGGTCTCCTCCTATTTCACGCCAGGCTACTGGTGGAACCTGGGCGCGTCTCGCATTCCGGTAGAAGTGCAGAACATCTTCCGTAACTTCATCAGCGTGGCCGCACGCCAGCTAGCCGAGCGCCGCAGCCTTCCGGCCGCCGAGCCCGCGCAAGAGAACGCAACGATCGAGGAACCGCAAGAGGAGGTCAAAGTCTACACCCCCAAGGCCTCGGCCGTCGCCTGATAAGCGGCATCAAGTCCAGCGCATTTCCGTCAGACGACGCGAGATGGTACAATTGCGCAAGTATTGCTGCTGGGAGGGCGGGGGAATGGGCTCACCTCTGCCCTACAGCGCCGATTGGTGGCAAGACACCCGCCCTTCCAGCACCATTCTCGCGACCGGATTGGAAATGCCTGAAAAAACGAATCCCCCTATCCCAGAGCTCATCGAGCTGGAGCTGACCAGCATCGCTTACGGAGGTGCGGCCGTCGGCCGCCTCGATGGGGTGGTTGCCTTCGTCGACGGTGGTCTGCCGGGCGAGCTCGTCGTCGCCCGTGTCTACCTGCGCAAGCCCCAATTCATCAAGGCCCGGGTTATCGAGGTTCGCCGTGCGTCGCCTCTACGCATCGCGGCCCCCTGCCCGTATTTCGGCGACTGCGGCGGCTGCCAGTGGCAGCACCTGCAATACGCTGAGCAGGCTGCCCTCAAACGACAGACGGTGGTGGAGCAACTCCAGCGGCTGGGCGGTTTCCCCGAGCCGCCTGTGCTCCCGACTCTGGCCGCCGTGGAGCCGTGGCAATACCGCAACAACGCCCGCTTCTCCACGCGCAAGCGAGAGGGGACACTGGGCTTCACGCGCGGCGGCAGCCACTTCGTTCTACCCATCGACCATTGTCTCATCGCGCAGCCACGCATCAACGACGTGCTGCGCGAGCTGCAGGGTCGCGGCCGTGGCCTGCACCAGGTCGTCGTGCGCTATGGCGCGCGCACCGGTCAACTGCTGGTCAACCCGCGCTTCGAGGGCGTCTCCTTCGAGACGGGCCAGCAATCCTACGAGGAGGAGTTGCTGGGACAACGTTACCGCGTGGCCGCGCCTTCGTTTTTCCAGGTCAACACCCGCCCTCAGATCCAGGATATCGCGCCCGGTGGTCCGCATTTCCCGAAGGGGCTGGTCGGCGACTTCAGCCAGGCCGAGCTGCTGGCGCTGCTCGTGCTGGAGCGGCTCGCCCCACAGGGCGACGAACACGTCGTCGACGCCTATTGCGGCGTCGGCACCTTCGCCCTTCTGCTGGCCAAGCGCGCCGCGCGCGTCGTCGGCATCGAGGAGGCACCCAGCGCCATTCGCGACGCCCAGGCCATGAGCGCCGATCTCTCCAATGTGGAGTTCATCCAGGGCAAAACCGAAGCCGTGCTGCCCGAATTGGAGGGCCGCGTCGACGCGGTCGTGCTCGACCCGGCCCGCGTCGGCTGCCATCCGGACGTCATCGCCGCCCTGCTGAGCCTGCGTCCGGCCCGATTGGTCTACGTCTCCTGCGACCCCTCCACCCTGGCCCGCGACCTGGCCCTGCTCCGGGACGGCGGCTACCACCTGGAGGAAGTCATCCCGGTAGACATGTTCCCCCAGACATTTCATATCGAGACGGTAAGCACGCTGCGGCTGGAATAGCATCGGTGCGTTCCGACCTGTTGTATTCGGATGCACATACCGCGCATCAAGACGAGTGGTGGTATTACCTCTGCTGTGTTACTATTGGAGTACAACCGTTTGTGCAGGAGGCCCCATGCCTACTATTACTAGCAAGGGGCAGGTAACGCTACCCAAAGAGATCCGAGATGCTCTTGGTCTCAGGCCGGGTACCGAGGTCGAGTTTGAACTGCGGGAGGGGCAGGTCATTCTCCATAAGCGAGTTCCTGTCGAGGCTCTTCGGAAGTGGCAGGGCTATCTGCGCGGTCGGTTGCCCGCAGATTCCGTGGACGACATGATGGAAAAGCTACGGGGTGAGCGACCTGGAGAGTCGGTGACAGATCCAAAGTGACCCTGGAAAGCCAAGACCGACAACAAGGAGGACAAGTAATTGGCTCGCATACGCTTTGTGGATACGGAGACCGCGGAACCGGAGGTGGCCGGCGTCCTCCGTCGAGTGGAGAAGAACGGGGCACGCGTCATCAACATCCATCGCATGCTGGGAAATAGCTCCGCCGTGCTGGACCCCTTCCTCACCCTGGGAAACAGTCTGCTCACGAAAGCCAAGCTGGAGGCCCGGCTGCGCGAGATGGCCATCATGCGGGTCGCGACCCTGTCCGGCTCGCAATACGAGTGGCAGCAGCACAGGGCGTTGTCGCTCGCGGTCGGCGTGACGGAGTCACAGTTGGCCGACCTTGCCCACTGGCAGGACAGCGGCGCGTTCGATGCCAAGGACCGTGCCGTCCTGGCCTACGTGGATGAGGTCATCCAGAACGTGAGCGTGAGCGACGCCACCTTTGCAAACCTACGGAACTACTTTGACGAGACGGAGATCGTGGAGCTAACGGTCTCGATCGGCTTCTGGCGCGCGGCAGCGCACCTGCTGGTCGCGCTGGAGGTCGATCTGGAAGAGGGCGCCGGGGCCGGGGTAAGCGATATCCTGGGCAAGTCGTAGCGGAGGGCGGCCCTATCCCTCGATCTGACTGCGCAGGCGAGCCAGATCGTCGCGGACAGATAGCAGACCGTCGCGCATGGCCACGACCTTGGCGCGCTCGGCGCGAACGAAGCGGCTGTAGGGAGCCACGGCGTCACGAATGCGCTGCTGAGATGCAGCTAGCTCGTGCTCGAACTGCTCACGCATGGCAGCGCTGAGGCGCAGGCGCAATTCGTTACTTTTGGCATGGAACTTCCGCTGGGCCTGACGCTTGCGGGCGGGAATGATAATGAGACCCAGGCCGGCCAGCACACCAGCAGCTAGCAGACCGGTGATGTCGGCAGCGGCTGTGCCCACGAGCACGGCGATGGCGGTGCCCAGGCTGACGGCTCCGATCTCGGCCAGCGCTGTATGCGCGACGGCATCGCGCATGGCGCCGGCCAGATGGCGCGCTTCACCCTCCCGGTCGTAGCTGTCGATCACGTCACGAGCGGTGCGCCCGACCGATTGCAGTAGCTCCTGGCGGTTGTACTCGAAGCTGCCGCCGACTTCGCCGATGATATGCTCTCCGTAGGAGGCCTGCCTGCGTCGGCTCAGGTAGTCCATCACGGCCTGCCACAGGCGCAAGTCCTGGTCCACCATCCAATCGATCAGCTCTTGCACGGTGCGATCGATGCGCTGGGAGGTATCGGCCAGGACCTCGCGCTCGAATTGGCCGCGAATGCGCTCCGCGTTGAAGAGGTCCAGGATGCGCCCCAGCCGTAGGGTCTCATCGAAAAAGCGGTCACCGCGCTCGTTCAGCTCGTAGATGACGTTTTCGACCTGCATGAGGCGAGGCAAGAAATCGCGGCGCATGTCGCTGCTGTAAAGAGCGAGCTGCGCCTCGATGTTGGCCACTGTCTTGTCGTCCTCGGCCAGCAGATTCAGACGCTCCTCGGCCGCGCCGAGGTATTGTCCGCTCAGGCGCTCGGCCACACCGAGTGGACTGAGCAGCTTGAGACGAACTCGCCCCTCGTTATCGAGAGTACGGTAGACGTACAGCTCGAGAGCCCCGAAGCGACTAGCCTCCCAGATCTGCTGGCGTTCGGCGCTCTCCGGCATCTGCTTGGCACGTAGCGCCAGGCGCGCCGAGAGCGGGAAGATCTCCGGAGCAAAGCCGAGCAGCGCGCGGGCATGATCCGCGATGAAATGGTCGACTTGCTGTATCTCCGCTTCGCTGGCAAACAGGTCGACCTTGTTCAGCACGAGCACGACCTTCTTGCCCCATTCTCGAATGCGTTCCAGGAACAGCCGCTCGGACTCGGTGAAGGGGCGGTCGGCAGAGGTTACGAAGAGAACCAGATCGCTGCGCGGCACGAACTCGCGCGTGATCTCCTCGTGGCGGCGGATGACCGCGTTCGTCCCGGGAGTGTCGACGATGGTGACCTCCCCCAGGAAAGGCACCGGCCGCACGATCTCCAGGACATCTCCGGTCAGCGTGTGCGAGCTAGAGGACGAGCCATGTCGCAGGAGGTTGATCTGGGTGGTAGTGGGCGTCACACCCTCCGGCAGCACCGCCTCCCCCAGGAGGGCATTAATGAAAGCAGACTTGCCGGCGTTGAACTCTCCCACCACGACCAGCAGAAAGAGCTCGTCCAGATCCAGGGAAGCACGACGCAGCAGTGCCAAATCGGCCGCGCTCGCCTCGAATCGCGCCAGCAACTCGCGCAGATCCTCCAGCAAATGCCGCTCTTCGGCTAACAGCTTGGATTGTCTCTCGTCGAGTATCGTGATAGGCACGTGCGGTCTCCCCTATCAAGAATGATAGCGGGGAAATGGCCGCGGCGCCAACAAGTTTCTACTTCCCGAGAATATACCCCGCGATGGTGTTCTTCTGGATCTCGCGCGTGCCCTCGTAGATCTCCAGGATGCGCATGTCGCGGTAGATGCGCTCGACCTCGTTCTCCAGCAGGTAGCCGTAGCCACCGAAGATCTGGATGGCCTCATCGGCCACCTCCACCGCCACACGCGCGGCATATAGCTTGGCTTGCGAGGACAACAGCGGGTTGAGCCCCTTGTTGTCGAAGGTCCAGGCGGCTTTGTAGGTAATCAAGCGGGCAGTCTCGATCTTGGTGGACATGTCGGCGATCTTGTGCTGCGTGACCTGGAAATCGGCCAGGCGCTGTCCGAATTGCCGTCGCTGCTTGACGTAGCTCAAGACCCGATCGAAGGCCGCCTGGGATCCACCGATCCCCTGGGCCGCCACGTCGATGCGCGTCTCATCGAAGAACTCCAGGGACATGTAGAAGCCACGTCCCTCCGTGCCGATCAGGTTGGTGACCGGGACACGCACGTTCTTCAGCACGATCTCCGCCGTGGACGTCATGCGAATGCCCATCTTTTGTCCCACGTCGGTGGCCTCGAAGCCGGGTCGATCGGACTCCACCAGGATCATGCTCATGCCCCGATGGGCAGGCTTGGCGTTGGGATCGGTCTTGCACAGCACGGCCAGAACATTGGCCTGCAGGCCGTTCGTGATGAAGGTCTTGACGCCGTTGATGACGTACTCGTTTCCCTCGCGGACGGCCGTGGTGTTGAGGTCGGTGATGTCGCTGCCGTGGTCCGGCTCCGTGAAGGCCGCGCCGGTGATGATCTTCCCAGACGCCACCGTCGGCAGATACTTCTTCTTTTGCTCCTCGGTTCCCCACCTGAGGATGAATTGTGAGCCAAACTGGGCGATCGTGACGGCATGGCCCAGCCCCGGGTCCTTGCGCATGAACTGCTCCATCACCAGCACGTTCTCCAGGACGCCATACCCCTGTCCGCCGTACTCCTCAGGGAAGCTCATGCCGATGAATCCCAGCTCGCAGGCCTTCTGGTGCTTCTCGGTGGGAAAACGGTGGGCTAGCTCACACTCCAGCGCGTATTCCTTGTCGAACTCGCCATCCGCGAACTCCCAGGCCGCCTTCTGGATCGCCTTCTGTTCTTTGGTCAGGTCGAAGTTCATGCTGCCCCCCTATTTGCCGGATTTGGCCTTGGCGATGCGCTCGGTCAGCGCGGGCACTACTGTAAAGAGGTCGCCGACGATGCCGTAGTCGGCCACGCGAAAGATCGGAGCCTTGGGATCCTTATTGACGGCCACGATCGTCGTCGAGCTCTTGATGCCCGAGAGATGCTGGAACGCCCCGCTGATCCCGACCGCGAGATACAGCTTGGGCGAAACCGTCTTTCCGGATATCCCGACCTGGCGCGTCTTCGGTAGCCACTTCTTGTCCACGACCGGACGCGAGCAGGACAAGACCCCGCCCAGCGCCCTGGCCAGAGCCTCGACCAGCGGAAGGTTCTTGGGATCGCCGATGCCACGCCCCACCGAGACTACAATGTCGCTCTGGGCGATATCCACGTCCCCCAGCACTGCCTCGACAAAGCCGACAAACCTCTTGCGAGTCTGTTCGCCCGACAGAAGCGCATCGGAGTGCACGATCTGCCCGGCCGTCGCCCTCTCGTCCGCGGCGGCAAAGGCTCCCGCCTGCATCGTCACGATCGCTGCCGGTCCCTTGGATCGCACCCTCGCCCGGACCTTGCCGCCGTAGACAGGTCGCTCGGCCCTTATTAATCCTTCTTCCAGCTCGACGCAGGTGGCATCCGCTATCAGCGGCACCCCTAGCTCCGTAGCCAGGCTCGGCGCCAGCTCCATGCCGTACGCCGTGTGTCCGATCAGGCAGACCAGTGGCGTTCGCTCGCGTATGACACGGGCCAGAACCTCTTGATACGCGTCCGAGCTGAATTGAGCCAATCGAGCGTCCTCGACCACCTCGACCACGTCCGCATGCGCGGACAATGCGTTCGCCAGCTCCCCAAGCCCCTGTCCCAGCAGCAGCGCCGTCAGTTGCGCCCCGCGGCTCGCGGCCAGCGCCCGGCCCGCGCCCAGCATCTCAAACGTTATGTCACGCACAACACCCTGTCGGTGCTCGGCCAGCACAAGAATCTCGCCCATCACTTCAGCCATCCTTTGCTCGCGAAGATGCCGACCAACTGGCTCGTGACCGCGTCCAGGCTGCCCTCCAGTATCTCGCCCTTCTGTCCGACCTCGGGGAGAGATAGCCCCTCGACCTCGATCCGGGATCCAGCAGCACCCACCTGGTCGGGCTTCAGACCGAGCTCCGCGACGCCCTGCACGGGAATCTCGCGCCGGGCCACGCGCCGAATGCCGGCGATCGAGACGTAACGCGGCTCGTTGATGCCGGTCTGGATCGTCAGGACAGCGGGAAGCTGCACCTCGACCGTCTCCTCCAGACCGCCCTCCAGCTCGCGTCGCACTCGGGCCATCCGGCCATCGATCTCTAGATTCGTCACGAGCGTGGCGTGCGGCATGCCCAGCATACGGGCCAGAGCCGGACCGACCTGACCGTAGCCATCGTCGCTGGCTTGCACGCCGGTGAAGATGAGGTCGTGAGGTATCCTTTCAATGGCGGCCGCCAGCGCCACCGCGGTCGCGTGGCCGTCCGCACCGTCGAAAGCGGGATCGGTCAGCCGGATGGCGTTGTCGGCTCCTAGCGCCAGGCAGCGCCGCAGGACCTCCTCGTCATCCTCCGACCCCATCGTCACCGCCGTGACCGTTCCGCCGATCTGCTCCTTCAGAAGGACTGCCTCTTCCATGGCGTAGGCGTCCCACTCGTTGATGTCGTAGACCAGATCCTCCGTGTCGATCCCCTGGCCAGACCTGTCGATCGCGACCTCGGCCTCCGCGGTGTCGGGCACGCGCTTCACGCAGACCACGATATTCATGTGCTTGCTCCTCAGATCACCTCTGCGACCAGCTCGACGATGTCTCTGACCTCGATCCTGTCGCCATAGCCGGCCACCTTCATCGAGTCGGTCAGGTTGCTCAAACAATAGGGGCAGGCCGTCACCAGCAGCTCGGCGCCAGCCTGGGCGGCATCCTGGACCCGCAGCTCCGAGATGCGGTGCTCCACGTCCGACTCCAGCCACATGCGGCCGCCTCCGCCTCCACAGCAGAAGCTCCCGGACCTGCTGCGCGCCATCTCCACCAGCCGCAGCCCGGGAATGGCCCGCAGCACCGCGCGCGGGTCGTCGTAGATCCCATTGTGCCGCCCCAGATAGCACGGATCGTGATAGGCTGCCGTCTTCTCGATGCGCCCGTTGAAGCGCAGGGCGCCGCCGCGCAGCAGATCGGCCAGGAGGGTCGTGTGATGGCGCACCTCCAGGCTCGGCGCTGCTTCAATCTTGAGCTTCTCCGCCATGACCGGGTACTCGTTGCGCATGGTGTGAAAACAGTGTGGCGAGGTGCTGACCAGCCGGGAGACGCCCAGATCCTTGAAGGCCCCATAGTTGCCCTCCACCAGCGCCTCGAATAATCCGTCCTCGCCCAGACGCCGCGCGAACTCACCGCAGCAGGATTCCTCTTTGCCCAGAATGCCGAAATCCACTCCGGCGGTATTCAGCACCTTCACCAGAGCGCGCGCCACGGCCTGGTTGCGCTCGTCGTTGGAGGCCAGGCACCCCACGAAGTAGCACAGCTCAGCCTCATCGCCCTGCGATAGGTCCTTGGCCTCCAGCGTCTTCAGCCAGGCGTAATGCTTGGGGCCGTTGTGCTCCCAGGGGTTGCCGTACTTGCCCACGTTGTTTAGCGCATCGCGGATGGTCTTGGGCACACGCCGCCCGCCGTCGACCAGTGTCACACGCGTCTCGCGCGCGATGTCGGCCGCACTGATGCCGATCGGGCAGGCCTCGGCGCAGGCCACACAGGTCGTGCAATACCAGCATTCGTCTCGCGCCACGGCCTCTTCGATCTTGGGCGGGTTCGTTTTCAGCTCTTCCGCGGCCAGCAACTGCCGCTCGGGGGCGTACTTGCGCCGAACGAAGCTCTTCATCGATTGCACGAGCGCCCTGGGAGAGAGCGGCTCGCCGGCCGCGTAGGACGGACAGACCACTTCGCATCGATTGCAGCGGGTGCAGGCGTCGAGGGAGACCAGCTCCGTTCGATCGAGCTCCCCGCGCAGCCCCTCGCGCTCCTCCAGAGTGACGATCCCCGGGGGCACAGTGCTGAGATAGAGGTGAGTCGGCGCCGCGAACATATGGAACAGCTTCGAGTACGGGAGGTACGCCACCAGTCCCAGGGCCGCCAGGGCATGAATCCACCACACCACGCCATGAAAGGTCGTCAGGTCGACCAGACCGCCCAACTTGGCACCAAACAGGTCGCCTACCGGAGACCACTCCATGCCCAGATGAGAGATGGCGCTTAGCCGCAGGCCCTCGATCACGAACCCCGTCAGCGCGATCAAGAACAGCAGCGCCAGCATCATCGGATCATCCCAGCGGTTTGGAACGTGGTTAGCCCTGAGCACGAAACGGCGGAAAGCCGCCAGCAGAGCGGCCACGATGAAGAAGGCGCCTGCGATATCCAGCACCAGCGAGTAGGTCAGGTAGACGGTGCCGAAAAGGAAGGGAACGATATCGTGGTGGACGGTGAGCAGAACGGTGCCAATGAACAGGAGGACGAATCCCCACATCAGGGAGAAGTGCGCAAAACCACCCAGGACATCACCGCGGAAGATGCGCCGGCCCAGGAGCCCGTCCAGGAGCGCCCTTTTCACGCTGCGCCCGACGTTGCGCTCCCGCCTTTCCCCCCAGCCGGACCGCCAGATGCGAGCGACGCGGTAGAACCCGACCAGGAAGACGGCAATGGCGATGACCGACAGAAGATAAAAGAGCCCCGTGGCTTCGATGTTCCAGAAGACTACCCTGGTCATCCCTCACCCCGCTGTGACAGAAAGATGCGGCATGCTAGCACCCGCTTCTTAGACTGCGTCAATCGTCGTACAGACGCGCAAGAAACGGTGGACGACAATGGACTCGACCATTCAACCGATGGTTTGCAGATTGCCCTCTAGTCAAGTCCATTGTATGCCAGTGCGCGCCGCGGGGTCAATTCGAGCAAAGCACCTTCCTTCTAGCACGTCACCGGTGCATTCAGCCAGCAGATCACCCCATTGACGGAACGTCCAGTACGTACTACTATGGTTCCGCGAGCATTCGACCGCGCAACCAAGAGGGGTTGTCGCTACCCTACGTCATCATCGCGCGCCGGAAACAAGAGGAGCCAAGAGCCGCTGCATGAACAACAACCACTTGCGACCTATGACCAACGGTTACCAGGATATCGAGAAGCTCGAAGCCGACCTGTGGGCAGCAGCGGACAATTTGCGGGCCAATTCCAAGCTGACATCGTCCGACTACTTCATGCCGGTGCTTGGGATCATCTTCCTTCGGCACGCGGCCAATCGCTTCGCCGCGGCCGCGCGACAGATCGAGGAGGACCAGGCTAGCGGAAAGATGCCGCCACGCAAGGTGCAGCCTGCCGACTACCTGCGCCGACGCGCTCTCTGGCTGCCGGAGTCGGCCCGCTACGATCGCATCATGGAGCAGGCCGCCGTCAGCGGCAGCGACCTACCCACGCTCGTGACCGAGGCCATGAAGGCCATCGAGGACGAATTCGAGCCGCTCAAGAACGTGCTGCCAAAGGACTACGGCATCTTCGACTCCAAAGTGCTGGAAGACCTGATGCGCCTCTTCAACAACGAGCAGATCAAGCAGGCCACGGGCGACGTCTTCGGGCGCATTTATGAGTACTTCCTGGCCAAGTTCTCGGTCCAGAAGGCCCATGACAACGGCGAGTTCTTCACACCTTCCTCGCTGGTCCAGACCATCGTCAACGTCATAGAGCCGGAGCACGGCATCGTCTTTGACCCCGCTTGCGGCTCGGGCGGCATGTTCGTGCAATCCAGCCACTTCATCGAGCGCACCGGCGGCGATACTCCACATCAGGTGGTCTTCTACGGTCAGGAGAAGAACCCCGACACCATTCGCATCGCCCAGATGAACCTGGCCGTCCACGGGCTGGAAGGGAGAATCGCCGACGCCATCACCTACTACGAGGATCGATACACGCTGGTCGGCAAATGCGACTTCGTCATGGCCAATCCTCCCTTCAACGTGGACCTGGTGGACGCCGAGCGCATCGAGAACGAGCCGCGCCTCCCCTTCGGCCTGCCGGGGGTGAACAAGGAAAAGAAGGTCTCCAACGGCAACTACCTGTGGATCTCCTACTTCTGGAGCTACCTGAGCGATAAGGGACGGGCCGGCTTTGTCATGTCGTCCCAGGCCTCCAGCGCCGGACATGGGGAGAAGGACGTGCGCAAGAAGATAGTCGAGACCGGCGACGTGGACGTGATGATCTCCATCCGCTCCAACTTCTTCTACACGCGCAGTGTTCCCTGCGAGCTGTGGTTCTTCGACCAGGCCAAGCCTGCCGAGCGAAGAGACAAGGTCCTGATGCTCGACGCACGCAACATCTACCGCAAGATCAATCGCACGATCTGCGATTTCTCGCCTGAGCAGATGAGTAATCTTTCCGCCATCGTCTGGCTCTATCGCGGCCAGCAGTCACGCTTCCTCGCCCTCGTGCGAGACTACGTCGGCGCCATCTGCGATGAGAGCGCGGCCATCCCTGAAAAGCTCGTGGCCTTCGAGGCCACGCTAGCCGATCTCCAGCATCGTTTCAGCGCACTGGCACTAGCTGTGGAGACGAACGACCAGCTCGATGCAGAGAAGAGTCAGGCAATCATAGATGCCGTGGCCGAGCTGCGTAACGCGGTCACAGCGTACGGTCCCGATCGGTCAAACCTGCTCAACACCCTCGCCGACTTTCAAGACAACTATGCCGCCGCGCTGCCCGAAACGAACGAAGACCAGCACGCTGCCCGGAAGTCGTTCAACCCGATCGCCGAGGAGATCCGTGGACTGATCAAGCAGGTGGACCTGCTCTACAAGCTGGCCGCTCGCGCGGCGGATCTTGGCAGCGATCTGGGCGGCAAGAATGGGAATGGAGCCGCGGCTGATTATGACCGCCGAGCCGCAGGGCGTCTGATAAAGCAGCTCGATGAGCAAAGGAAAGTCGCGGTCGAACAACTCAAGCACGCGGCCTATCTTCATCGGCAGGTAGCATGGCTGCAGGACCGCTTTCCGGCGGCCGAGCTGCAAGCGGTGCCGGGGCTGGTGAAGCTGGTGGACAGGACGGAGATCGAAGCGGCTGACTGGAGCTTGACGCCGGGCCGTTACGTGGGCGTCGCTCCGGCCGAGGTGGACGAGGAGTTCGACTTCGAGCAAGCGATGCGTGACATTCACACCGAGTTGGCCGACCTCAACCGGGAAGCGGCAGAACTGGCGGCGAAGATTCAGGCGAATTTCGAGGGGCTGTGGATATGAGGCTGTCAACGGATTCGGGAACGGATAGGGGCTGTCAACGGATTGGCGGGAACGGATTGCACGGATAGGTGCTGTCAACGGATTGGTGGGATCGGATTGCACGGAGGGGTGCTGTCAACGGATTGGTGGGATCGGATTGCACGGATGGGTGCTGACGACGGATTTCTGGAATCGTATTGAACAGACAAGCGGCTCTAAATCTGTTGCCCTCATATTATAACATCCTGGCTCACTTGCGCCTGCACCATTACTATGGTACAACGGAGTTGGGATGGCTGCGACTACTAGCCGCAGCCCTCGGGGAGGGATACGGTCGTGAAAGGCACGGCGGCTCAGACTCCCTATGATGAGCTCACCTACCGGGTCATCGGCTGCGCCATGGCTGTGCACCGGGACAGAGGTCCGGGCTACCGCGAGGATACGTACCAGCGCGACCTGGAGGTGCACTTCTCCGAGTGTGGGCTAGCTTATCAGTCCCAGGTGCTGGTTGAAGTATACGACAGTGTGCCCAGCGGTGTGCTCGTTGGGTACTACGTTCCCGACTTCATCGTCGGTGAGCAGGTCGTGGTAGAGATCAAGGCGCTCCACGGCCTGGATAACACCCATCTGGCGCAGGCCATCGGCTATCTTGCTGTCACCGGCTGCCCGATAGCCCTGCTGATCAACTTTGGCACGCGCAGTCTGCAGTGGCGACGCGTCTTTCCGCCCAAGAAGATCACGGAACACCGCGTCAACCGCCAGTGGCTCTTCGTGCCAGACTCGCTAAGGCCAGAAGCGCCGTGAAGCGGGATCGCAGCTCGTGCCGCGCCCATCCGTGCAATCCGTTCCCGCGAATCCGTTGACAGCAACCCAACGCCCGGCCAGCTACCGTGGAAACAGCGCCAAGCTACTGGAGGCGACGGCATGAATTCAAATCGGTGGTTCCATGCCATCCATACCAGGCCGGCTGGACGCAACCGGAAGGCGGCAGGAGTCGCGGCGAAGATCCAGGAGAACTTCGAGGAACTCAGACAATGATTTGGCGCGAAGCGACTCTCGGCGAGCTCGCCAGGCGAGACGGTGGCGTGATTCAGACAGGACCGTTTGGCTCGCAACTTCACCAAGCAGATTACCAGGACGAGGGCATTCCAGTAATCATGCCCAGAGACATTGCCGGAGGCCGCGTCTCTCTGGAATCGATCGCTCGGGTCTCGGAGGAGACGGCAAACCGTCTCGAACGCCACAAGCTCCGCCCTCGGACAATTGTGCTGCCGCGTCGAGGCGAGATCACGAAACGTGCTTACATTACAGCCGAGCAAGAGGGCTGGCTGTGTGGAACTGGTTGCCTCAAGATTGAACTGAACGGCCAAGATCTCGTGCCGGAGTATCTGTATTACTTTATGGAGCAAGGGCACGTGGTGAGGTGGTTGGAGCAGCACGCCGTAGGCACCACGATGCTCAACCTCAGTGCCGCAATTGTTGCCAACCTGCCGATCCGTTACCCAGCGGCGGAAACTCAACGCGAGATTGCCAACATACTCTCCGCTTACGACGACCTGATCGAAAACAACCGGCGGCGGATGGCGTTGCTGGAAGAGGCGGCACGGCAGCTTTACCGGGAGTGGTTCGTTCGGCTGCGGTTTCCTGGACATGAGCATACCCCTGTCAATGACGGCGTGCCGGAGGGGTGGAATCAGAGACCACTGTTTGACCTCGCGACAGCGACCTATGGGCATCCTTTTCAATCCGGTCTCTTCACCGAAGATGGCGAGGGACTGCCCGTAGTACGCATTCGCGATGTGCTGGCCGGCGAGTCGCGCACATTCACTGTCGAAGAAGCCCCACCTGACCGACGACTAAGTAACGGTGATTTGTTGATCGGCATGGACGGGGAGTTTCACATGGGACTTTGGGCAGGCAGCGATGCTTGGCTCAATCAGCGAGTCGTCCGGATAAAGGGCAACGAAGAACTCGACGACTGTCTTCTGTTTTGGATGCTTCGTCAGCCCATCCGAGCCTTCAACCAAACGATCACCGGAACAACGGTCGTACACCTTGGAGCGAAGGAACTGAAGACGATTCGCCTTCTCGTTCCACCGCACGCGTTGTTAACCCAAGCGAACGCACTGTTTTGCTCGATGGGCAAGCAGATCGTGACTTTGAAAATCCAGAACCAGAAACTTCGCGCCGCTCGTGACCTGCTGCTCCCACGGCTGATCAGCGGCGAGATCGCGGTGTGAACAGGGGAGAAAGAGGTATCCTTGTCGCTCTCATTGGTCTAAGCACCCAGCGGGCCGGGCTTGATTAGCAGCATCCGTGGTATAATCTTGCTAAGCTCTTTTAGATGAGGTGACCTATGACCGTGGCCCCAACGATTTTCCAGGCCAGTGATCTGAACCAGAAGGGACGTGCTATCCTCGATGCTGCCCGCGCAGGATGGGCTCGCCTAAGAGACAAAGATGGTGTCAGCCTGATCATGCTGCCTGAGGAGCGAGTTGATGCTCTGCTGAAGGTAGTCAACGTTGTCGCAAACCTGCTAACTATCGAACGTGCTTTAGCCCAAAGGCAGGAGGGACAACTGGATCTCGCCAGCTTCGGCGAGTGGACCTGGTTGAGGCTGTTCGACAAAGAGGACCTCGCGGAGTTCATCCAGGAGATGCACGAGGCCGTGATCGTGGCCGCGCGGGAGCAGTCCGCCGCGTTGCTCGACGAAACTCTGCGTCGCTGGCGGGTAACCGCCGATGTTCTGCAGGATCCCGTGCGGCGAGAGATACTGTTGGCACCCGACAGTGAGCCTGGAGATGTGAAAGAAGGGTAGCTCATGGCCCTGACCGACATCAATAGCGAAGACCGCCTGGTTCAGAAGACGTTCGCCGACTACCTGGAAAACATCCTGGGCTGGGAGAGCGTCTACGCCCACAATGCGGAGACGTTCGGTCCCAATGGCACGCTGGGCCGCGCGAACGAGCGCGAGGTGGTGCTGGTGCGGGATCTTCGCGCGGCTCTGTCGCGGCTCAACCCCGGTCTGCCTGAATCAGCGCGCGAGGACGCTGTCCAGAAGCTCACGCAGGTCGACTTTACGCGGTCGCTATTGCAGCACAACCGCGACTTCTACGGGCTTATCCGAAACGGCGTGCCGGTGCAATGGCGCGACGCCAGCGGTGAGACACGCCACGCCCAGGCGCGAGTGATCGATTTCCGGAACATCGCCAACGATCTGTTCCTGGCCGTGCGCGAGCTCAAGATTCAGGGGCTGCGCGTGCCGCACTACAACCGGCGGGCGGACCTGGTCTGCTTCGTCAACGGTCTGCCGCTGGTCTTCATCGAGCTCAAGGCTGTATATCGCAACGAACGCCGTGGCTTCGACGACAACCTCACCGACTACATGAACGAGCACAGCATCGCCCACGCCTTCCATCACAACGCCTTCCTGGTCGTCAGCAACGGCGACCGCGCCCGCTACGGCTCCATCACCAGCAAATGGGAGCACTTCGTCGAATGGAAGCGCAACGACGAGAAAGATAAGGGCCGCGTGGATGCCCAGGCGCTCCTCAACGGCATGCTGGACAAGCAGCGACTGCTGGATCTGGTAGAGAACTTCATCCTCTTTGACGATAGCCGGGCGGGCGGGACACGCAAGATCGTGGCGCGCAACCACCAGGTGCTGGGCGTGAACAACGCGGTCGCGTCGGTGCAGCATCAGGAGATGCTCAAGCGCGAGTTTCCCCCGGAGCGCCGCCTCATCCACTACAGGGTTTCCAGACCGGAAATGCTTGCCGCCGAGGCGCCCGCGGAGCACGCATCATACGGCCGGTCACTGCAGGACGAGGATCTGCCACTGATCAAGCGGGCCCATCCCGATCTTGGCAGGCTGGGCGTCTTCTGGCACACGCAGGGCAGCGGCAAGTCCTACTCGATGGCGTTCTTCGCGGAGAAGGTGCGACGTGTGGTGCCCGGCAACTTCACCTTCGTCGTGATGACCGACCGCGATGACCTGGACGACCAGATTTGGCGCACTTTCATCGGCTGCGGGGTGGTGGACGAGACGGTGCCGCGCGCCAGCTCGGGTCTGGAGCTGAAGGAGATCCTCGGCAAGAACCATCGCTTTGTCTTCAGCCTGATCCACAAGTTCAACCAGCCGGTGAGCGAGCCCTACAGCAAGCGCGACGACATCATCGTGATTTCGGACGAGGCCCACCGCACTCAGTCAGGCCGGTTCGCTCGCAACATGCGGCTGGCGCTGCCAAACGCCGCGTTTATCGGCTTCACCGGCACGCCCCTCTTCAAAGGTGACCAACTGACCCGGCGCATCTTCGGCGATTACATCTCGTGCTACGACTTCAGGCGTTCCGAAGAAGACCAATCTACGGTGCGCCTGGTCTACGAGAACCGGGGCGAGGAGCTCGGACTGGCCCGACTCGATCTGAACGACCGGATCGCCGCAAAGATCGAGCAAGCCGATCTCGACCCGGACCAGACCGCGCTGCTCGAAAAGCTGCTGGGCAAAGACTACGAGATCATCACCGCCGACGATCGGCTGGACAAGCTGGCCGATGATTTCGTGGAGCATTGCTCGACCCGCTGGGAGAGCGGCAAGTCCATGCTGGTGTGCATCGACAAGATAACGTGCGCCCGCATGTTTCAGCGCATCGAGCCTCGCTGGCAAGCGAAGCTGGCTCAGATCAAAGCTCTCGTCCCGCACAGAGAGGCCGAGCTGGCCGCGACAACCGCCCCGGAACAGAGGGAACGGCTGGGCAAGCTTCTGGAAGGCCTGCGGGGGCAGGCGCGCTGGATGGAGAGCACGATTGTCGAGATCATCATCAGCGAGGCCCAGAACGAGGTGCGCGATTTCGAGAAATGGGGCTTCGACATCATCCCTCATCGCGTGGTGATGAAGAAGGGCTTTCAGACACCGGACGGCAAGAGCGTTGCCGTGGACGACGCCTTCAAGGATCCTCAGCATCCGTTCCGCATCGCCATCGTCTGTGCCATGTGGCTCACCGGCTTTGACGTGGAGTGCCTCTCCACGCTCTACATCGACAAGCCCATGAAGGCCCACAATCTGATGCAAGCCATCGCGCGCGCCAATCGGGTCTATCCCGGCAAGGATTGCGGCGTGATAGTGGACTACAACGGGATGCTCAGAAGCCTGCGCGAGGCATTGGCCCAATACGCGCTGGGCGACGAGGCGAGTGGTGACGATGGCGACATCGTCGAGCCCATCGAGCAACGGGTCTACGCTCTGCTACAGGCCATCGAGGAGGCCGAGACCCATCTCAAGACCCTGGGCTTTGACCCCACCCGGTTGACGGGCGCCACGGGCTTCGCCCGGATAGGGGCACTGCGCGATGCCGTGGACGCTCTCTACACCTCGGATGAAGCGAAGCGCCGCTTCGAGATCATGGCACGCCAGGTATTCAGCCGCTTCAAAGCGCTGCTCATGGAGCCCAGCGCGTTCGCCTACGCCGAGCGGCACGATAATCTGGAGGCCATTTACAAGAAGCTCCAGGAAAGGCGCGACACGGCCGACGTGACGGATCTCCTGAAGGAGTTGCACAAGATCGTCAACGCGGCCATTCAGGCGTTGGAGCCGGGCGAGGATCACGCCGAAGGGCTCACGGTGGACCTGAGTCAGGTAGATCTATCCAGACTGCGCGACGAGTTCGCGAAGAAGACCCGACACAAACACCTGGCGCTGCAGGACATCCGCGACCTCATCGAGGATAGGTTGGCGAGCATGCTGGCACATAACCCACTGCGAATGGACTACTACAAACGGTACCAGGGGATTATCGCCGACTACAATCGCGAGAAGGACCGCGTAACCGTGGAGGAGACCTTTGCTAAGCTCGTTCAACTGGCAAACAGCCTGAACGTGGAGCAGAGACGCGCGGCCGAGGAGGGCCTCAGCGAAGACGAGCTGGCGCTGTTCGATCTGCTCTTCAAGGAGAATATCGGCAAGGCCGATCGAGAGAAGCTGAAGCAAGCCAGCAAATCACTGCTGACATCGCTCCAGGAGCTCGTCAAGCCAATGCAGGATTGGACGCAGAACACGACCACCCAGGCAGAGGTAAAGGTCTTCATCCTCGACAACCTCTGGCGGTGGCTGCCTCGGCCACCCTTCTCCGAGGCCGAGACCGAGCAACTGGCGGAGCGCGTCTACGAATACGTCTGGCAGCGCAGCATGAGTGGAGAGCCGCTGGCCGTGGCATAGGACACGGACCTGTTTCGACAGATCGCTCTTCGTACACGACTTTGACTGTACGCCTTCGCATGACCTGGTGCCGTCCTCCACTCTCGGGAGAGTCGAAGCCCAACTCACGCAAGTAGCGGATCAGGTCGCGCCGGCTGATCGGGCCGAGTCGTGGCATCAGGCGACGTGCTTGACACTCAGGTCAATGCCATCCACCACCGGCAGCGGGTCCCCGTGTCTCAGCCCAATCAGCATCCAGTCTTCCAGGGCAGATCGCAGCTCCTCGCGACAGGCTTCCAGTGTCGGGGCATTAGCCCACAGTCCAGAGAAACCGGGAATGTGCCATCGTCCTCGATGATCTCATACTCTGCGCGATGCATGGCAGCACGGATGTACTCAGTCAACACCGGTGGTCTCCTTCAGACCGCCAACTGTTGGTAGCCTCTCAGAGGAATGCCCGCTAGCCGAAAACAGATGGAGCCGACGGTGGGACTCGAACCCACGACCTGCGGTTTACAAAACCGCTGCTCTGCCAATTGAGCTACGTCGGCACGAGACGTATTTTACCACGTGCAAGGCGGTCGTGCTACTGCCGCAGCGAGGCTACGACGATGTGATATCGAGGCGCTTACAGCGCTTCCCACTCCTCGCGCGTGATTCCAGCCTCGCGCAGGATGCGGTGGAGGAACCCAACACCGATGTCGCCCTCGTGGGGATTGGGGATAACCACGCGGATCGAGCCATGCCGCATGATTTCGTGCTTGCTCTGCGGATAGGGCCCGTCGAAGCCGGCCTTCCGCAGGTAGCGAACGAGGTCAGCGCGCTTGATCGGAGCGAATGCCGGCATTATGCCGCTCGCGTGCTATGCAACTCGATGCCATCTATCGGTGGAATGGGCAGGTTGTTCGCCAGGGAGAAAGTTATCCAGTCTTCCAGTGCTGACTGCAGTCCCTCACGGCAAGCCTCAAGTGTGGCCGCATGCCCCCAGACGCCCTGCAACTCGGGAATGTGCCCAAAGAATGTTGCGTCGTCTTCGATGATCTCATATGTCGCGTGACGCATGGCCGCTTGAATAAACGCTGTCAGCATATCAAGCCTCCCCTAGGACTCTGGGAACTTGAGCGACTTTGCCAGGAGAGCACACCGTCCATTGGCGAATTCAGCCGACAAGGGAATTGAACTCCTATCCGATGGTTTACAGAGCCACTGCTCTGCCAATTGAGTTACGTCGGCACGACTCGTATTTTACCACGTGCGAGGCGGCCGTGCTACTGCCACGGACGAACTCGCTTGCTCCCGGTCGATTTTAGACTCCTCGCCAGAGGAGTTCTCAGTCACACCGACTATGCGCTCCATGACATCAAGCACCTGGACAGCTGGATAGACTGGCAGTACACTGGAGCGTGTGGCGAGCTCATGCCGGCCAATGCCATGCTGGAAGCAATGAGCAAGGTGCCGGTGCTGTCATGGAGAGGCTGAGAGCAGCCCATGAGAGGTTAGGCATCGCATGCGCTATCAGCCGTTTGGAGAGGTTATCAAGGGGTTCCCGCTCCAGTTCGATCCGATGGTGGCCTTACGCCGTCGCGGGAGCGACCCGTCCGGTTTCTTCGGCTCGCGGGTCAGCCCGAGCACCTATCGGCGCGCCCTCGACGAGGTCCGCGCGCTGGTTCAGCCGGCCTTCTGCTACGCGGTTCAGCCCGTTCTCGGCGCGGAGCCCGATCGGCTTCTCATCGCCACAGGGCAATCTCTGCGCAGCCCCGTCGTCGCGGAGCTCTTCGCGTCGGCGCCCGAAGTTGCGCTGCTGGTCTACACCATTGGGCCCGCGCTCGAGACCCGTGTGGCGGAGCTGCGGCAGCAGGGGAAGCACCTGATGGAGAACCTCCTGGACCGACTCGGCACTCTGGCCTTGCAGGAGGTGGGCGCGGTGGCCTACGGCCGTGTTGAGGAACTGGCCAGAGAGAAGGGCGTACGTGCCAGCATCCCCCTCAACCCGGGCACCACCCACTGGCCATCCGCCGATCAGACCGTTTTCGAAGAGCTTTGCCCGCTGAACGCCATCGGCGTCTCGCTGACCGCATCCTTCTTTCTGCACCCGCTCAAATCCATCTCGATGGCCATCGCCCTCGGCCCGGACGTGCTTACGCCCGACAAAGGCTCCTCCTGCGACTACTGCGCGACACGCCACCTCTGCGGTCTATAAGCCGGACGCGTCTGAACCACAGATTACGCTGATTGCGCAGATTACACAGATTGGGGACGGAGCGAACCAGGGATCACGGCCATGAGCCAGGGATCAGGGAGCAGTGCATCTCTGCGGACAACGCCGATCGAAAAAAGAATCTGCGAAATCAGCGTAATCTGAGTAATCTGCAGTTCAGTCTTTCGGCAGCTTACTCTGAGTCGTCTTGCTTCGCTGCCTCCAGACGTGGTACAGGACAATCGAGCCGGCGATGGCCACGTTGAGGGATTCTACACGGCCGTGCATGGGGAGGCGTACGGCCAGGTCGCACTTGGAGCGTATCAGACGGCCGATGCCGGCACCCTCGCTGCCAAGGACCACGGCCAGCGGCATGCGGTAATCTGCTTCGTCGTAGGCTTGGGGAGCATCCATGTCGACAGCTATGACCCAGACGCCTTGCTCCTTGAGCTGGTCGATGACCCGACCGAGGTTAGTGACCTGGGCGATGCGCAGATGCTCGGTCGCGCCGGCCGAGGTCTTCTCGACCACTGGCGTTACTCCCACGGCGCGGTGCTCCGGGATGATCACACCGTGTACGCCTACCGCCTCGGCCGTGCGGAGCAACGTGCCGAAGTTCTGGGGATCCTGCACCGAGTCCAGCAGCAACAGCAGCGGCATCTCGCCCTTCTCCTGAGCCAGCGCCAGCATCTCGTCGACCTGGGCGTAGCGGTACGGTCGCACTCTCGCCAGCACGCCCTGGTGGTTGCCCGGTATCGACTGGAACGTCCTATCGTCGGCCCACTCGATGCGCACCGTGCGAGTCTCGGCCAGCGACAGGATCTCGGCCACCGGTCCGATGGTTCGCACACCCTTTTTCAAGATAACCCGCTCGATCGGACGTCGTGCCCGCAGCGCCTCCAGCACGACCTGGCGCCCCCAGATCAGGTTGTGCAGCTCAGTCTCAGGTGCGCCAGGAGCCCTTCGCGGCTGGGTCTCCGGAGCGGCCGGTCGGGCCTCGGGAGCCAGAGACCGTGGGACAGGGGACCCCGGTCGCGCGCTGGGAGCCGCGGGACGTGCACCAGGTCTGGCAGGTCGCCCGGTGGGTTCCGAGGGACGTGTGCCCGTTCTCGCGGGTCCCGCGCCGGCCGCCGAGGGCCGCTCACCTGGTCTACCAGGTCGAGAACCAGGCTTCGAGGAACGCGGTCCCCCTCCTGCCGACGAGCCCCGGAAAGGCGAAGAACCCCGCCCTACCGATCCTTTTCCCCTTTTCCCCTTTTCGCCTTTTTCCCCCTTGTCTCTTCCGCCCGCACCTGTTCTCATCTCCTGATCCCCACCCTCTCTACGCCTTTTTCCACGTTGTGCCTTGAGGCTTGTCCTCGAGAACGATGCCAAGCTCCTGGAGCTGCATTCGGATCTTGTCCGAAAGGGACCACTGCTTGGATGCGCGCAGCTCGGCGCGGATCTGGATTAGAAGGTCGATGAAGGGCGCGGCCGTGATCTCCTCGGCTTCGGCCTCGGCCAGGGTCAGCCCCAGCACGCCGGCCAGCTCGCGCAGCGTGGATTGGGCCTCTTGCACCGAGACACCTTCCTCCCGGGCCCGGTTGATGTCACGGGCCAGATCGAACAGCGTGCCCATTGCCTGCGGCGTATTGAAGTCGTCGTCCATGGCCGTGATGAAGCGGCGGCGATACTCCTCCGCGTTGAGCTTCTCGGCGCTCTCTGGCGAAGCGGCCCGGGCTGCTTGCCCCAGACGATCGGAGCCGCGCTGCATGGCCTCCAGCCCTTCCGCCGTATAGGTCAGGGGGCTGCGATAGTGCGAGCTAAGGATGAATAGTCGCAGCGCATCGGCCGTATGCTTTGCCAGCACCTCTTTGATCGTCACCAGGTTGCCCAGGGATTTGCTCATCTTCTCTTCGCCGAGCCGAAGCAGGCCATTGTGCAGCCAGTAGCGCGCAAAGGGGACCACGCCGGTGTACGACTCCGACTGGGCCACCTCGTTCTCGTGGTGCGGAAAGATCAGGTCCTGCCCGCCGCCATGGATGTCGATGGACTCCCCCAGATGCCGGATGCACATGGCCGAGCACTCGATATGCCAACCCGGTCGGCCGGGTCCCCACGGGCTATCCCAGGCGGGCTCGCCAGGCTTTGCGGACTTCCAGAGCGCGAAATCCATGGGGTTCTCTTTGAGCTCCCCCACCTCGACCCGGGCTCCCGCTAGCAGGCTTTCCAGGCTGCGATGGCTGAGCTTCCCGTAGTCGGGGTCGCTGGCCACGCGGAAGTAGACGTCGCCATGGACCAAATAGGCGTGCCCCCTCTGCACCAGGCCCTCCACCACCTCGATGATGCCCGGGATCTCCTCGGTCACGCGCGGATAGACGTCCGCCCGCCGGATATTCAGCGCGTCCATGTCGCGGTAGTACTCGGCGATGAAGCGATCGGCTAGCTCTGTCGCGGACACGCCCAGCTTGTTGGCGCGGGCGATGATCTTGTCGTCCACGTCGGTGAAGTTCTGCACGTAGTTGACGCGGTAGTCGCGATACTCCAAATACCGTCGAATCGTGTCGAAGATGACATAGCTCATGGCGTGGCCGATGTGCGACTCGTCGTAGGGTGTCACCCCACAGACGTACATGCGCACCACGTCGCCACGTGGGGCGAAGTCCTCTTTCTGTCCGGTCAGAGTGTTCGTTATCCGTATCAATTCTAGCCTCTCGATTCTCGACTCTCGGCATTCGACGGCCGGATTTCGGTCTTCGGCTCAACGCGAGCCTCTAGCTCGACCAGCCGCGTTTCCAGCTCCTGCACCTTGCGCCGCAGGCAGTGTATCATCTCGTCCTCGGGATCGGGGAGCTTCTCTGTCGTGCCGTCGGTGGGATTAACCACGGCCACCACGCGGCCCGGAATCCCCACCACCGTGCTATGGCTCGGTGCATCCGAGACGACGACCGAGCCAGCGCCAACCTTGACGTCGGCGCCGATGGTCACCGCACCCAGAATCTTAGCCCCCGCCCCCACCACCACGCGGTCGCCCAGGGTCGGATGGCGCTTGATGCGCCGAGTGTTGACGCCGCCCAGGGTAACGCCCTGATATAGCGTGACGTCGTCTCCAATCTCAGACGTCTCGCCGATCACCACGCCCATGCCATGGTCGATGAACAGTCCCTCCCCAATCCGCGCGCCGGGATGAATCTCGATACCGGTCAGAAACCGACCCCAGTGGGAGATCAGACGGGGAATCAAGGGCACATTGCCTCGGTGTAGAGCGTGGGCGAGACGATGGATCTGCCGCGCGTGGAAGCCCGGGTAGGCCAGGACGACCTCAAGCGCGCTGACCGCGGCCGGGTCCCGCTGAAGAACAACGTCGATATCGCGCCTGATAGATCGCAGCAACCCCATGGCCGGATGGTCCCCTCTAGCGGCCGGTTCCGCACTGCACTTTTAGCACACTCATCACGGGTTTTCAAGTTTGAGGAGCGCGACTGCGCACGCGGCGATGCCCTCGCCGCGGCCGGTGAAGCCGAGCTGATCGCTGGTCGTAGCTTTGAGGCTGACGCGGGCGGCGTCCAGACCCAGGACGCGACCGATCTCGCGACGCATGGCCGGCAGGTGCTCGGCCAACCGAGGACGCTGAGCGATGATGCTGACGTCCAGGTTGACTATCTGCCAGCCGCGTTCGGACAGCAGCCGACCCACGCGCCCGAGCAAGAACAAGCTGGAGATATCCTTGTAGGTAGGATCGCTCGGGGGGAAATGCTGCCCGATATCGCCGAGGCAGGCGGCGCCCAGCAGCGCGTCCATCAGGGCGTGCGTCGCGACGTCGGCGTCGGAATGCCCCAGCAGACCACGCTCGAACGGCACGTCAACGCCGCCCAGAACGAGCCGCCGTCCCTCGGCAAAGCGATGCACGTCGTAGCCGATGCCGACACGGAGATCCAAGCTCAACCCCTCAGACCGCCCGCGCCCCGAGCCCCAGCATAGCGCGGGCGAGATCCAGATCCTCCGGGGTGGTGATCTTAATGTTGTCGTAGGAGCCCATGAAGAGCTTGACGCGGTAGCCGGCCCGCTCCACCAGCGCGGCGTCATCGGTGACATCGGCGGTCACGCGCTCGCAGGCATCGTCGATGATGTCGAACCGGAATAGCTGTGGCGTCTGGGCCAGCCAGAGCATCGACCGATCCGGCGTGTCGCGGACGAAGCCATCGGCATCCACAACTTTGACGGTGTCCTTCGCGGGAACGGCGGCCACGGCCACCCCGTAGCGCTGTACTTCCAGACAACCGCGCTCGATGGTCTCGCGGTGGACCAGAGGACGAGCTCCGTCATGAATGGCGACCCAGGGGCAACCGTCCAGGGCTTTCAGCCCATTCGCGACAGAATCCTGACGACGCAGGCCGCCCGGACGCAAGCTGGTGACCTTGTTCCAGGTCTGTTCCTCCACAAGCTGTCGGCCCTGCTCCAAGTTGCTTTCGTTCAGCACGATGACGATCTGCCCCACGAACGGACAGTCGTGGAAGATTTGCACAGACCGTGCGAGCACGGGCTTTCCGCCAAGATCGGCGAAGATCTTGTCCCTGCCGCCCATGCGGGTGCTCTGTCCGGCGGCCACGATGACAACGCCAAACATGGCCGCCAGTCCGTTGTCCAGGTTCATGTGGTCTCCCTTAGTTCCTACTGCGGTGTTACCGACGTACCTATATGCGTCGTTTACAGTCGCGCCTGTTCGCCTGTTCTGAGCCTTGTTCTGTCATTCTGACTCGCCCGAGGCGAGGAAGAATCTCCCCCGGGGCGCCTCGAAAAGCGCCACGAGGAGATTCTTCGCTGCGGCTCAGAATGACAATCGACCTAACTATAGCCTGGTATCACCCTAGTTCTCAACCTTCGGCTGGGCGAAGATCATCCGTCCGGCGACGGTTTGGAGAACACGTGTCACCACTATGTCCAATTGGTTGTTCAGAAAACGCCGGCCGCCCTCCACCACCACCATCGTGCCATCGTCAAGGTAAGCGACTCCCTGGTTAACCTCTTTTCCCTCCTGGATGATGCGGACCACCATCTCCTCGCCGGGCATCACCACCGACTTCACGGCGTTGGCTAGCTCGTTGATGTTCAGGACCCGGACACCCTGCAGCTCGGCCACACGATTCAGGTTATAGTCGTTAGTGATGATCGGGCTGCGCAAGTTCTTGCCGGCCTTCACCAGCTTGCTATCAACATCGTGAATCTCCTCGAAGTCGATGTCCGAGATCTCCACAGGCACGAAGGACTCCTTTTGAAGCCTGCTGAGCATGTCCAGCCCTCGACGGCCACGGTTGCGCCTAAGGATATCCTGTGAGTCAGCGATCTGCTGCAACTCGCTGAGCACGAAGCGCGGAATCAGCAGAGTGCCCTGGACGAAGCCGGTGCGGCAGATATCCGCGATGCGCCCGTCGATGATGGCGCTGGTGTCCACCAGAACATAGCCCGTTCCGGCCCACCGCTTGCCCTCTCGCCCCGGCAGAGCAACCTGCCGTCCTAACAACTGGTAAAGATCCCTCTGCCGCATGACCATGGTGGCGATGCCCAGGTATCCCAGCACGACCGCGGCGGCGAAGGGGAGGATCTTGCCAAAATAGTCTGGCAACATAGACAAAGGAAGCGCCAGAAGCGCAGATATGATGAGACCGATAACCAGACCGATGATAGCGGCGAGAAGGTCGGTGGCGGGCATCTGCCGAATCTGCCCGCGAACCCAGGCGGCCGGCTTGGTAGTGAGATACGGCGTCAGCAAGAGACCGAGGGCCGCGCCAGCTAGGGCCAGCGAGAGAACCCAACGCATATAGTCGGGCTGCTCGGCGCCGCCCGAAACGATCAGACCGAGCTCCCATCCCCCAATACCAAGGACAATCATGCCTATGAGACGCGCGAAAAAGTCCAGCGACAAAACTTGCTCACCTCCTTTCCGACGAGCCGAGGCTCGTGAAATAGACGAGACGTGGTCATAATTGTAAGACGAGGATGTCGTTTAGGGTTGGCGGATACACCATCTAGCCCTGTAGCGCGATCTCGATCGCTTCATTGACCGAGCCAGCGCCAAACAGCGTCAACCCCTGCGCCTTCAAACGTGGCGTGCAGACCGACCGGGGCAGCAGGCCGCGTCGGAACCCGAGCTTGGCGGCCTCGGCTAGCCGCTTGTCAATCTGGTTTACCGTGCGGATCTCGCCGCTCAGGCCAACCTCCCCCAGCACGATCAGCTCCGGATCCACCGGCTTATCGCGGTAGCTGGAGGCGATGGAGATCGCCACGCCCAGATCGGCGGAGGGCTCCCCGATTTTGAGCCCGCCGACCACGTTGACGAAGATGTCCTGTGTTGAGAGAGGAAATCCGACCCGCTTGTTGAGAACAGCGGTGAGCAGAAGAACACGGCTCATGTCGATGCCGTTGCTGGTCCGCCTCGGCAAGCTGAGGGAGGTGGGACTGGTCAGGGCCTGGATCTCGACCAGGATCGGTCGTGTGCCCTCCACTGTCACGACCACGGTCGAGCCCGTGGCGCCCTGCGGCCGCTCCGCCAGAAATACCTGCGATGGGTTGGTCACCTCAGCCAGCCCCTCGTTGGTCATTTCGAAGACGCCCACCTCGTTGGTGGAGCCAAAGCGATTCTTGACGCTGCGCAGAAGACGGTAGCTATGGAACCGTTCCCCCTCCAGGTAGAGCACTGTGTCCACGATGTGCTCCAGAACGCGTGGTCCCGCGATCATGCCTTCCTTGGTGACATGGCCGACCAACAGCACCGGAATGTGGCGGGATTTGGCCACGCGCATCAGCCGCAGGGCGCATTCGCGAATCTGGGCCACGCTGCCCGCCGCCGAGGAGAGATCCTCCGCATAGATCGTCTGGATCGAGTCGATCACGACCAACCGCGGCTCGATCTTGTCGACGCTGCGCAGCACCTCGGACAGGTCTGTCTCGGACAGCAAGTAGAGATGGTCGCTGCTCAGCCCCAGTCGGTCGGCCCGCATCCGGATCTGTTGCCTGGACTCCTCGCCCGAGACATAGAGACACGTGCCCAGATTGGTGGATAGCTGCGTCACGACCTGAAGAAGCAGCGTCGACTTGCCGATGCCGGGGTCGCCTCCCAGGAGGACCAAGGATCCGGGCACCACACCGCCGCCCAAGACCCGATTGAACTCCTCGAAGGGCAGAGAGAGGCGACGAAACGTCTCCGCGTCAATTCGCGAGAGCGGTTGCGCCTCGCTGCGCGGGCCTGCGCCAAGGCGTGCGCTGCTGGCCGTCAGATCCGGCAACGACTCCACCAACGTATTCCACTCGTTGCAGCCCGGACAGCGCCCCAGCCATTTGCTGGCTTCATACCCGCACTGCTGGCAAACGAAGATGGGACGCGGAGGCTTGGCCATTTTGAAGTTCCTTATCCAGGGGGCATGGTAGCGTGATTATAGCAGATCCCGACTACCGCGAGCTATGCCAGCGGCAGCGTGAAGTAGAAGGTGCTTCCCTTTCCCAGCTCGCTCTCAGCCCAGGCGCGCCCGCCATGAGCCTCGACCAGCATCCTGGTGATGTAGAGACCAAGACCAAGCCCCTCTGTCCTTCTGGTCCCCTGAGCTCGGAAGTAACGGTCGAAGATATTCGTCAGATCCTCGGGCGCTATGCCTACACCGTGGTCAACCACCGAGACGGTGACTTCGTCGTTGGTTCTCTCGGCGGTGAGCGTGACGTCAGTTTCGGGCGTCGAGTATTTGAGCGCATTGCTGAGCAAATTCACCAGGATGCGCTCCAAACGGTCAGGATCGGCCAGCACGGGAGGAACGTCTGGTGATATGTCTACCTTGATCCGTCCTCGCTCCATCACGGTCCTCCCTCGCTCCAACAGGTCGTGTACGAACGATATCAGGTCGATCGGCCTCGTCTCCAAACGCAGTTGTCCACCCTCGAGACGAGCCACGTCGACCAGATCCCGAATCATCACGTTCATTCGCCTGGCGCTCGTATTGATGCCGTCGGCGCACTTCCGAACGACGTCTTCCCTTTCGGCATGCCTGAGCGCTACTTGAGCCTGACCCATGATGATCGCCAGAGGGTTTCGCAGATCATGGGAGACCGTGTGAATCAGATCCTCGCGCTGCTCCTGCAGTTGATGCAAGGCCGTGACGTCCGTGAAGACTGACACGCATCCCATCAGCCGACCATCGGGCGCCCGTACCGGTGCCGCACTGGCGGAGTACCACGCGGCCTTACCATCGCTCTGGCGGTGGATGACAATCACCATGCCACGAGCTATCTCGCCGTGCAATGCGCGTTGGACCGGCATTTGATCTACAGGTAATGGCTTACCATCAGCGGTCTCCATCCGCAGCAAGGCCATTCGCTCGGCCAGAGGGAGCTCACGCTGCTCCGGCGTGTAGCCAAGAATGCTTTCGGCGGCAGGATTCATGTGGACTATCGTGCCTGTCTGATCGTACACGACCAGCCCATCGGCCACCGCCTCCAGAGTGCCGTCCAGTTCGGCCGCCCGTCGCTGTGCCTCTTCCAGCACCTTCTCGCGCTCTTCTTCAGCCCGCTTACGCTCGATGACCAGGGCGATTCCGCTTGCCACCGAGGCCATGGCCTGAAGAGCGGCCTCAGTGAGCGGCTGGCGTGCGAAGGCCGCCATGACCCCCACTACACGATCCTCCACGATGAGAGGATAGCCGGCAAAGGCGACCATTCCCTCCCGTCGTGCCCATTCCTGGTCATGGACCCGCGGGTCGCCCAGGACGGCGTTGGTCAAGATAGGCTTGCGTTCCTGAGCGATCAACCCGATCTTGAACTGTCCCACCGGCACGCGGCTATGGCTTCCGTCCAGGTGGGTGTACATCCCGGCGCTGGCCCGCAGGACGAGAACGTTCTGCTCCGCGTCGAGCGTCCAGATCCGGGCAAAGGCCACATGGAGATGCTCCACCAGAGCCTCGGCGCAGCGGCGCAGGATTTCCGGCAGGGTGTTGCTGTGAATAAGGGCGGTATCCACGTGCGTGATCAAAGTGGCCAGACGCACTCGCTCCGCCAGAGCTTCCTCGGCCCGCTTCTGCTCGGTGACGTCGCGCAGGTAGACCGCCAAACCATCCTGCGATGGGTAGGCACGGATATCGAACCACTTCTTCGCCGGCGCCAGGAACTCACGAAACTCGACGGTGGTCTGCTCGACTAATGCGCGGTGGCATTGCTTGTCGAACGCGGTGTCTACCACTTCTGGATAGACTTTCCAAAGGCTCTCCCCCAGGAGCTCTTCTCGCCCGCGGCGCAACAACGGCTCCGCTTGCTTGTTTACGTACGTGAAGCGCCAATCACGGTCCACGGCAAAGAAAGCGTCCGTGATGCTTTCGAGAATGCTTGTAACCTGCTGCCTGGCTGCCTCCGACTCCCTCCTCAAGGCAGCCTCGCGCGTTCTCCTGGCCGCGAGCACAACGCCCAGGTAGCCGATGATCACGACCGAGAGCGAATGGAGCACCAACAGCCAGGCAGGACTGCCAGCGACCAGATCAGCCGGCAGTCGCAGTATCAGAGCCCAGACAGACAGCGCGGACACCTGACGGGGAGATAAATAGTAGGCTCCAACAACGATGGGCATGGCATACAGAGCGACCGGCAGTATGACGGTAGGAACTACGAATACGTCGAAGCAGAACACGCCGAAGACGAACACGAAGAGCAGCCCGAGAACGACGCGATCCTTCGTCATGGAATCCCTCTTGATTCGATGCATGGCTCGGGTTTACGCCAACGCGATTCGATTGGCGACGTTCTCACGCGCCCTAAAGCTATTCTAGCCCCGTTTCCTGGGGTCAAGCAAGTTGAAAGTTGGGAGCCAGGAGCGACGTTAAAGTATCAGCGGCGTGGGCGCGAACGGAGGAGGGCGATGCCGATACCTGGCTAGGAAAACGCGTTCTATGCCGCGAAGCGCAGGATCTCGACCTCGGCACCTCTTGCCACTGCCTGCCCAACGCGCTCCTCCAAGTCTCTCAATACGGATTCTGAGAGATAATACTCGTCGCAATTGTCGCAGACGTCCGCGGGAACATCCTTAATGATTACGACCGTACCATCCCGCTGAAGCGTAACCGTCACCTTGCCCGGCTGCGTCTCACCATGTTTACAGATAACGCACTTCATGATGATCTCCTTGTCCTGAAGCCGACGTCCCACCGTCTCTGGTCGGGCTGGTACACCGTCACGACTATGCATTCGTTAGTCCGCTGGTCAGCAGCGACCACTACATGCAGTGCCCTCGCAACGCCGCCAAGTAGCAAGAAGCTGGGAAAGGGAATATCGGTTGGATAGTCCTCGATGATCTCGCCCGTCCGGATCACTGCCAGCACTTCATCGACGGTAATACCCCGCGTCAACATGCGATGGGATGCATGTTCGCTAAACACCACAGCTTTACAATGCATAACCAAACTGCTTCAAGTTTGTGTTGGTAGCCCGCTCCAGTCCTGCCAACTTCCTGAACCGCTTCTCCAGCCTATCGGTCAACCACTTCAGCTACTCCTCATCTCACAATGATTTCCCCTAGACGCCAGTATGTTAGCATAGATTGGATGATCCTTCCATTTCGAGGCCCTGGGTTCGCTCCCGTAGCTCTTGACTCAGCTCCACCGCGAGCTATAATGTCAGTCGATTCTTCCTAAGCCAGTCAAAGGCTGGCGCTATACTTGAGGGGTTGAGATGCAGTTTGGTCAGGTCGAAGCGTTTGTCGAGGTAGCCCGCAAAGGTAGCATCTCGCGGGCCGCCGAGAGCTTGTGCCTGACGCAGCCCACGGTGACCGAGCGTCTGCATTCTCTGGAGGTAGAGCTCGGCGACAAGCTGTTCAATAGGGTCAAGTACGGGGTCACCCTGACCGACGCCGGCAAGCTGCTCCTACCCTACGCCGAGCGGACGCTGCGGACCCTGGCCGACGCGAAGGCGGCTCTGGAGAATCTGCGGGATGGGACGCAGGGCAACCTCGTTCTGGGGTCGGCACCGTTCATCAGCATGTATCTCCTGCCGACCCTGCTCGATCGATATATGTCCAAGCATCCGAACGTACACGTGGCGGTGCGCACCGGTCATTCCGAAGAAGTCCTACAGATGGTCCTGCACGAAGAGGTACAGATCGGATTGGTCCGCAACATGCGCCATCCCGACATCGAAGCGATGACCTTGCACAACGACGAGCTCATTCTGGTGGCCCGCCCCTCGCATCCCTTCTGCAACCGCCCGCATTTGACTATTGAAGAGGTAGCCAGCGAAGGCGTCGTGCTGTTCGATGACACCAACAACTACTACCAACTGGTCAATGGCGTTTTCCTCAGCGTCGGTCTGGTGCTAAAGGCCAGGTTCGAGATGGACAACGTGGAGTCGGCCAAGAAGATGGTGGAGCAAGGTCTGGGTATCTCCCTGCTGCCCCGCATAGCTGTCCAGAAGGAGATCGCTCTGGGCACCCTCAAAGAGCTGCCCATCATAGACGGTCCAACTCTGCAGCGAGAGCTGGTGGCCATCTGCCACAAAACAAGTGGGCTAGGGGGCATAGCCCGCGCCTTCCTCGACACTGTCAAGGAAATGTCGTCCGCCACACCTCTGTTATAGACCTCCTCTATACCTACCATAGTATTCTACGATTTGACTTATATTTAGAGCGGTGCTAAGCTGAATTCAGAGGCTCAGGCAGTAGCCCGAAGCTGACCCGGGCCATCATCGCGATCCTACGGCGTCGCCAGACCGGGGGTCGGGGGTATCTCCGCACTCTCTCCAACTGGACACGGATAGTGCGGAGCCATTCCGAAGAGGGTCCCCTGATCCTGCGCTATCTGTCGCGAGAGACCGGGAGGTTAAGGACAGCGTGATCATCAACAAAGCGTGGTGCAAGGGCTGTGGCATTTGCGTCTCGTTCTGCCCAAAAGATGTCTTTACGCAGGTTGACGACGGCGTCCCCCAGGCAACCTTTGCGGAGCGCTGCAACCTTTGCGGGCTCTGTGAGCTCATGTGCCCTGATTTGGCTATTACTACCGGGAAGGTTTGGTCGAGAGCGGCACGGCGATCCACCAGCCCGTACGCTGAGGTCGCGTCGTGGCCGACTCCTCCGGGTTCTCCTGATCGCAACGACGGCGCCATTCTGATGCAGGGCAACGAGGCCTGCGTCGAGGGAGCCATCGCGGCCGGCATACGCTTCTACGCGGGCTATCCGATCACTCCGGCCAGCGAGATCGCCGAGATGTTCTCGCGGCGCCTTCCTAGCCTCGGGGGCGTCTTCATCCAGATGGAGGACGAGATAGCCAGTATCGCGGCCGTCATCGGCGCCTCCATGGGCGGCATGCGCGCCATGACAGCCACCAGCGGTCCCGGGTTCTCGTTGATGCAGGAGAACCTGGGCTACGCGTCCGCCGCCGAAGTTCCGTGCGTGATCGTCGATGTGCAGCGCGCAGGGCCCAGCACCGGACTCTCCACCGGACCAGCCCAGGGCGACGTTATGCAATCGCGCTGGGGCACGCACGGAGATCACCCCGTCATCGTGCTGGCCCCTTCGTCGGTCAGCGAGACCTACTGGCTGACCGCGCGCGCCTTTTCTTTGGCCGAGCGCTATCGGGTGCCCGTTATCCTGCTCACCGACGAAATCGTGGCCCACATGCGCGAAACTGTCCACCTTCCAGACGTGGCCACCCTGCGACCAGCACCGGCCGCGCCCGTGGGTGAGAAATACCGGCCATATGAGACCCAGGGCGGAGATGTGCCACCCTTCGTCAGCTTCGGTCGAGGTGCCCGTTACCACATCACCGGCTTGCACCACGACACGGCCGGATTCTCGACTGAACGGCCGGACGAGGTCGGACCTTTGATGGAGCGCCTGAAGCGGAAGATCGATGGGCATGTCGACGAGATCGCGCTGGTCGAGGAAGACCAGACGGCAGATGCCGACGTGGTGGTGCTTTCCTATGGCATCAGCGCGAGGGCAGCTCGCCATGCCGTCCATGCCACACGTCAGGTTGGCTATAAGGCTGGCTCGCTCAAGCTTCTAACACTCTGGCCCTTCCCGGCGCACCAGGTCACTCAACTGTGCAGCCGCGCCAGAGCCGTGATAGTGCCCGAGATGAACCAGGGACAACTCAGACTCGAAGTCGAGCGGGTGATTGGCTCTCGATCCGAGGTTATCGGCGTCAACCGCGTGGATGGAGTGCCAATCTCCCCCGAGCAGATCGTGGAGGTGATCAAGCAGGTATGTTGAGCCAACTGACGGCGGAAAAGACCATCACCGCGGCAGCCCCAGTTCAGAGCTACCTGCGGCCCGGCAAACGGTTCCCCACGGTTTGGTGTCCCGGATGTGGTATCGGAACGGTTTTTGGCACCATATTGCGCACGATCGACGGGCTTGGGCTCTCAAAAGACGAAGTAGCCATGGTCTCGGGAATCGGTTGCACCGGACGCATGCCGGTCTACGCCGACCTGCCCGCGATGCACACGACCCATGGACGTGCTCTGGCCTTTGCCACCGGTCTGAAGCTAGCCCAGCCGGGCATGACCGTGGTCGTGGTCATGGGCGACGGCGATGCGGTGGGCATAGGTGGCAATCACTTTCTGCACGCCGCCAGGCGCAATATGGATCTGATCGCCATCGTCGTGAACAACTCGATCTACGGCATGACAGGCGGGCAGTGCTCCCCGTCGACCCCGCTGGCTGCTAAGACTACGACCTCGATCAACGGCAACCTGGACGATCCTATCGATATCGCCGAGCTCGCCGCGGCCGCGGGAGCGAACTTCGTGGCGCGCGGAACGACCTACCACGTGGTCGCGCTGCACAAGCTGATGGAGCAAGCCTTCCAGAGGAAGGGTTTCTCCGTCATCGAGGTGGTGAGCCAGTGTCCCACCCACTTTGGTCGATTCAACGGCGCGCCTTCGCCTGTTGAGATGCTGAAAAGGCAGCGCGACGAAACGGTTCCGGTCACAGCCGGCGGGGCTTCAGACAAGAGCGGCAAGATAACCAGAGGAGTGCTGATAGACCGAGACCGCGCAGGATACGTGGAGCGGTACCGCCAATTGATGCTTTCCGCCGCGGAGGGAGGACGATAGGCATGAACGGACGCACTGAAATCAAGTTGGCCGGCGTTGGCGGACAGGGGATCGTTCTGGCGGGCATAGTGCTCGCCGAGGCAGCCATCAGAGACGGCAAGAACGTCGCGCAAACTCAGTCCTACGGCTCGGCGACCCGCGGCGGGGCCAGCGCCTCCGACGTCATCATCGCCGACGACGATATTGACTACCCCAAGGTGCTGCATGCCGATGTTCTGCTGGCGATGAGCGAATCCGCCTTCGTCAAGCACGCCCAGGATCTGGACGAAGACGGCACGCTTATCGTCGATTCTTCGGTCGAGTTGCCCAGCGACGTCAAGCATGGCTACGTAGTACCGATCTCGTCGCTCTCCAGAGACACCACGGGCAACGACACGTCCGCCAGCATAGTAGCGCTGGGCATCATTGCCGGCCTGACCGGGGTGGTTTCTCGCGAGGCGATCGTGCAAGCGGTGGAGGCCAGGGCGCCCAAAGGCACCAAGGAGCGCAACCGCGCCGCCGTGCTGGCCGGACTGCGGGAAGCGGAGAGGCTCAAGGCCAGTTAGCAGTCCCTACGGCCAATACACCAACGTCTCCAGCGTCTCCAGCTCGGTGAAGCCGTAGGCGCGCAGGGCCTCGGCTTCGGCCTGGCGGCCGGAGCGGATCTCGGCCACCACCGGGCGGGGCGCGTAGTGCTGCAGACCGGCCAGAGAGCGCCCTACCAGGGTGTTGGAGACATGAGCCGCGTGGTCGGGATGGGTCAGCATGGAAAACCGATGGAGAGAGCTCCACTTGCGGACCACGATCTCGGCGATCCCTACGAGCTCGCCGCCTCGCTGCACACCGAAGATACGCTCGGTCTCGCCGCACAAGCTGTGGACAAAGCTGGTGCCAATACCGCGCCACCAGGACACGGCATAGTCACGCGTTCGGATCGGCAGAAGCTTCTGAACGGTCTGCGGAGTGGCCGCCAGGACCAGCGGGAGGATCCGACTCCGATCGTACGGAGGTAGCTGGCATATCTCATACCCCGGCTGGACCGACCAATCGCGCCGCAGGGCGTGCGCCAGCCTAAAGCGCGCTTTGCAGTCGAGAAACTGAAAGCCCATGCTCAGATAGAGGGTGCGAGCAGGCTCGTTGTCGGCACGCACGTCGAGCACGACCGCCCGTGCGCCGCGACGGACCGCCTCGTCAACGGCGGTCTGCGTCAACTGGCGGGCAATGCCTCTTCGCCGGTAGCTGGGGTGCACGGCTACATTGGCGATCATCCAGCGCTGACCCGACTTGTCGACCTTGCCAACGCTGACGTTCCCGACGATGCGCCCGTTCTCCTCCCAGACAAAGCCGCCGAACACACCGGCGAAGCCATCGGAGAAGAGCGCGTGTAACGAAGCCACGGGCGCCGCGAAGCGCAGGAGATCGAACTCCCGCGAGACGCTCCGTCCCATAGCCGCGGCCTCGTCTCCAAAGACGACGTTCAACAGTCGCGCAACCTGGTCCAGGTCACGCCAAACATCCAGGCGCCGCAGGGGTCCGGGGCGGTCACCCGCCTCCAGACCCAGGGCCTTGCTCATGGTCTAGACTTCCTCGTGGTGTGAAATCTCACGCAACAGATTGGCCATCTCGATAGCTCCCACGGCCGCGTCAAAGCCCTTGTTCCCGACCTTCGTGCCAGCACGCTCGATGGCTTGCTCGATGTTGTCGGCCGTGATCACGCCGAACATGACCGGGATGCCCGTGTCCAGCGACACGTGGGCGATGCCCTTGGTCACTTCGGCAGCCACGTAGTCGAAGTGAGGCGTCGCACCGCGAATCACGGCTCCCAGGCAGATGACCGCCGAGTAGCGCCCGGTCAGCGCCATGCGCTTGGCCACGGTCGGTATCTCGAAGGCACCCGGAACCCAGGCAACCTCCACGTCCTGGTCCCTGACGCCATGGCGCACCAGCGCATCCTTGGTACCGCTTAATAGCTTGCTGCTGATGAACTCGTTGAAGCGAGAGACGACCACGCCGAAGCTTAGTCCCTCGCCAATCAGCTTGCCTTCGTAGGTCTTGCTCACCTATTCCTCCTCACGACCGCGGTGTGCCTGTCCCGGCCGGACTGGTTTTTCCCGCCTCAAAAAGATGTCCCAGCTTGACGCGCTTGGTTTCCAGATAATGCTCGTTCTCGGGATGGGGCGGCGCCACCAGGGCCACGCGTTCCACGACGGTCAGCCCATAGCTCTCCAGCCCGACGCGCTTGGAGGGATTGTTCGTCAGCAATCGGATGCGACGCAGTCCCAGGTCGGCCAGGATCTGCGCCCCGATGCCATAGCTCCGCATGTCCGCGGGGAACCCCAGCATCTGGTTGGCCTCCACGGTGTCGGCACCCTGATCCTGAAGCGCATAGGCCTTGAGTTTGTTGTGCAGCCCGATGCCGCGCCCCTCCTGCCGCATGTAGACGATCACGCCACAGCCCTCCGACTCGATCATCTCCATGGCCATGCGCAGTTGCTCACCACAGTCGCAGCGACAACTGCCGAACACGTCGCCGGTGAGGCACTGGCTGTGCACGCGCACGAGGACCGGCCTCTCGGCCCGCGCCAGATCACCCAGGTCACCTTTGACCAGGGCCACGTGCTCATCGGTGTCCACCGCGCTCCTGTAAGCCACGACGGTGAACTCGCCGGACGTGGTTGGCAGCCGGGCATCAGCGACGCGTGTGATCAGCCGCTCGTGACGATGCCGATACTCGATCAGTTGCGCCACGCTGACGATCTTGAGTCCGTGCTCCTGGGCGAACACCTCCAGCCGCGGCATGCGCGACATGGTGCCATCATCGCTCATGATCTCGCATATCACGCCGGCAGGAAACAGACCCGCTAGCCGCGCGAGATCGACGGCGGCCTCAGTCTGTCCGGCGCGCACCAGCACACCACCATCGCGTGCGCGCAGCGGGAACATGTGTCCCGGCATGGCGATATCCTCGGGCCGGGTCTTCGGGTCGACCAGGGCCCGCACGGTCGCGGCCCGATCGGCCGCGGAGATGCCGGTGGTGACGCCGTTCTTGGCCTCGACGGAAACCGTGAAGGCCGTGCCAAACGTGGAGGTGTTGTTGGTCACCATCATCGGGATGCCCAGGTCGTCCAGACGACGTCCGGTCAGCGGAACACAGATCAGTCCACGCCCGTGCTTAGCCATAAAGTTTATGGACTCTGATGTGACCTTCTCCGCCGCGATAGTGAGGTCTCCCTCGTTCTCCCGATCCTCATCATCCACGACGATGATGAACTTGCCTTCGCGAAAATCCTCGATGGCCTCCTCTATTGTTGCGAGTGGCATACCACCGCCTCCTTTCCCTATTGTACAAGCCGGCCGCGGTCTTCCCCGACCGGCGTCCCTACGACCCGAAACCGTGCTCTGCCAGAAACTCCAGAGTTACCTTACCCTGCCCCCCTCGTGCGCCCAGCAGGCGCTCCACGTACTTGCCGATGATGTCTGCCTCCAGATTGACGGTGCTGCCCGGACGCTTCTCAGGCAGCGTGATGTGCTGCTGCGTGAAATTGACCAGCGACACGGCAAAGCTGGATTGATCCACCTCTGCCACGGTCAGGCTGGCACCGTCCACGGCGATGAAGCCCTTCTCGACGATATAGCGCATGATCTCGGCTGGAGCCGAGAAGCGGATGCGCAACGCCTCGCGCTCTCGAGTGTGCGACAGCACGCGGCCGACGCCGTCGATATGCCCCTGAACAAGATGTCCCCCCATACGCCCACCGAGCGCCATGGCTCGCTCCAGATTGACCCGATCACCCGGACGCAGTTCCCCCAGGTTGCTGCGGCGCAGGGTCTCCTCCATCAATCCCACAGCAAACCAGCCCGGCGCGCCGGCGGCGAAGGTCACCACCGTCAGACACACCCCGTTCACCGCGATGCTGTCCCCCAGGCGGGTGCCCTCCAGAACGGTGCTGGCCCGCACGACCAGCTCATCCGATCGAGCGCTGACGACGGTGCCGACCTCCTCCACTATTCCTGTGAACATGGTTGTCCTCGCACGATATAGCCGGTTATGAAAGTGTCTCCTCCCACCACGCGCGCTGCGGTCCGCTCCAGACGCAGGGCATGCGCCACACTGAGCGATCCGGCGCCCGCGATAGGGCTGAGCGCGTCGCGACCGCCGATGACGAGTGGTGCGACGAAGGTCCAGACCTTATCGACCAACCCATGATCGAAGAAGGAGCCCAGCAGCGTAGAGCCGCCCTCGACCAGAGCCGAGACGACGCCACGGGCCCCGAGGGTCCGCATGAGAGCACGCAGATCGACGCCGTCGGAACCCCCTGGCAGAACGAGCACCTCTGCCCCTCTTGCCTCGATCTGGCGGCGCAGTTCCGCGGACATGGCCGCGGTCGTGGCGATCAGCGTCGGCGCCGCACCACTCAGCAGCTTGGCGCCGAGCGCGATTCTGCCCCGGCTATCGACCACCACACGGAGTGGGGGAGAGGGACGCGGGCTCTTTTTATCGCTGTGTCGCACGGTCAGCTCCGGATCGTCGGCCAACGCGGTTCCAACGCCGACGATGATGGCGTCGATCTCGTCGCGCAGATTGTGCACCAGCCGACGCGACTCCTCGCCGCTGATCCACTTCGAGTCGCCGGTACTGGTGGCGATCTTCCCATCCAGACTCATGGCGTACTTGACTGTGACGTACGGCAAACCCGTGGTGATGTGCCTGGCGAAAGCCTCGATGACCTGCTGGGCCTCGTCGGCACGCTCCCCCACAACCGTGCGTATTCCGGCCTCTTCCAGCTCGCGGCGCCCGGCGCCGTTCACGCGTGGATTGGGGTCCAGCACGGCCACGTGCACCTCGGCCACCCCCGCGGCAATGATGGCCCGCGTGCAGGGCGGAGTGCGGCCATAGTGCGAGCACGGCTCGAGCGTGACGTACAGGGTAGCCCCACGCACCTTCTCACCGGCATCGCGCAGGGCCATGACCTCCGCATGCCAGGAACCCGCTTGCTGGGTCCGGCCGCGACCGACCACCTCACCCTCGCGCACCAGCACGGCCCCGACAGCGGGATTCGGGCTCGTCCGCCCCAGCGCGTCTCTAGCCAACTCGAGCGCTTGACCCATATAGTCCGCGGGCATCCACCCCTCCAGCAAGCCAATAAAAAAGACCCAAAGGCACACGGCCTTCAGGTCTAGGCAGCAAAGATCGAGAGTGTCTAGGACCTTCTCTCATCCGGACTTTACCGTCGGCTCTGGGTTTACACCAGATCTGCTCCGGTCGGAGCTTGCGGGCTACATCACCGCCGATCAGGAATTGGCTTGCGCCTCACCTTGCCCTGAAGGACCACAACGCTGCGTCTTGGATTATAACCGATAGCGCTCCTGTTGAAAAGTGGGGCCCGGCCTAAGGGCCGGGTTTATGCGTTCTCCGGCGCGTCACGCCATACTGCGACCGCCCGGGGCTGAAGCCGCCGGGCTAATCCAACGAAGCCCCCTCGAAGGGGGCTGGGTGCCGTGCTCAGCCGGCTTCTAG
>SCTZ01000057.1 GCA_004297765.1 Chloroflexota bacterium | reverse complement strand
GGCCTCGCGTCGCCATTCCCCGCGCTGTGTGATCTCGGCCAGCAGATCAAAGACCAGCGCCATACTCGTGAGCGCGAGGGGAAACGGAATCAGGGCCGGATGCAGTGGGTGTCCAACGAACTTGGCGTTGCTGCGGTTCTGTTCGTAGTAGCTGCACCACCAACTGGCGGCCACGTCCAGCCTCAGCTCCGGATGGGCGCAGTATCCTTCCGCGTCGGTCCGTTCGGCATAGTAGATGCATGCTCCGCAGGCCTCATGCTCGTGCGGGCTTTGAGCGAGCTGAGCGCGTCGAGCTCGTTCCTGGGGCGATTCCGTGGTGGTCATGATATATGGTACCTCCCTGCTCCTGCAAGATAGTCTGGGGACACTCCCCTTCCGAATCCAACCTCGACCGGGGGCGGACGACGAGGCTGCGCTGGACGAAGATCGACCAGGCTGTCTGGCGCGGGACGCCGTCCCTGGGGCCGTGCAAGATGCATGCCTTAGAACTGCCGTCAGGGGGATGGTATCGTTTCTGCAACGGCTGTTCTGCAATTGCTAGAGTATCAGAGTAGCCAAGCGTGTAAATCAAGAGGTGATTCCAACATGCGCAAGAGAATCCGGGTCGTAACGCCGATAACCACCGTAGGGCTCGTGAACGCCAAGGGCTATCAAGCAATTGCAGGGCCGGACACCGAGATCAGCGTGGTCCAGATCGATCGAGGTCCTGCTTCAATCGAGAGCGAGTTCGATAAGATGCTGGCGATTCCGGACACGGTCTTCAAGATCATGGAGGCTGAGAGAGAGGGTATGGACGCCGTTGTCATCAACGCTATGGGTGACCCTGGTCTGCACCCGGCACGTCAGGTAGTTTCGATCCCGGTAGTAGGCCCAGCCGAGGCGACCATGCACATTGCCAGCATGCTAGGTCACAGGTTCAGCGTCGTCACCATACTCGGAAGCGTGGCACCTATGCTTGGCGGCTTGGCAAAGACCTACGGTGTCTTTGACAAGCTAGCATCAGCGCGCTGGATCGGTATCCCGGTGTTGGAACTGGAGACAGATCCCAAGCGTCTGGTCGAGTCATTGGTGCAGGAGTCGATCACGGCAATCAAGGAAGACGGCGCTCACGTCATTGTGCTTGGCTGCACCGGGATGTTTGGACTCGTCGAGGCGGTGCAGTCCGGGCTCGCGCAGCAAGGCTACGGGGAAATACCGGTGCTCGACCCAATACCCGTGGCCATCCGGATGGCCGAGGCACTCGTGGACCTGCGCCTGACTCATAGCAAGCTGGCCTATCCACCTCCCTCCGATAAGCGCATCGTCGGCTTCGACGTGCCGGCGCGCAAGTAGCTTCGACAAGACACTCCATCAAACAATGACTCGGAAGAGAGAAGAAACATGCCTTTCCATGAACCATGCCGGCGGCAGATCCTCTCCTGATTAGCGTGATTAATCGTTGTGCGCCTCTGGTACGTATTCTGCGGCGTCAAGCTTGGGGATGCGCACGCGGCCACGTGACCGGGTCATGTCATCCTTGTCAGCGTTTGTGGGAATCTGAGCGACTTAGGGAGGAAGATACGATGGGCTGCAAGGAACAGGTGGAGGATTATCTGAAGGCCCAAGGAGTACAGTTTCAGGAGGTGCACCATCCTCTGGCGTACACCGCGCAGGATGTAGCGGCATCGGAGCACGTCTCGGGTCGATTGGTTGCCAAAGTGGTCATGGCGATGTCAGGGGACAAGCCTTACATGCTCGTCCTGCCTGCCAGTCTCAAAGTAGATCTCGAGAAGGCCAGGCAATCTCTCGGGCTTACTGATCTTCGCCTTGCCTCGGAATCAGACTTCGAGCGTCTCTTCCCTGGCTGCGAAGTTGGGGCCATGCCGCCTTTTGGCAATCTGTACGGGCTACCGGTGTACGTGGACCCACGACTGGCGGAGGATCCGGAGATCATCTTCCAGGCGGGGACGCACACCGAAACGATCAAGATCCGCTACAGCGATTTCGAGCGGCTAGTGCATCCGCAGGTTCGCGATCTGGCCCATGCCGCCTAGCGCTAGCCCTATGGGCCGGTCTAGCTGCACTTCACGGCGGGGCAGGCGGTGAGGTATGGTGGTCTCACGCGTCCAACTTCAATTGCTGTCCGGTTGTCCGACTAGCCGAAGGCGGGTATAATTGGCACCCAGCTAGCAACTCCCGCGGCCGCGGCGCCGCGCAACGGACGGTGGACGATGAAACGACGACGCAAGACCACCCGGGAGGCCCTTGGCTTCGAGCGCCTAGTGCGGCGAGCGTTGGACGCGCTTCCGCCCGAGATCGAGCGGCTGATGGACAACGTCGCGGTTGTCGTGGAGGATGAGCCGGAGCCCGCGCTCCTGGCAGAGTTGGAGCTGCCGCCCACAGAGACGCTCTTCGGCTTCTATCAGGGCGTGCCGCAGACCGAGCGCTCTAGCGCCTATGGAATGGTTCTGCCCGATCGAGTGATCATCTACCAGCGGCCGCTCGAGGAGGCATGCTCGTCCTACAGCGAGTTGGCCTACGAAATCAGACGGACCATCGTGCACGAGGTGGCCCACCACTTCGGTCTAGACGATGCGACGCTAACCCGACTGGGCTGGGATTGAGTCTCGCTGCCCCTAGACCGGCTTGACCTTCAACGCGAAGCGGGAGGCAATCACCTCGTAGTTCGCCAGGAAGCCGGCAAAAATGCACACCACGGCGACGAACTCAAAGACGTACGGAGCATCGGTGAAACCTGCGCGCTGGAACGCCCCTCCAGCGCTGGCGATCATGGCTCCGGCGGCGATGAGAATGTTGGAGACGACACGGCCAGGCATCTGACGTTTGCGCCAGAGGACCCAGGCGCTGTAGAGAGCGCCGATAATCATTGCGCCGGCGCCGAAAGTGTTGAAGATGGCGGTGGTGGCTGCGACGTAGCTCGGGAATACGCCGGTGCCGAGCTCGCCCGCCTTGAGAGCCGCGACGTTGACCGGTGCGGTGAGTACGAGATAGGCCGCAAGAATCGAGGAGAGTCCGAGAATCGTCATGACGATATGCGCCACTCGGCGCGGCGCGAGCAGATATACAGTGCCCATGCCCAGGTAGGCGGCGACGAATACAGCGCCGCAGAGGTACCAAATCCGATAGATCAAGACGTCCCATGCCCCCAATCCGACTAACAATCGCATCAAGGAACCGCCGGCGTACCAAGTGAGGCCAATCGTCCAGACGGCTTGGTAGGGCCGGCGGCGCGAGAGGAACTGCACGAAGACGGACCCCGCGAAGATCAGGCTCACGACGGTTGACAACAGGGGCAGGATGACGTTCAGAGACATAACAAGCCTCCAGGTATCTAGGACTGGGCGAGCGTCCGCCCCGGGGCATCTATACTATCGCTGGCTCCGCGCGGCTTGTCAAGTCTCGCGTGCAGGGGGATAGGGTTTATGCGTTCTCCGGCGCGTCACGCCATACTGCGACCGCCCGGGGCTGAAGCCGCCGGGCTAATCCAACGAAGCCCCCTCGAAGGGGGCTGGATGCCGTGCTCAGCCGGCTTCTAGCCGGCTTCGTTGACTCAGCCCGGCGGCTTCAGCCCCGGGTGGGCTGGCCGTGATACGAGGCGCGCGGAGAACGCATAAGCCCTGTGCATGGACTCGCCCGGCGGTTGGAAACCGTGGGCTGGCCACCACGTCGCGCTTCCTCAGCGCTGCCGCCGAACCCATCGCCCCGGAGCCACGAAAGCTAACAGTGTCACGCATCCGACGAGACCGGCGGCCGCGTACATCGTCCCGAAACCGAACGCCGTAGCGACCGCGCCCAGAACGACGGCACCGATGCCGATTCCCAGATCGAAGGCGGCCATGAATGTGCCCATCGCAACGCCCCGCTCGTTCTCGCCGGAGCGATCGACGGCCAGGGCCATAAGGGACGGGTGGGCGCCGCCGAAACCAACGCCCGTGAGCACGGCGACCACCGCCAGCGTCCACTGGTCCCAGGTCACTGCCAGCAACCCGAAAGCGATAGCCATGATCGCGAGTGACGGTCCTACCACGACTCCGCGACCGAAGCGATCGGATAACCTCCCGCTAAGCGGGCGTGCGGCCAGCATCACCACGGCGTACACGGTGAAAAAGAGACCTTCATTGCCAAGGTGCCGGGCCTGGGCGAAGAGAGGGATGAACGTCATCAGGCTGGCATAGCTTATCCCCAGTAAGAAGATCACGGCAGAGGGGAAGAGTGCCTTGCGACTGAGCAGCGCAGACGGAGGAGGATCCGCCAATCTGACGAAGATGCGTCTGGGCTCCGCCATGGCCAGCGTACCGAGAGCCGCGACGCCGCAGAGCACAGCGCTGACCAGGAACACGGCACCTATGCTCTGATTGACGAGCACCCATGCAGCGACCACCGGGGCGAACGAGAGGGAAATATTGCTGAAGAGCCCATAATACCCCATAGCTTCGCCGCGCCGGCTCCTGGGTGCCAATTCGGCCACCAGCGCGCCCGCGGCCATGGTTGTCATACCCCAGCCTGCCCCATGGATAAATCGCAGCACGTACAGCGGCAGCATATGCGGCCAGACAGAATAGAGCGCGGTACTGACGCCACTGAGCAACAGTCCGCCCACGATGAAATACTTCTTGCCATACCGATCCGACTGTCGTCCCGCGAACAAACGAATCAGGACAGCGGACACAGTCAGCACGCCGAAGGCCAGTCCAACCTGAGATTCATCGCCCGCAATCTGCTTGACGTAGATCGGGACGGTGGGCAAGAGCAGGTAGAAAGCAAAGAAAGTGACGGCCGTGACCCCACAGATCAAGCCGAACGACGGGGTCAGGAGTCTCTCCCGGTCCTCCGAAGCGCGCACCGTAGCTCCCATGAAGTCGCCTCCCCGGCCATGTTACTACATTCCGCGGGGACGGACAAATGGAGCAGTTCTATGTTCTATCGATCTGAGGCAGGAGAGGCTTCCTGGCACGCGATTTGCCGTTGGGGATGACAGACGTATGAATGCGGAGCCCCAGAATGTTCTACAAGACCGGCACCTTGATCGTTAGCTTGTGCACCCTGCTTGCCCTGTTGTCGCTTGGCCGTATCCAGACTGTCGGCGCGCAAACGCCCGACGCTACGGAGGAGGAACGACACGCCACATACATCATTCGCCATCTGGGTCCTGACGGCGATGTGGAGCGTTACGAGTTCACGCTCCGGCCCGGGGCGACTTTGTTCGATATCGCGACCGAGTCATTGCCCATGATGGATCCCAAGGAGGCGCTCGACCTAGTTCAGCAAGGCTACAAGACGACCTACCCGAACCGCAACCCCAACCAGATCACCATCGGCGATACGTTTTCCGTTCCGGTGTCGCCGGACACCTTTGTGGCACGAACCGCGGAGTACAAGCCGGACACGGCCGAATTCGTATCTTTTAGCGGTGATCGCCTCTCCTGGTATGGACAATACACGCCCATCCGGTACCGGCTGGTCAAAGTGGACAATCCTGACGAGGTTCTGGTGGCTCTGAACCCTGCCCCGAATGTTGCACCCGCCGAACTGGCCCGGCTGGTATGGGGCTGGGACCAACCTGATTTCCAGGCCGATTTCCTGCAGATGGGGGTGGTTGCCAGCTATGCTGCCGATCAGGGTCGAGTCGTCAAGGTAGATGTCAACAAGAGATACATGGACCCACTGCGCAATTTCCAGAACAGGGCCATCAAGATCGAGGATGGTCCGGACGGTGCCAAGGTATACAGCTTCGACCCCGCCGATCCGGGTATTCCGTTCTTCCGAGTGGAGGACCGCATCAACGGTCAGGCGGACATTGACAAGTTCCCCACCGGGGTCTTGCGCACCAGCTTCATGAAGACCGGTCAGGTGCAGCAGATTCGGTTGACCGGTTTCGGCGAGTTCCTACGTGTGATCAATCGGCCCCAGCATTCAGGTTGGTCTGCTCTGTACGCCCAGTGGGCGCAAAACATGAACCCGGTTCCCACCAGGTGGGACGATGGACAGCCTGGCGATCTCGGTCAGTTCCCATCTGCCAAGCGCAGAAACTCCTACTTCACGCTGGAGGGGGGACGTCTGCTTGAGCTGACCTACGATCCCCAGCCTCCGATCGACGATCTGGTATGTCTAGGTCGCCCACTGGTTGTGATTGGCGGGCTCATGCTGGGAGCCATTGTCTGGCGCAGACGAAATGGACGGTGGCTGCCATAGCTTTCTGCTCTCCTTGCTCTATCCGCGTGATACAATAACTCAGAGGACCCTATTCTGGCAATGTGTTCTGCAGCAGAGCTATTGCCTGGATCGTGGGTCAAACATACAGCGGTAGTGCCGGCTTGCCATCTCGCTCCGGTCCTCGACTGGATGCGAATTGGGGCGCCCAGAGCCGGACATCGAAAGGGAGTAGAACTCGCGGTCGAGGAAAGGAGATCGACGTCTCAATGGCCAGAGTAAACTTGAACACGCTGCCCATCAGCACAGGAAAGAAAGCACGCCTACATCGGATACTGTACGAGCACGGACCAGGCAACGGCACAGCTTTGCTCCTACCGATCGATCACGGACTGGAGCACGGACCCATCGACTTCCTCGATAATCCGGACGCTCTCAATCCCGAATGGGAGCTCCGATTGGCCAAAGAAGCCGGCTACTCGGGTATCGTCTTTCAGATCGGCATCGCCGAGAAGTACATGCGCGACTTCGCCGGCGAGGTGCCCTTGATCTTGAAGCTAAACGGTCGGACCAATGTCCCCTCCGAAGAGTACGCTCTGTCACCCCTGAACGCGACGGTGGAGGACGCTGTACGCCTGGGTGCCGATGCCGTTGGGTACACGTTGTACGTCGGCTCGCCATTGCAGGCAGACGACTTAGCGCAGTTTCGCCGAGTTCGAAGCGACTGCGACCGCTACGCCATGCCGTTGATCGTATGGGCGTATCCGCGCGGCAAAGCCATCGAAGAGAAGGGCGGTCGCGACAGTCTGTACGCCATCGACTACGCGGCCAGGGCGGCCGCCGAGCTCGGAGCGGATATGGTCAAGGTAAACGTGCCTAAGTTCGAGGACGCCCGCATGGGTCAGTTGCCCAAGCCGTACAGCAACATGCGGATGAGCATGACAGATGCCATCGCCAAGGTGGTGCAGTCCGCCTCCGGGGTGCCTGTGCTGATCTCGGGCGGCAGCAAACTGGGCGATGAGGATCTGCTTAACCGAGCGCGCGCGTCACTGGAGTCCGGAGCATGCGGACTGATCTTCGGACGCAACATCTTCCAACGCCCGTACCCCCAGGCCCTGGAGATCTCGCGCCGCATCGCCGAGATGATGCGCCAGACCAAATCCGAGGGGACTGCGTTCTAGAGTCGCTTGAGTGATACCGATGGCGTGGGGGCGACCGTCGGGCCACCCCGACGTCGTCGGACGTCTGCGCTCTCATGGTCTTTAACGACTGAGTGCGTCGTTCCACAAGTGAGATGTCCTTTGTGGGACGTTCTTCAGCGGAAAGAGCAAGGATGGACACGCTTCGATCTCGATGACATCGGGATAGCTGACGTGCCATCCCCTCTCCCTTTGCGAAGGGAGAGGGTTGGGGTGAGGGTCCCCAGGGTCTTCAT
>SCTZ01000056.1 GCA_004297765.1 Chloroflexota bacterium | reverse complement strand
CTGACGTGCCATCCCCTCTCCCTTCGCAAAGACTGACGTACGGTTCCCTCGCCCTTCGCAGAGGGAGATGCCGAGGGTGAGGGTCCCCCGGGTCTTCATTGGTCCGGGACGGCGATCCATTGGCGTCAGGGGCTGAACCCTCACCCTGGCCCTCTCCCTTGTGCGCAAGGGAGAGGGAATAGCGCCGCCCGCTCGCTGTATTTGAGGTACGACGTATTTGGTGCGTCAGCGGAGGGGATGTTGATTCAGGATCGAACATCCAGGGCAGCTAACGGCACACGCAATTCGTGCGGCCATTCCGGCACCGTCGGCGAAGACCAGGACAGAAGACTATCGACGGCTCTCGTCTCGTAGGCGCCGATGACAAGGGTTGTCTCGCCGTTGAGGGCCAAGGCGTCTACCACCAGATCATGCTTATCCACTATGCGCTCGCCAATCTGCCACCTGGTGGTGGGATGCTCGTTGCCCTGGGGCTCGCCGTCATGCTGACCGATTGGCTTGCCGTTCGCATCAAGTAGATGAACGAAGACGGTGTAGTGCCGGCTCATCTGGCTCAGTGCTTTCCAGACCAGGGTTACGTGCAGAGCCTTCTGACCGTCTCCCTGCGCTGTTGTCTCGACGTTCATCGACAGCAGTTGCATGCTATCCCCTAGCACGGCCTCGCCGGGTGACCAGGACGGTCCTCCGCTCGCTGGCAGCGCATACCGGCGGTATAGGGTGGTTCTACGTCCCTCCCAGGTGCCCAGAGCGTAGACCGACTTGTACTCGCGCTGAAACCAATTCGCGCCGCGAACCTCTGGCGGCAGCAGGTCCTCGTAGGTCATGATCCATGCTGGGCGATAAGTCTCGAGCGTGACGGCGGAGTCTTTGCCCACGACTTCGGGAGACACGAGTCCCCACAGGTCAAGTATCGGTCCCGGGTAGTAGTACGCAAAGGCGCCGATCTCGTAGGCGGCCACCGGTTCATCGCGTACGCCCATGCTGACGAGGCGCTCCGCCAGCTTGCCATAAACTTCCTCTCGACCTCCCACCAGCCGTCCCAACTCAGAGTGCTGAAACCGAAGAACAGCGAGATATCCGACCAGGAATACCAGCGCAACAGCAATCACCACCCCAAGCCGAGTAGCGGCACGGTTGGCGTGAGGTAGCCGCGCAACCGCCAACGCCAGGCCGTCCAGTCCAGCACCGATACCGATGGCATACGGTGCGAGCAGCGGGACGAAATACCACTCAAAAGTCAGTTGAGGGAAGAGGAACTTGTTCGAGATCAGAAATGCTGCTGAATAGGCGAATGCCCATGCGGTCAATAGCCGCATGCCGCGATCTCTCCTGCTATGGTAGACACCCAACACGAATACAAGGGTTAGTGGCAAGAACCAGCGGTTTTCCGTGTCAGAGAAATACCAGACTGTGTTGCGGAGACTAAGAAACGGATCAGAAACGGTGTGATACATCTTGGCCGCCACGGATTGCGGAAACGGTGACCCGAAGTAGATCAGTGCAAAGACCAGCCACGGCGCCAGGACGCCGGCGAACACAACCGTGGCGCCAATGAGTCCGCGACGCCTCCAGACAAGTCCGTGGAGGACCAACACGGCCGCAAGGATCGCTCCGTCCGGGCGTGTCAGCACGACCAGGGCAGTGAGGAGTCCCGCCAGGCGCATCTTGCCGGCGACGTAGGCCAGCACCGACGCCAGAATCAAGAGCGTGTACAGGGACGTTTCCATGCCGGAGACCGCCCACGAGACAAGCGGAGACAGCAAGGCGTAGCAGAGCAGGACAAGGATCACGCCCGGTCGGCGGAGGAATCGAGCGGCTAGCACTGCCAGCACAATCATCGCCGCTGCATCGGCGGCGATGCCAATGGCCACGGCCGTGGTAGTCGGCGGCGTTGTCCCCAGCATTATTAGCGCGGCCAGGATAAGCGTGTAGAGCGGAGTGGTGGTTCCCAGGACGTGCTCGCCCGGGTTGAAGATAAACCCCTGACCCGTCGCGATATTCGCGGCATACCGCAGCGTGATGTACGCGTCTTCGCGAATGTGAGGACCGAAGGCGATGCGCAGAATGACCGCGAAGCCAACCACGGCCAAGACCATCGCCACGAAAACAATCGTTTGCCAGGCAACCCGTCGCGCCAACGGGCCCGTGTTGACGCGTTCCGCTAAGGTAGCCTGAGGGCTCGCAACATCCACGTCTAACCTACCTCTGTAGCGGACGCATTATATTGGGCCCGGTGTGCTGACGCAAACTTGCGAGCTACGGGAGGCGATTCGATGGGCATCACGCGTCTCGCATCCGACGCTCCCGCTGCTGCCCAGATCACGTGCTATACTGAAACTGTACGTCCCGGCTGAGTATCGAGTGGTTCATCCACCAAATCCTCTGCGCTTTCGTAGTGGCGGACGGCTCTGTCCGCCAGGGGTGGGGTAGGGCGCGCCCCCGCCCCACCCCTGGCGGACACGGCGGTCCGCCACTACGGATGTCGATTGGAGTTGGCGGATGTATCACTGAGGCCGGATTGTCCCGTACAGCCTTCACCAACGGGGCCCGCCCTGGTTTAGGCATGCAAGCGGACCGAAAGCATGTAAGAAGGAGAATAATACATGCCATTGCTCAGCCAGCAACCTTACAAGGCGCGTGATTTCAAGGTCTCAGGAATCGATGGCATCTCGGACCGCACGATCCAGATGCACCTTGGCTTGTATCAGGGCTACGTCAAGAACACCAATGCCGTCACGCAGCGCCTGGAGCAGTTCCTGCGCGAGGGCTGGACGGCGGCCCCGGACCACCCTGAATATGCCGCCCTCACGCGGCAGCTCGGCTTCGAGTACGGCGGGATGGTCCTGCACGAGTACTACTTCGGCAACTTGAAGCCCAACGGCGGCACGCTGGATCCAAACTCCCGCCTGGGACAGACGATCCAGCAGTCCTTTGGCAATATTGACACCTGGATGAAAGATTTCCGCGCCATTAGCGCCATGCGCGGCGTGGGTTGGGCCATTATGTACCAGGATCCGATGACGGGTCTACTGAGCAACCACTGGATCGACCTTCATCAGAATGGTGTGCCGTCTGGCTTCAAGCCCATCCTGGTGCTGGACGCCTGGGAGCATGCCTTCCTGCTCGACTACCCACCGGCCGACCGTCCCAAGTACATCGACGCCTTCTTGCGTAACGTCGACTGGAGTGCCGTGGAGTCACGGCTTACCTCCGAAAAGGCGATCCGTCCCACCGGGGAGCAATGGTGATCTGACCGAGACGTGGTCCTGATTCTGGGAGGACACATCCTGGGAGCGCGGGCGTCTCGTCCGCGCGAGACTCGCGCGGGCGAG
>SCTZ01000055.1 GCA_004297765.1 Chloroflexota bacterium | reverse complement strand
CTACCTTGCCGCGCAAACTGATCTGGGCATCGTCAAGAGACGGCACAAATACCGAGAACGCGCCAAACTTGACAAGATGCCAACAGAGCTTAACTTGTAACCAATGCACGGCGGTCCGCCCCTACGCGATGCCCCCGCGCAAGAGAGCGCTGGGCTACTCAATCCTTCTGAGGACCGCTGTAGTACGGCGCCAATGAGCCGCGCTGTAGCTCTGTGCTGACGAACTCTTCCCTCTCTTTGTCTGTCAAGGCAACGCTGAATTCGTACGTGCTGCGGATGAATTCGCTAAGTCCTTCGATCTGCTGATGATATAGAGAAGAAAGAGTCTTGCCGCTCTCGTTGGCCTGCACAATTGCTTCGCCAGCCATGATCCCGCTTTCGATGCCCAGCCGGATGCCCTCGCCGGAGAAAGGGTTGCAGAAGCCCGCCGCATCTCCGACGAGAATGGCGTTGCCGTCACCGCCAAACAGCGAATTATATGGAATAGCCCCCGCTTCCTTTCTCTCGAGAGACACAGGCTCAAAAGCGAATTCGTCGGTGAGCCATTCGGTGAATCGCCGTAGGCACGCTGCTGCCCGGCCGTGACCACCCCTCGCTTCCCCTACTCCTATCAGGTAGCGACCGTCTTTCGGGATCAGATAACCATAGGCGGATGTGACCTCTCCCTTCAGGAAGGTATAGAAGTGTTCTTCAAACTCGCCCTTCGCCTGCCAGTATTCCTGCACAATCATCATCGTCTGCGCTTTTGACCCACGATGTAGCTGCGTTCTCACCTTCGAAAAGACACCATCGGCGCCAATGAGGAACCTGGCCTGCACTTCCGTGACGCGGTCCTTGTTACCTGCCCGCACCCTGAACGTGCCCTCGTTCTGGAAGTCTAGGAATTCCGTGCCATATAGCACGTTCACCCCTGAGTCTTCTGCGATCTGGAGTAACCAGTGGTCCAATCGATCTCGGTTAACGTTGAGAAGTCGATAATTTCGCATGGCGGCACCAGATCTTCTGCCGCTGGGTGGAACGTAGAAAAGCCCCAAAGTGTGAGGAGTACACATAACTTCGTCTGGCATCTTCAGGCCCAGGTCGTCCTTTAGAATCCCGATACAAACCGTTGGCATTATTCCGCCGCAGACCTTGTGCCGGCCGGGCATTCCTTTCTCGAGCAACACGGTGTTCTGGCCATGTTTGGCGCACGTTATTGCACAGGCCGCCCCCGCCGGGCCGCCGCCTACAACCACAACGTCAACAACTCTCATCTCAGGCCACTATCTCCCGGTTCTTCACAATGTTCAAAACCTTCGAAACCAGCTCGGTCTTGAGGCACGTCTGGCTTTCGAAGCTGCCGACGTAGGCCTCGTCTTCCTTGCCGAGATCGTAGCATGTAGTGTTATCGATATCGATTATGATGCCCGGGACGCCAGGCTCTTCCATCTCATCCCGATGCTTAGCGTAGAATGCCTCGCAGCAGCAGCCGACGAATCCCTTTGCGCCACACTCCTTCATCTCATGCAATGTATCCATCAAATGCTCAAAGGACTGTATGGTTATCGGCTTCAACCCCATCGCTTCGGCCTCATCATAGGCCTGACCAATCGAGCATTCCCCGCATCTCGTGCAGCCTTCCTCTCTCCGATATTCGCATGAGATTAGCTTGGCACAGTACGGCAGAAGCAAATAATCATACTGATGGTCCAAAAGGTCCTTGGTGCGCTTCCCGATGGGGTGTATGTTGTTCGCCTCAGGTATGCTGATACCATGGGCTTCGAATTCAGCCCTCTCGGCCGCTTCGATGATCAGATCGGCCAGGTCCCTAGGAGATACCCCAGGTATTTTTACCGGGTTCGTTTCAAAAAACTCGGTTACTATTCCGCGAATCGACTCCTCGTTGCAGGATGTGAATTTCAACGCTGCCTCGAGATCCAGTATGCCTCTCGATGGAAATACGAAGAAATCACCGGTGATCAGGATGCTCTTGATCAGTCTGACGGTTCGATCGATGGTCAACGATATCCGAACTAGACCGCCCGGTGTCTTCCCGAGAGTACGAACCATCGCCGATTCCATGAGAGGTCGACGGTCAAGGTATATCCATCCATCAGATTGAAACTCAGGCAGCCTCTCCCTCAGCAGTCCCTCTTCGATCAGCGTCAGCCCATCTTCCTTGAGCCTGATTCCAAGTGCTCGCTCGAATCCGGCCTTCAGCGCGTCTCTGATCTCGTCGCGTGTCGGAAGAGAACCCAACTCCCTCTTGACCCAAGTCACCCTATCCTTCGCCGATTCCAGCTCCTTGTCCTTGAGTTTTTCGATGGGTATCCGCAGCGCCCGAACCATCGTTTCCACGTCAAAATCGACCAGGAGGGTTCCCTGAAACAGAAATGCCCTGCCCTTTTCAGTTCCGCCGGTGCCCGATATCTTCTTTCCGTTGACCTCGATGTCGTTCTTGGGACGAAACTCTGCCCGGACGCCCAGTGCGTTGAGGGCATCGACCACGCCACCGCACATGGTCCTGAAGAGCTCCTCGGGATTGTTCGAGGAAACGGACTCCTTGGACGCTACTATTTCCCAGCCCAGGCTGTCCTTGTCAAAGTAGATGGTCCCGCCTCCCGTGAGCCGCCTGTTGACCTGTATACCGCGCTCCAGCACGTATTCCAGCCGAACCTCTTGCTCGATATCCTGATGATAGCCCACCAGCACGGCAGCGGGATCGAACCATAGAAGGCGTATCGTATTCGGGATAAGATTCTTAGCTCGACATTCGAGCAGCACGTCATCCAGCGCCATATTCTCCGCAGCACTGAGATAACCCGTGTCGAGCAGTCTCCACTGTTCCATCAATTACCTCGCACTAGCGCTTCCTGCCATAGCAGAGAGCAGCACTGCTGCCGAAACTTAATGTCCAGCCCCTGCTCCTGAGCGAAGCTGCAAGCATCTTCGCTGGGGTAGGCGATGCCATCTACCCCGGCCTTGATGGCCAAAATGTCCGTCTCAATCTTGTGCAGACCCGCCGGTCTAGCACATCCTAGCAATAGTGGCGTTGACGGCATCAAGAGCCTGGAGGCAAGAACCACCCGGGCGATGTCTGACGGTGAGCAAGGGACGGTTGCTTGCATTAGCGTCTGATCGAGAGGCATAAAGGCCACGACCACCACCGCCGTGGGCCGATTTCTCGCTATCATCGCCAAAGCCTGTCTTTCGCCCTTCATCTTGCCGAAGTGAAGTCCTACGATTACATGGGGGACAACGGGTATGTCTCTTTCCGTAAGGAGACGGAGTGACTCTTCAAAGGCGTCTATGCCGCGGTCCAGATGGTAGACTTCTTTGGCAGTGTCTTCGGCACCAATGACATCGAACATCGCCGCATCGATACCGGCGTCGATCAGGGCCTCGGCAATCGAGGGGTAAACGAGCCCCGTGTGTACCACTACTTTCAAGCCAAGCTCATCTTTAACCCGCTTGATAGTCGGGACGAAATCCAGCAACGGAACGCTGCCGTCTTTCAGACTGCCTCCGCTCACCAAACAGCCCTCACCACCCGCTCTTTTGACTTCTTCACATGCCTGATACAGGGACTCGGGTGTTGTTGCCGGAGTCATACGCTCCAACAGCTTGCCCCGACAGTGCTTGCAGCCAAGCTGGCACTCTTTTCCAGTCACCGAGATGCCCGGGAAGCAATTGGGCGTAGATTTATAGAAAGGGGTGTCATAGTGCACAAGACCTGGCACGTAGCAGTGGAGCGCATTTGAGCGATGTCCTTTGGATATCCGACGCGCCTCGGCAAACAACGGTTCCAGCTCGTCCAGGGGTTGTTCGAAGCATCGCTCCAGCAACTCGTCCACTGACAGAGTCGTGGAGTATGCGCCCGTATCTTCTGTAATCATCACCTATCCCTCTTTTTCGCACCCGAGTCATCAATCCCTGCGGCGCTCCTGGCGCTTCGGGCAGTAGTCACCAGCTATCTATCTTTTTTGCAATCGCACCCGAGTCCGCACCCGAGTCCTTCCGCCCATTCCTTTGTGGGCACGTCGGAATAGTCCTGAAGCTGCTGCTTTATGACCTTGACATCTTCACCGGCAGGCTTGAAGGGATAGTTTCTCAGCTCACCCATATACGCCTGGTATGGCGTACCGTTCGAGAAGGGCCGGTTGCAGGCATTTGCCATACCCTTACCACCGTCGCATCCAGACGTCATGAAGGCCAACCCACCCTCGACGGCCAGATTCACCACAGCATCAGCCACCCCAAAGTCCACCAGTTTCCCATCCTGGCCAAACTTCATGTCGTCAGCCACAGCCATGCCCTTGTTGATCATGTGCCGTGCAAGTTGAACGCGGCGATATGTCCCGACCGGAGGCTGCGCCCGGTCCTTCATGGCCGATCCGTTTTCTGGGAAGAAGGAGAAAAGGTGCGAGAGAGCACCCATGTCGTACGCCCTCTGAATCGTGCGGAGGCTCTCCTCCTCGGTCTCGCCGAGACCAACCATCAGATGGATGCCGACCTCGAATCGACCAAAGACATCCACCCCTTCCTTCACTGTCTCCCAGTAGCGATCCCATCGATGAGGTCCGCCAACACCTTTCCCCCTAAGCCGATCGAATAGATCCGGGGTAGCGGCATCGACCGCCACACCCAGCTTGTCGACTCCTGCACGCTTCAGCTCTATCAGCCAATCCTTGTTGACGATTGTGGGCGTGATGAGAGCAGATATCGAATCCATCCGGGAACGCACTCTTCGCACGATGTCGAGGGTGTCATTCCGCGCTCTCGCATGAGTGACCATGGACACACAGACTCTCTCCACGTGGGAACAGCAGTCATCGCCCATGCCTTTTACGATCTCGTCAACACTTACAACGGGCCAATCCACGCGAATAAAACTTCGGTCATCCCCAGATTCGTCGGTCTGCCGAGTGCTCTGCAAGCCACAATAGGCGCACTTAGCAGCACAGCCGCCGTCGTACGCGAGAAGCAGGTTCAGGCAGTGCAGCTTCGCATCGCGAAAGAACTTACCTGGCGCAAGCCCAAGAGTCATGGCAGCTGCCCAACTGATCTTCACGTATTCGGGCGACTCCATTCTTTTCGCAATGTCTGAGCCCATTCGGTAATCCCCTTTCGGTCCCAAAGACGTCGGATAGAGATGCTGGTGCACCTCCATCTATTCGGAAACTATTCTGATTTCACTGACGATATTTATGGGAACGGAGCCTTGCAAAGCCCGTGTTGTGGGACAATGCTCCTTTGTTATTCTAATGCAGTCTCTGACAATATCTGTCTCGTCCTCGCTTCCCTCGACTACGACCATCACCTGAACGTCGATGCCTGTTATGTCATATTTGCCGAGGTTCTTACCGCTTGTCGCCTGTTCAACGCTTCCCTCCACCGAGACCTGGAGGTCAATTAAATTCAGTCGAAGCTGTCTCTGAAAGACCAGAAAAGTGCCTAAGAAACAACTTCCGACGGCAGTAAAGAGAAGCTCGTGCGGGCACGGATGTTTCCCCGCTCCACCGTGTCGGACCGGCATATCGATGCTAATGGGGGGAAAGTTCCCAATGCGCGCCTCACAACCGGTCTGCTTATCCCAGGAAACACGTATGGAACCAGTGCCGTTGATGGAGCACGAGTTGTCCGAGCAATCCATTTCTTCCTCAAAGGGCTTTCAGGATGATATCAGTGACTTCATGTACGTCCAACCCATCAGCGTTCCGCCGGAACTGGTCGAAACACGCCGGGCATGCTGTTGCTAGAGCGGGCGCTCCTGTCTGCTTGGCCTGCCGAATCCGCTCCACCCCTACTTTGCCGGACGCGTCGGCGTCCGCCACCATCAGAAGCCCCCCCATGCCACAGCAGTCAGCATACTGCCGGTTGTTGGCAAACTCGATCAGTTCCACCCCAGCTTCGGTCAGGATTCGTCGCGGCGCCTCGAAAACACCACTGTGCCGGCCCAAATCACATGGGTCGTGGTAACAAGCCGTCATTGACACCTTGTTGCCGAAACGCAAGCCGCCATCCAACTTGTCACACATATACTCAGTGAAATGTTGGACCCTGAAGGGCAAAGAGCCTCCTATTCTCTCAGGATAATTGACCTTGAATGCCCGATAACAGCCGGGGCAGGTGAATATGAGGGTCTCGATTCCAAGATCGCTCACGGCCTTGATATTATGTTGCACGAAATTCTCGTCAACACCGCCCAGATACGAGGGGAATCCACAGCAGAATTCATCTGGCCCCAGTATCGTGAAATCTTCGCCGATCTGATGCAAGATCTTCACAGCGTTCTGGGCGATAATGTCGACAGATGGCTTGAAAGAGGTAACGCAACCTACAAAATAGCCGACTTTCGCTTTTCGATTGATCAGGGACGATACATCCACTTCATCCTCGATCAGCCAGGCCCAGCTACTCGCTCTCTCAGTGTTATCGGCGTTGAGGATGTTTTTTGTCGCCTTGATGGTATCCATCACCAGGGGTATGTTCTTGGGCAGCTTCTTGTACAGTGATTTATCGTAATACAGGGCTCTGCGCAGCTGGCGTACACGCTTCTGAATGTTGATATCCTTGTCACAGGTCTCAGTGCATTTCTGACAAGTTGTGCATAGATAGCATCCGCCCTTCAAGGCCTCTGTTAGATGGTTCTTTACATCCGATATCCTGGGATCAAAGGCCAACTGCGCAATACCACGCATCGTGAGCGGTCCCCTGGCCGCAGAAGATGCCTTAACCACCGGGCAAGTACTCATGCAGGCAAAGCACTCAATGCATTCCCGCATGTCAGATACCTTCTCGTATTCTTCTTCACTCACCCGGTGGGGCGTCTTTCGCCGCGTCCTGAAGGCAGTTCGTCCCTCGAGGAGCCTCTCTAGATCGCCTTCCGTGTCGACCACCAGGTCGCGAATGATTGTGCAGTTGTCGCGGGGCTCGATAGCAAGAGCGTTGCCTTCCACCATGGTCTTGCACGAAGGCCGGTTGATGCCATTTATCTTGAGCGTGCATGAGCCACACTGCCCGGTGCGGCAACTGTAGCTCAAAGCAAGATCCGGCAAGTGCTCCTGCTGGACCCGCTTGAGCAATTCGAGCACGGTGGTGGGCATGTCCGCATCAACCTCTACTTCAACCCTGTCGTAATGAGGCCCAAGGCTTGCCTGCGGATCGTAACGGAAAATGTTTAGCTCCACCTTTTTGCTTTCCAAACCGTGCCCCCTTCCACAAAGATATTCTCACCGAACTCCTGATCATTCCTGTCCGGGAAATCGTTGCGGTAGTGCGCCCCTCGGCTATCTCGGCGTAGAACTGCCGACTGCACCACTAGCCGCGAGAACTCAACCATGTTGGATGCCTCAAAGCGATCAACCACATCCTGGCTGTATGGTAGACTACTGTCTGTCACCCCGGATCGGGTCAGCCGCTCTCTCAATGCATCGAGCTCTGCCAGGGACTCTTGCAGGCTAGCCTCTTCCCTAAAGACGCCAGCCTTGGCAGTCATGATCTGCTGTAGATCCCTCTTGATGGCGCAGGGTCTAGTATCGCCACCGCCCTTTTCCAGGTCCAAGTCGTGTTTGCTCGCTAACTCCCTGGCCAGAGACAAGAGGTCGACGCCCTCATCTTTGACTGTCTTTGCCGCCGCTGCCGCTGATTTTCCGGCAATGGCACCGAAGACCTGTCCCTCAGCTATCGCATTTCCTCCGATCCTGTTTCCTCCATGTATTCCACCCACCACTTCCCCGCAGGCATACAGGGATTCGAGGGACGTGCTGCAGTCCTTATCGATGACCACCCCGCCCATGATGTGATGGGCGGTGGGAGCGACCTCCATCGGCTGTTGCGTAATATCGATACCGGACAGGTCTTTGAACTGCTTGTAGGTTGTCGACAGCCTTGTCCGGACGTAGTCCCTATCCAGATGAACAACGCTGAGTAGCACACCGCCGGAGCGAGTACGCCTGCCCTCAAGTACTTCTCGCGTGATGGCCCGTGTTACAACGTCCCTGGAGCTCAGTTCCATCCGCTCAGGGTCATAACGGGTCATGAATCTCTCGGCCCCGAAAGCCTCGGGATCGATTCTTAGCTGAGGCTCACCACGCTCGCGACGGCGCCTATTCTCCTCAAGGGCATCGCTGATCTCGGGGGTCACGCCGAAGAGTAATCCCCCATCTCCACGCACCGCTTCCGTCACCAGGATGCCCCGGGCTGCATCAGGGTAAACCATCCCCGTTGGATGGAACTGGATCTGCTCCAAGTCGCACATTGTGGCGCCGGCCCTGGCGGCTAGCATGTAGCCATCACCCGTTGAATGGAAGGAGTTGGTGGTGACGGCCCAGCACCGTCCCGCACCACCAGTTGCTAAAATAGTAGCCTTGCTCTTGATGAGCACATATCCAGGTCGCTTGATATCGAATGCCAGCAGGCCACGTACCTTGCCGCCGCTTACAATCAAATCCAGGGCAAAGAGATAGTTCCAGACCTGTATTCCTTCGCTTCTCACCCTTTGAAGAAGCGTCATCACTATCTCGTGTCCGGTCCGGTCACCTGCATAGCACGTGCGCTGGTGGCTTTGAGCTCCCATCTTGCGCTGGCCTATGAGGCCGCCTCTTCCCCGGGAGAACAAGGCTCCATATCCTTCTAGATCCTGGATCCTCTCGGGTGCGTCATTTGCGAGAGTCCTGACCAATTCCGGGTTGCTCAAACCGGCCCCGGATTTCATGGTATCCTCAAAGTGAGACTGGGGGGAGTCCTTGATGTCGAAGGTCCGTATGGCAGCGTTGTATCCCCCCTCAGCCATCACCGTGCAACCTGCTTTTCCGGCGAGGGTCTTGGAGACCACCAACGTCTCGGCGCCTCTCTCATGAGCGGCGACAGCCGCCCTTAGTCCGGCTCCTCCAGTTCCGATGACGAGAACATCTACTTCTTTCTCAAGCATAAATAGACCTCCTGCTCAGTTACCGGGTCCTGCTATTGCCATCGGTCGCGCCCAAGCGTGGGAGCCGCCCACCCAAACGCGTAAACACGAAAGTGGCCGACCACACCGACTTGTCAATATTCCTTCACAGCAATCGCACAGTCAAGTGAATGTGTTCAACTTTCGTCTACTTTTTGACCCTATAGTGAACCCGCAAAACTGGACACTTGAAAGGGCCGAAGACCTGCCAAGATATTATTGACGAACTGTTTCTGGCAAGATTTCTCAGTACTCCTCGAGACGCAATGGCCCGTTACGAAAAGAATGATCAGGAGATTCTATTGTCCGGGTTGAACCACGTAACCACCGGCAACAGAACGCGTCTATGTGAGACATGGTCATAATCGTGCGACGATGCTGCGTGGGAGCGCCCGCCTAATGCGAACGCTCCCAGGGCGCGCCTCTACCGGTAGCTAAGTAATATTCTCTTTGGCAACCTCGCGTATGTCGCTCTTCATCCACTCCACAGCTGCCGGCTGATCACCCTTCACCAGTCGGGTCAGATCCCCTTCGAGCTCGGATGGCTCAATGGTAACCATCCAGCCGTTGCCGAAGGGGTCTTCATTCACCAGTTTCGGGTTCTTCAACACTTGGTCGTTGACCTGCGCTATTTTCCCACTTACCGGGGACAGCAGCGGTCCTACCCACTTGGCAGTCTCCAGAGTCCCAAACCGCGTCCCCTGCTTGACCTCTTTCCCGACCGGGAACAACCTTATGAATTTCAGCTCACCCGCCTGTTTCTGGGCGAAGTCGTCCACACCCACCCTGACTACGCTGGCGGGCTCGCTCTCCAACTTGGCCCAGGTGTGAGCCGTGTCATGCGGCCAGTAGTAGTGATCCAGCGATAGCCAATACTTGCCGATCTTGGGCATCCTATTCTCCTCTAAGCTTTGCTAATTCCTGCCAGCTCGGCTATGTCAGCTCGACTGATCCCTGCTTCGATGACGAGCTCCGTGATGTCCTTGATCACCAACTCCGACTCGTTGGCGATGATGGCATCGTTGATGTTGATCTTGCAGGATGGGCAGGCCGAGACGATCAGAGTCGCCCCAACTTCCTTGGCCTGCTGGAGCTTGTCTCCCCCGATTTCGACAGATAGGTTGAAGTCGACGCCTTTCACCGCCCCACCACCTCCGCAGCACCAGGTCTGCTCGCGGGTCCTCTCGAACTCCACCAGCTCGATGCCCGGGATGCTCTGGAGGATCTTGCGGGGCTCATCGAACACTTTCATGTCGCGCCCCAGCTCGCAGGGATCGTGGTAGACTACCTTCTGCTTGATCTCCTTGGTGAACTTGACCTTGCCCTGATCGATGTGCTCGGCCAGCACCTTCACGATGTGGGTGACGTCGATGGTGCATTCCTCACCCAGCAGACGCGGGTAGTCCTCGGCCAGAGTCCTGTAGCAGCCGGCACACGAGGTGATGACTTTCTTGCCTTTCAAGAGCTCATAGTTGTGTCTGATCAAGTCCCTGGCCAGGAAGAGATTTCCCACCATGATCATGGGATTGCCGCAGCATTGCTCGTCCTCTCCCAGGGTGTTGAATCGTACATCCAGGGCGTTGAGGATATTGGCCGTGGACTCGGCGGTCGATTGAGCCCGATAGGAAGGGAGGCAGCCCGCGAAATAGATGGTATCGGCATCTGCATCCAGTTTGACGTCAGGTGGCAGCCAGTCAGCTCTCTCCGCCGGCGGAGCTCCGAAGACATTGGCCGCTTTCTCGATGGCGTTGCAGAACATGTTGACGGCTTCCGGAAGCTCGACACCGGCGGCAAACAGGTCGG
>SCTZ01000054.1 GCA_004297765.1 Chloroflexota bacterium | reverse complement strand
CAGCTTTGCCGTGGGGACTTTCCTGCCGAGCATCGCTCACTCCATTCCCACTCGAACTTACGTCCCCATTATAGTATGTCTGCTAAATAAAGGCGAGTTCGGCAACAGTCCCCAGGGAACGGCTTGAGCGGATTGCGGGTCCCGTCCGTCCGATCCGCTCCGGGGATCCTCTGATAGGTCGTCCCGCAGGGCCGTCTGAAGGTCCGCAGGAAGGGGCAGAGGACGTCCGGTGAAGCGATCCACGCAGGCATGGCGGGTGCTGCCGCTGACGATGCGGCAGCCGTCACTCTCGCGGACGATTTGATATTCCAACACGAACGAGGCGCGCCGCAGCGAGACGACCCGAGTGCGCACGAGCAAAAGGTCGTCGAAGTAGGCTGGCGCATGGTGATGGCAGCTCGACTCCACCACTGGAGCGGCTAGCCCGCGCTGCTCCCAGCCACGATACTCCGCCCTATGGGCACGCAAGTACTCTACGCGCCCTACCTCGAAGTAGCGTAGGTAGTTGGCGTGGTAGACGTAGCCCATGGCGTCGGTCTCTTCGTAGCGCACGCGCACGGCGCTCTGATGCCAACTGGATGGAGATGGGGATGCTTCCGTTGGGGTCCTACCGCCAACCGCCGGTCTGCCATTGGAGCCGCGCTTTTCCATGGGGGACATGACCTCTCCCTGTGCCATACGAAGATCCGACCGAAAAGCATTCTAACGATCGAACAGCGCCACGTCAAACGAGGGGGTGAGGGGTTGGGGGGGACCAACCCCCAGCCCCCAACCCCCATTTGACTCAGGTGGACATAAATGCTAAACGTTAGGGGCCTGTGGCCCAGTTAGTGCACTGTATGAGGCGCTGAACTGTTTGCCCGGGGCATAGGATTGCCCTGATCGCGGAGAGCGTGGGGCGGAGGTAAAGGATGCCACAGTTGGTCTTGATGGAGAACGGGATGTTCATCGTCAGCGATGGAACTGGAGACATTCCCATCGGCGACGATCGTATAGGCTTATACTACCACGATACTCGCTACTTGAGCACCTACGTGCTGACGATCAACGATCTGAAGCCGCAGGGATTGAGCTCCTCCTGGGAGCAAAACTTCGTCGGTCAGTTGCAGTTGGCGAACCCGACCCTGTCGCCCGAGGACGGACGGGTGATTCTGCCACATACGATCAGTATCCTACGTACTCGCTTCATCAAGGATGGACTCCACGAGCGCGTCCAGCTCTGGAACTACAACAGCTTCCCAGTGTCAATCCAACTCGGCTTGCTCTTCTCAGCCGACTTCCGCGATATGTTCGACGTCCGAGGCTTCGAGCGACCGACACGCGGCGTTATCCGCCGGCCGGCCGCGTTCGGGAATCGTGCCACCCTGCGCTATCTCGGCGTTGACCGAGTGCGCCGGGAGACGGAGATCATCTTCGACCGTACGCCGACGCGCTACGAGTTGGAGGAGCTCTTCGTCACGGAATCGGCCGAGTCCAAGCTGGGCATCATCGTGCCTGGCGGTGACATGCTGTATGAGCCAGGCATCCCGGAGGAGGTCACTGACGAGGAGCCGCTGGCGGTGGAGGAGCTTCCAGAGCATGAGCGGGATCACCACCAGTACGCGGTCAAGGTCGTCTACGAGATCGAGTTGGAGCCGCAGAAGCCATACACGGTGGCCTTTCAGGCGACGCCACGCGAAAGCGGACCGCGCCTGCCAGCCAAGGCGTTCGAGGTTCAGGGGCGCCAGCTTCACGAGAGCTACTCCGGCTGGTTCAAGGACTGCGCCAAGTTCGAGACGGGTGCTTTCACCTTCGATCGCTTGATCAATCGCAGCGTTCAGGACCTGCGCCTGTTGATGGCGGAGTTTGGCCCCCAGGCGGTGGTAACTGCCGGTATCCCCTGGTACGCGGTGCCGTTCGGGCGCGACAGCCTGATCACCTCGCTGCAGACTGTCAGCCTCAATCCTGACATCGCCGTGGGGACGCTGCGCTTTCTGGCGCACTACCAGGGCAAAGAATGGAACGATTGGCGCGATGAGGAACCCGGGAAGATCCTGCACGAGTTGCGCCTCGGCGAGATGGCGAACATGGGAGAGATTCCACACACGCCCTATTATGGCGCGGTGGATTCCACGCCCCTGTTCTTGATGCTCTTCGCAGAGACGATGCAGTGGCTGGACGACGACGAGCTGTACCAGGAGCTTCTGCCGGCCGCCCAGAAGGCCATCGAGTGGATGGACCGCTACGGCGACCTGGACGGCGACGGCTATCTGGAGTACCTGTGTCGCTCTACCCGCGGCCTGCGTAATCAAGGCTGGAAAGACAGCCGAGACTCCGTGGCCTTTCCCGATGGGACCCTGGTGGAGCCGCCCATCGCCCTGGTCGAGGTCCAGGCCTACGCCTACGCCGCGCGCAAAGGCATGGCCGCCCTGTTCCGCCGCAAAGGCGAGAGCGAGCGGGCCGATGCGCTCGAGCAGCAGGCGCGAATCCTGAAGGATCAGTTCAACCGCGATTTCTGGCTGCCCAAGCAGGGCTTCCTGGCCCTGGCTCTGGACCCAAACAAGCGACCGGTGCCAACCTTGGCGTCCAATATGGGGCATGGCCTTTACTGCGGCATCGTCGATGAGGACAAGGCACGGCAGGTGGTGGAGCGTCTGGCCGCCGAGGATATGGCCTGCGGCTGGGGTGTTCGTACCATCAGTAGCTTGATGCCGCTGTTCAACCCGATGAGTTATCACAACGGCAGCATCTGGCCCCACGACAACTCTCTGCTCGTGGCGGGGATGCGCCGCTACGGCTACGATGAGCAAGCCAATCACATCCTGCGGCAAATCTACGAGGCGGCGCTGCATTTCCGCTACTACCGATTGCCGGAGCTGTTCTGCGGTTTCGCAAGGGATGAGTCACATCACTCCACGCCCGCCGAGTATCCGGTGCGCTGCAGCCCGCAGGCCTGGGCCTCCGGGGCCACCATCCTCATGGTACAGACCATGCTTGGGCTCAGGGCAGACGCCATGGATGGTCGCTTGCATGTGAATCCGTCTCTGCCCAGTTGGCTGGAGCGCTTGAGCGTGCGGGATCTGCGGATCGGCCGATCCACACTGGATCTGGAGGTGACCCGGGCGGGTGAGGTTCTGCACGTTGATGTGCTCCGGAACCCGGACCGCATCAAAGTGGAGACCGGTCCGGGCGTTGCGTTTTCGACCCCCATCAGCTAAAATCCGCGCGTGAGCAAAGCGGGAATCGTCGAAAAAGACAACAAGACCGATAAAGCAGCAGATCAGCAGTTGGTTCGCCTGACATACAGTCAGAAGGTGATTCTGGCCTGTGTCGTCGTCTTGACTGCCATTATCTTCCTATGGTCCGTTCGCAGCATCCTTCAGCCGTTCGTTTGGGCTGTGGTGGTGGCCTACGTGCTCAGTCCCCTCGTGGATTGGCTGAGCTGGAAAGCGCGTCTGAGCCGCATCTGGGTCGTGGCGGCCCTGTACGTGGTGGTGCTGGGACTGGTGGCTTGGGCTCTCTATAGCCTCGTCCCGGCCCTCTTCTCGGAGCTCCGCGACCTGAGGGAGAACTACCCCCAGTTCATCGAGTCGCTCCAGAACATCTTGGCCGCTCAACCGCTGGCTTTTGTTGGGATCACGCTCGATCTCACCATTCTTGACGATGCGCTCAACGAGGCCGCTCGGCAGTTGCCGAGCACGGCCTTCCACGCCGTCACGCAGGCCGTGGAGATCTTCGGCAAGGGTTTCCTTTTCCTGGTCGCCACCTTCTACCTGCTGCACGACGGGGCACGAATCATTAATGGCATCATTCGGCTCGTCCCGGAGAGCTACCAGCCGGAAACCCGTCGGCTCATCTTGCGTGTCAACAACGTGCTGGGGTCATACATCCGCGGGCAGATCTTTCTCGTGGTCCTGATGAGCACTGTTACCTGGGTCGTCGTGGGCGGGATCCTGCACCTGCGCTTCGCGCTGCTCGTCAGTCTGATGACGGGGGTCCTGGAGCTGTTTCCTCTGGTGGGTCCGGTGGCGGCGGGAGCTGTGGCCGTCAGCATCGGTCTGTTCCAGATCAACGATTTTGGCTGGCCGAGCTGGGTCTTCGCGCTGGTGCTGGCCGGCGTGTATACGGTCCTGCGCTACTCCGAGGACTACCTCGTCATACCCAACGTGATCGGCCGCGTGGTGGAGTTGCATCCCTTGATGATCATCTTCGCCCTGGTATGCGGAGCGGTGCTCGGCGGTGTGTTGGGGATGCTGATCGCCGTGCCCATGGCCGCTGTGGTCAAGGTCATAGGCCGCTACATCCATGCCAAGCTGACCTATTAGTCGGGATGACCCGTAGGGCCTGATCTGCAATGAGGGTAACCCGTAGGGGCGCGATTCATCGCGCCCTAGCGTGGGCGCGATGAATCGCGCCCCTACGTAGGAGCACTGAGTGAAACCAAAGACGAGCATCAAGATCGGTTTGCTGGGTCTGGGAGTCGTTGGCGCCGGAGTGGCGCAGACACTGCTCCAGAAAGGGCCGTTGTTCGCCTCGCGGACGGGCTGCACGCTTGAGATCAAGAAGATCCTGGTGCGCGATATCGCCAAGAAGCGGGGAGCAGCAGTGCCGGAAGCGCTGCTCACCATGGACGCCGAGGAGATCCTGGGCGATTCTGAGATCGAGATCGTCATCGAGCTCATGGGTGGCGAGCAACCGGCGCACGACTACATCTGCCGCGCTGTCTCCAGCGGGAAGCATGTGGTGACGGCCAACAAAGAGGTGCTGGCCAAGCATGGCCCGGAGCTTCTGTCTATGGCCGAGGCTCACGGCGTGTCGATTTTCTACGAGGCCAGCGTCGGGGGGGGGATTCCGCTCATCGCACCGTTCCGCCAGGAGTTGATCGCCAACGAGATTCATGGCATTCAGGCCATCATCAACGGCACTACCAACTACATCCTCACCAAGATGTCTCAGGAAGGGTTGCCGTTCGATATCGCACTGAAGCAGGCCCAGGAGCTGGGCTACGCGGAGGCCGACCCGACCAACGACGTCGAGGCCCACGACGCGGCCTACAAGCTCTCCATCCTGGCCACTCTGGCGTTCCGTTCGGATGTGCGACCGGCTGATATATACCGCGAGGGGATCAGCCGATTGACCCCCAAGGACTTCAAGTACGCGCAGGAGCTGGGCTACGCCATCAAGCTGCTGGCCATCGGGAAGCTGAACGATGGAGCCATCCAGGTTCGCGTTCATCCGGCTCTGGTGCCCATCGACCTTCTGCTAGCAAAGGTGGACGGCGTCTTCAATGCCGTCTACGTGGAGGGTGACCTGGTCGGCCGCGTGCTCTTCTACGGACAGGGAGCCGGCTCGCTGCCTACGTCCAGCTCGGTCGTGGCGAACGTGCTGGATCTGGCGCAAAGTCTGAGCACCGGTGCAACTCCACGTCCCAATATTCGATTGGACGCCCCGAAGGCTCTGCTGCCGTTCGGTGACATTCGGACCCGCTACTATCTGCGCGTCAGCGTAGCGGACCGTCCAGGCGTTCTGGCTCAGATTGCTAAGGTCCTGGGCGATCATTTGATCAGCATTTCTTCGTTCATTCAGAAAGAGAGCGACGAGTCGGCCCAGACCGCCGAGATCGTGATCATGACCCATTTGGCGCAGGAATCCGCAATGCTGGCCGCGCGCACGGACCTCGAGAAGCTAACCACCGTGTATGAGATCGGCAGCTTTATTCGGGTCGAGGGCTAAGTGGCGCATCCGCCGACTCTATTCGATGTCCGTAGTGGCGGACGGCTCTGTCCGCCAGGGGTGGGGTAGGGCGCGCCCCCCCGCCCCTGGCGGACACGGCGGTCCGCCACTACGACAGCGCAAAGGACTTGGTGGGTGCACCACTAAGGTACCGCGCCCTCTGGAGGACAAACGGTGGACAACACCGAAGTAGCAAGAATGGTTAGCACTGTCGGCTGGCTGGAGGAACAACAGCAAAGCGCCCAGAGCTTTCTGACCAAGCTTCAGCAGCAGGTGGACCAACTGGCCGCGATGGCGAAGGAACACGGCCTGGTCCTGCGTGGCACTGGCGACGATGTCGAACACTTGAAGGCGCAATTGGCCCGCGTGCCCGGGCTGGAGGAGTCCGTTCGCCGTCTCCATGAACAAACGACTCGGCTCTACGATGATGAAGTGGCGCAGGCGGCGCAACTGGAGCGCCTGGAGCGCGGTCAGCAAGGGGACAGCAAGCGCCTGAACCAGTCCTTTGTCGAGCTGCGGCAGCTGATCGATCCCCTGCCGGGCGCGATCGACTCCGTTGCCAGCAAGTTGCCTCCCCTGGCCGAAGGGCTCCGCAGACAACAAGACGCTCTGGTCGAGCTGCAGAAGAACGGGGATCTACTGGGGACGGAGCACCGCAGCTTCAGCGCCCGGTTGCAGGGGCTCACGGACCAGCTCAAGCGAGCAGAGCAGGAGATAGCGGGGATCAGCGGCAACCTGGAGCCGCTACATCAGCAAGATGATGCGCTGCTGGCGCGTACACAGATACTGAGCGAGAGAGTGAAGCAGCTCTCTGACCAGAATGCGGCCTTCCAGGAGCTCGATCTGCTGTACCGCGACCTGCTGGAGCGGTCGCAGTTGCAGAGAGCCGAGCACCAGGCTCTGGAGGGGCGGCTGAACACGCTGGGTCAAACCGTCGCGGATCAGGGTGAGTTGCTCCAGGACGCGATGCGCCTGATCAAGGGCATTGACGAAAGGCTGCGCTCGGAGGCGGCTGCCGCCGCCGAGAGGCAGCGCGAGATGATGGAGCGCTGGGAGAAACTGCTCGCCGCTCTGGGGGATCATCAGCAGCTAGTTCAGGTCCAGAGGGAACGTGAGATCGCCGAGCTCCAACACCAGTTGCGCGAATTCAAGGAGCTAGCGGTCTGGAGAGAAGCGACATGAAGCAAGGATTGATCGGCAAGTACCGCGCGTATCTGCCCGTCACCGGTTCCACACCGGTCATCACCCTGGGCGAGGGCGATACGCCTCTGGTGCACGCCGCCCGATTGGGGCGCGAGATCGGCTGTGATCAGCTCTTTTTGAAGCTGGAGGGCTGCAACCCCACCGGCTCTTTCAAGGATCGGGGAATGGTGCTGGCCCTGGCCAAAGCCATGGAGGCAGGCAGTACCACGGTCATCTGCGCCTCCACCGGCAACACATCCAGCTCTGCGGCCGCCTACGCCGCCCATGCGGGACTGCGGGCCGTCGTGATCATTCCGCACGGCTATGTGGCCCTGGGCAAGCTAACCCAGGTTCTGGTGCATGGTGCAGTGGTGCTATCCGTGAACGGCAACTTCGACGAGGCCCTGGCCAGCGCCCGGTCTCTAGCCGACTCGTACCCGGTGACGCTGGTCAACTCTATCAACCCGTTCAGGCTGGAGGGGCAGAAGACCGCGGCCTTCGAGGTCGTCGACGAGCTGGGGGACGCCCCGGACTATCTATGCATACCTGTGGGCAACGCTGGCAACATCACGGCTTACTGGCGCGGCTTTCGCGAATATAAAGCGGCCGGCAAGGCGCAGCGCACGCCGCACATGATGGGCTTCGAGGCTCTCGGCGCGGCACCCATCGTGAACGACCGCGTGATCACCAAGCCCGCCACGGTCGCCACAGCCATCCGCATCGGCAATCCGGTCAACTGGCAGAACGCAGTGCGTGCGCGCGACGAGTCGGGCGGCACGATCCAGGCCGTCAGCGACGAGGAGATCATCAAGGCCTATCAGACTCTGGCCGCCACCGAGGGCGTCTTCGCCGAGCCGGCCTCTGCGGCCAGCGTGGCCGGCCTGCTCAAGCTGCACCGAGAGGGACTCGACTTCTCCGGCAAGCGCGTGGTCTGTGTGCTGACCGGCAACGGCTTGAAGGACCCTGACGCGGCCATCGCCCACTCACCCCGTCCCATCGAGGTATCGGCAGATCCAGCCGCCATCCGCGAGGTTTTGGGCTGGGAGTAGGGACTGGGGGCTACCGCGTTCTCTACGGCTGTATTCAGATCTATCGAGTAGCTTCAGATGTAGTGGCGGACACGGCGGTCCGCCGCTACGGTATACTTGCCAGGTTCCTTCCTATCGCTCAAGCCCCGCAGGACCAACTCTCTCGCAGACCTGCCGCCGTCTCCTCGGGACGGCCTGTGCTGAGCGACTCGCCGTGCAGCACAGGGAAGTAGTTGCGATCGCTGGTCATCACCGGTGAGATAGGCGCTCGGCTGACGATGCGCGCATGAACGCGGAAGCCCTCCGCGTCGGCGGGCGCCGAGAACAAGGTCAGGTTCATGCTGTACAGATTGAGTTTGTCGAAATATCGCATCGTCCGCCGTAAGCCGTCCACAAAGGTCTGAAACTCTCCCCCCGTGATATCCAGCAGGTTGGATCGGTCCAGAAAGACGGCCATTACGTCTTTGGGGCTCCGAGGCGCAAACGACGCTAGCCAGGCAATGGAACCCTCCTGTGCGATGAAGCGTGCTCCCTGCCGCTGCTCTTCCTCAACCAGATCCAGCCAGAACACCGACTTGTTCTCCACCAGGTAGCGTGCGCTGGAGTCCAGCAGCAAACGCTCTCTATTGGATTGGCCCGATCCGGCGAACGGCTGCATGTGCGGATGGACCATCGTGCTGCCCGCAGGCGGCATGTAGTTCCAGTTGATCGAGCAGTACGCGGCCGTCGGATCTTTCTCCCGAACGCGCTGGAGGTAAGTCTGACCGGCTACGAAGGCGTCCACGAGCTGCGCCTGGCTGAAGCCGCTCATCGGGACGAAATGCTCGCGGGTGATGATGGTCAGACCGCTATAGGTATCGTATGGACCAAGATTGGGCAGCACTGTGGCTTCGCCCACGTGCAGGCGCCCCTCGGGAATCAGGTCAGGGTCAAAGATAGGCGTGACCTTGTCGATGACATCCGGACAGAACGGGCAGCCTATCTCGCGGGAGAGCTTGACCAGGGCATCCAGATCCGGCCGTGGCGTCGGGCGCGAGGGAAAGGCCAGGATGCGCCCGCCTTCTCCGGTGAGAGGGTCCCTTCGTATCTCAGTCGACACCGTGCGCGGCTCAAACCCGCGCGTCGGATCGAGAAACTTCGCTTGCCGGGTCACCGTCTCGAAGCATATCTTCATGTCGTACTCGCCTCCTCGCGCCGTGTTATTCGTGACCCGAAGTGCGAAAGGGCAATATTGGTTCGATCATTCGGATCGGTCCGATCGGACTGATCGGTCGGGTACCTGTCAACTCATCGGTCACAGAACACCAGCAGTACTTCTCCTGTTCGGGAACTATTCTACTAAAGCGATCCGAGAAAGGGTAGTCTGGCGAGGTTGGCGCTTTCCGAAGGCACACGTAGTGCAGTAAAATAGTTCAGTTGGTTTCTCTAGCTCCTTGTGCGGCGAGAGCAACGCTCGATCGGGCCTTGGTGCGGACGCGATCCGGAAGCAAGGTCATTGGGAAAGGTGGGGGTTACGATGGTTGTCGCGGCTTGTCGTGTTGCACTGCGCTTACCGGAGAATCACTCACTGAAGGGAAAGCGCCACGTCATCAAGTCTATTATTGCGCGAGTGCAGAATAGGTTCAGCAACGTGTCGATTTCAGAGATAGACGGGCAGGATTTCTGGCAGTCGGCGTCTCTGGGCATCGCCTATGTGAGCGGAGAGGCCCAGCACGCCAACGAGGTGGTCTCCAAGGTTGTCGGTTTCATCGAGAACAGCCCGATGGACGCGGAGTTGGTTGACTACGAAATCGAAATCGTTCACGTCCTTTAGTATTACAACCGTACTTTGTCATTCTGAGCGCCGCAGCGCGAAGAATCTCCTCGTTTGTCGTTTCGCCAATGCCTTTCTTGCGACTCAAGCGCTCTTCGTCCCTCCAACGGGGAGATCCTTCGCTGCGGCTCAGGATGACAGACAAGCGCATGCATGCTATGATAACCCGGCGTGCGCCTCGGAATGACAGATTCGGCAAAGTGCGGTTGTAGTATTAGAGCGTGATCCGCATCCCCTCGGTGGCCATCTCGATCCTAGCGCTCAGCGTTCGCGCGACATGTTCCAGCTCCCCAGCTATTTCCTGCTCATAGAGGGGGTTGATGTGCGTAATGACCACGCGTGGGCAGTAGCCCCGGGCGGCCACAAAGTCGCGCAGCTCGATTTCCAGCAATTCGGGCGTGAAGTGTCCGGTCTTTCTGGCTGTCTCCGCCATGCGGCCAGGCATGGTCACCTCCGTGACCAGCAGTTGTGGCGCGATCTGCTTCCAACTGGCGGCCGAGCCCGGCCCGGTGTCGCTGCTGAAGTACGCGGAACAGCCATCCTTCTCTACCAGATAGCCCACCGTTGGCACGCTGTGCATGGAATGCAGCGCCCTGACCCGGTAACCCAGGATCTCGGCCTCCTGGCCGACCTCCAGTGGGAAGAACTGCAGCGCGGGGGTATTGGGTGACGGGGAGACCGATAGATCTGGCCAGACGACGCCGTTGAGGATGTTGGCCAGCAGCGTGTCTCTAAGAGCGGCCGGACAGTAGATCTCCAGGGTCCGCATGCCGATAGTATTGAACCCGACGGAGGCCACGTCCTTGATGTGGTCGAAGTGCCGATGCGTGAGCAGAATAGCGCGCACGGCGCCCTGCTGCTCCAGTGTGAGGGAAGAGGACAAACTCCCAGCATCGATGGCGAGTTGCCCGTCGATAAGGATAGTGTAACAGCGGGTCGTGGCGGTCTCGATCTGATGTGCTCCCAGCACGGTGATCTGCACGAGTACCTCCCGAATCAGATTGGCCTTGCCCACGCGCAGGAGCCCAGGCGAGCACTTCTATTATTATAGCAGCACGAGGGATGATCAGTCGTGGAGCACCGGCACATCGCCAATCGCGATGCGCACGCCCCGCACTACTTGCCGCGATGAGTAGCCTATGTACCCGTAGTGGCGGACCGCCGTGTCCGCCAGTGGGTAGGGCGGGGGCACGCATGCCTCTGCAGCAGCTCCGCCCTCGCAATACCAACTCCGGTAGGACCACGATACACTCAGTGCTGGAAGAGCAGCGTAGTTGCTGAGGCGAAGGGCTGCCCCCACCCCCCTGGCGGACACGGCGGTCCGCCACTACGTCTCTAACTCCTCCCTTCCTTGTCCTCCGCGCCACCCGGCTACACGTACCGGCCGACTAGCTCGGCCATCGGCCGTAGCTCGTCCATCAATCCGTGGAACTCCGACGTCGAGAGCGACTGTTGTCCGTCGCAGAGGGCGCTGGACGGGTCGGGGTGGACCTCCAGCAGCAGTCCGTCGGCTCCTACAACCACGGCGGCTTTGCTCAGCGGACCCACCAGATCGGTTCTGCCTGTGCCGTGGCTGGGATCCACGATCACAGGCAGGTGGGTCTCGCGCTTCAAGACGGGAACGGCCGTGAGATCCAGCGTGTTCCGTGTATGCTCGGTGTCGTAGGTGCGGATGCCGCGCTCGCAGAGGATGACCTGATTGTTGCCACTGGCCAGGACATACTCGGCGCTGAGAAGCCATTCCTTGATCGTGGATTGGAAGCCCCGCTTCAGCATGATGGGCTTGCCGGTCTCTGCGGCCTTCTGGAGGAGTCGAAAGGCGCTCATGTTGCGGGAGCCGATCTGGAGCACATCCGCGTAGCGAGCCACCACCGCCACGTCCTCGGTATCCACGACCTCCGTGACGATCCGCAGACCGGTACGCTCGCGAGCCTCGGCCAGGATCTGCAGCCCCTCCTCGCCCAGCCCCTGGAAGTCGTAGGGGGAGGTACGCGGCTTGAAGGCGCCGCCCCGCAGGAGCGTGGCGCCGGCCGCGCGCACGGCGTAGGCGGCCTGCAGCAGTTGCTCGTGGCTTTCGACCGCGCAGGGTCCGGCCATCACCACCAACTGGGCGCCGCCGATGCGCACGTCGCCGACCTGTATCACCGTGCTCTCGGGGTGCACGTCCCGACTGGCGAGGTGATAGGGCTTCTTGCTCCGGGTTGCTGTCTTCATGGGTATCGTCATCATCTTCGTCCTCCTGTCGCCCGCGGTCTCGCGACACTCCGGCAGAGCATCCTGGTCGAGCTCCGCCCGAGGCGGGCGGTTTTCGTCAAAAAGAAAGGAGCCAGGGAATCCATCCCATGGCTCCTCGTATTCGGACATCTGCGCAGATACCAGGCGCGCACACATCAAAGAAGCCATGGGAGCTGCCGGTGCAGCACGCTCATGGCTTCGGGCGTCGGGCTAGCTCAGCTTCAGCACCCGTCGGCCATGGCGTGCACGCTAAACGCGAAATAGCATCGCCAGGGCCATACCACGCGCCGATCTGATCTGACCTGAGCCACTCGTTGCATCTACTTGCCCCTGATTGGCCGCCTACCTCTCGCTGGGAGAGTAATGATTATTCGCACTATAGCACGGCTGCCTAGCGCTGTCAAGGGAATTTTCTCACACTACCGCACAGGCATAAGCCGGCTCCTGATCCGCCACCGGGAAGATCCCGAGCTCGTCGCGCATGATGGACAGATGCAGAGCCAGTTCTTTTCCCTGCACGAAGCCTTCCAGACGATCGCCGACCACCAGAGCATCGCGTACCTCCCACATTAAGCGATTGGCTCGGGAGATCAGCTCGGGCTCCAGCAGTTTCTCATGCTCGTCTACCAGCCGCTCGGCCTCGTTCAACAAGCGTCCTATGCGTTCCTCCCACAAGCCGAGCGTCTCGCTGATCGAGCGTGTGGGGCGCCATGGCCAGAACATCGCGGACGGACCGCCGATAGCCGAATCGTCGCTGTCCAATGGGGAGCGTAGCGCCTCAGTCTCTAGCTTGGGGAAAATGACTGTGTTCCGGTTCCTGCTGTGGAACCACGCCTGTTTCGGCACGCCATCCGCGCTTGTGTCTATCCTTAACATCCGCATCCGTCGCGCCACCGAACTTATCCTCGGATGGTCCGTGTGTTGTTTCTTCCGTTGACCCAAACCCGAAGCCTTCCGCGTACGAACCGGGACCCCACATCCACAGTAGCCGCGCATCGTATCATCCTCCCGTCGGTGCAACTGCCCACCAGCGCCCCATCCATCCCTCAGAACAGAAACGCTTTCGCTGTGCTACGCATAATGACCGCACACGCTAGACGTTTCTATGTTGTATGAGGAGTTCACCGCCCGGCGTGATACATTCGTCTCTCTGCCTCTTCCCCTCTTCGCCCTACGTTCCCCACCCCGCCTCTTCCCGCACTGCTCGCGCTCCACATCGCTCAGTCAGCACGCCGGTAGCCCCTGGTATACACTGGTGGCCCATTTGGTCCACTCGGCTAGTACTGCAACGGGATTTCTGGCTTGCTGCTTTGCCCTGTTCCCTGTCATGAGTCGTCTGAAAGAAGGTCCCTCGCGAATGACCGGTGGGGGAAGTCCCCGGCACAATGCCATTATTCGTGGCGCTCCTCCCTATTTCGGCGCCCCCTGGGCGCCAAAGTGGGGATTGCCATCGACCCTGCCCGTGAGCTTAACCTTATTTCAGTGGACTCCTGTCATTCCGAGGCGCGCACGCCGAGGAATCCGCGCCCCTCGCCATTCGTGCGACAGATGGTCCGGATTCTTCCTCGCCTGAGGCGAGTCAGAATGACGAAGATAAGCGCTCAAACAGGAAGTGACGTTGTAGTACTAGTGTTCGACCACAGTGGTTTTGTCATTCTGAGGCGCGCACGCCGAAGAATCCGCGCCCTAGGGATACGGATTCTTCGCGCTGCGGCGCTCAGAATGACAGGTAGCGTCTTCTCTGTGGTCGAACACTAGTTTGAGGGATCGATATTCCAATGCTGATCGCGGACCTGCGCTCGGTGAAAACTCGTGCCCACATCCTTCAGACCAGTTGTGTGGATGGCACGGGTATCCTGGCGCTAGCGGCGCCTCTGGTCGAGCTAGGCTGACCGGTGCACGAGTTCGGCATGGTTCGGGAATAGGATAACGATTCTTCGTCCCTTACGCGGCCCGACGTGGTCGAGTGGTCCGTGGGGTTGTTCTGGTCGGGTGCGCAGCTGCCAGCGCTAGCGCCGCGGCGGCTACGTCCACCGGATCATGGTCATCGAGCAGTCCCTCGATCATCGCGCGGTACGGCCCCCATTTCCCCGTGGTGAGCATGTCGACTAGGCGCTCTTCCAGGATCTGCGCTTCACGCTCTTCCACCTCCGTCACCGTGGGGACCTCTTCGCGGCGAATCCGCGCGCCGGTGGTCCGCTCGATGACCTTTAGCTCGCGCATCTCTCGGGGGCTCACGAAGGTGATCGCCTCGCCGCGCCGCCCCAGGCGGCCCGTGCGGCCGATACGGTGCACATAGTACTCGGGGTCCGGCGGGATGTCGAAGTTCACGACGTGGCTCACGTCCGTGATGTCTAGCCCGCGCGCCGCCACGTCCGTGGCCACCAGTGCCTCCGTCCGCCCGGCCCGGAAGCTCCGAAGCACCTTCTCCCGTACCGGCTGGCTCATATCGCCGTGCAGCCCCTCGGCCAGATAGCCCCGCCCCTGGAGCCGCTCTACCACCTCATCCACCATTCGCTTGGTCGCACAGAAGACGAGTGCACGTTCCGGGCGCTTGGCATCGAGGACGCGGCAGAGCGCGTCGAACTTGCGATGCGAGGGGACCAGGTAGTGGACCTGGTTGGTCTCGGGCACCGTCAGCGCTTGCGGCCGGCTCAGCCGGATGATCTCTGGCTGGCGCATGTACTGGCGCGCGAGTTGGAGGATGGGGGCCGGCATCGTGGCCGAGAATAGCGCTGTTGTCCGCTCGGCAGGAAGGTGGGACATCACGTACTCGACGTCCTCCAGGAAACCCATGTCGAGCATGACGTCGGCCTCGTCCAGAACCAGCATGCCCACCGTGGATAGATCGATCGTTCCGCGGCGCATGTGATCCATCAGTCGTCCGGGCGTGGCCACGACGGCGTGAACACCATGTCGGAGGGCGCGTAGCTGACGCTCGATGGGCTGACCTCCGTAGATCGGCACCAGGAGGAGTCCCCGGTGACGGCCAAGGCCGCTCAATTGCTCGGCTACCTGCACGGCCAGCTCACGGGTAGGGGCGAGGACAACTGCCTGGGGCATCCGCCGCGCGATCTGCACGCGCTCGACCAGCGGAATACCGAAAGCAGCGGTCTTGCCTGTGCCCGTCAGGGCCTGGGCCACGACGTCGCGCCCCTGCAATAGCCACGGGATAGTCTGCACCTGGACAGGCGTTGGCTCCTCGAACCCCATCTCGCTGATGCTCTCGAGCACTGGATCACTCAACCCCAACTGACGAAAAGCGTCCATCCGCGTCCCCCCATACCGGAAACTATCTGATTGCCCGACCATATTGCAATAGTCGTACCGCCATGGGCGGCTCAGTATGGCACGCATGATGCGGTAACCATGCAGGCTGTAGCGAACAGGATTCGCGTGTGGATGGTGAGTATTCCATGGACAAGCGGTGTAGGGTATTCGTGGTCGAGCACGACGTCGAAATGGAAGGCATGCTCAAGGTTGCCATCGAGCAGGATCCAGGCTGTGAGGTGCGCACGGCCCTGGCGACCGCCCCGGACAACTTCGACCGGATCAAGGAGTACGCGCCTGACCTGGTGATCCTGGACTTCATCCGCTGGCACACGGAGAACTGGCGGCTGCTGGATCGTTTACGGGCCGACGAGGCGACGAGTTCCATTCCCGTCCTTAGCTTCTCCACACTGGAACCCGTGGTCGAGCAGACCGTGGCCAGCTACAACGTCAGAAAGACGCTGACCAAGCCATTCGAGCTGGCGGATCTGAGCAGAGCGATTCGAGACATCTTGAGTCAGCCCAGGGTAACCGTTCCCCCAACGCCGCAGCGGCCAGGAGCTGAAGATCTGCGCGAGGCCGCCGACATCCTGATCCTGCATACCCGCCAGGTCATCGCCGACTGGCTGCGTCGGCTCAACCAGATCGAGCCGTTCAAGAGCCAGCAGCGACTTCGTCCCAGCCAGCTCATCAACGAAATGCCAGTGCTCCTATGGGGCACGATCGTGGCCCTGCGTACAGGTGATCCGACGCGGGTCTTCAGAGAGCAGCCGGCCTTTCGGGGTGCAGCGGTGGAGCACGCCCTGCTGCGGAGAAAGCAGGGCATAGAGCTGGCAGCTCTGGTCCGTGAGTACAACCTGCTGCGCGACACCATCTGGGAGTCTCTCAGAGACAAATCGCCGGCCGGTAGATGGTCGGCTGAGACGGTGTTCCGTGTAGGAGAGCTCGTGCACCGCGCGCTGGACGAGATCGTCATCATCGCCGTCGAATCGTACGGCCAAGCTGAGTCAGGCGAGGCCGCGTAGGTGTCAGTACGCTGTTCCTCAGGGCAGCGCCGCGCCACGGCCAGGGCGCGATTGGACCGACGCAGGAGACCAACTCCGAGACCGCCGCGGTTTCCGAAACCGCAGCGGTCTGGGGGCGCTTCCGTTCCTTTGCCGTAGCGAACATGCTAGCACCAGCTTATCAATCAGTCAAGTAGGGCATCAATCGGCTGGGCGTGAGAGGCAAGCTGAAATGGTGGCAGTCTATCATTCATGGGCTCGTCTCTTGCAGCACGTCACGAGATATGCTATATTTATAAATGTCCCGAGCGGTTGAGTAAGGTAAACTCGTTGGACCGTAGGATACCGAACTCTGAGTAGGTGGAAGCCGGGGAAACCCGGTGGAAGCCGAGAGGAGCATAGGGCACTGAAGGCTGGCGAGGTAAACTGAAAGGTCGCTCGGGGCTTTTTGT
>SCTZ01000053.1 GCA_004297765.1 Chloroflexota bacterium | reverse complement strand
CTGCGCGGAAGAATGCGCAGGATAGTGGTGGCGGCCATCAGGTCAGGCACGATCTTCTCGATCCCTACCACCGCCACGTGAATGGGAGGCAGTGTTGTCGCAAGCCGTCCGTTGCCTTCGTTGCTCACGATAACCAGCGTGCCCGACTCGGCGACGGCGATGTTGGCCCCGGAGATGCCCGCGTCGGCCTCGATGAAGGCTTGCCGCAACTGACGCCGCGCGATGCCGACCATCGTCTCGATGTCATTCGGCACCGGCTCGCCGATCACCCGCGAGAAAAGCTCTGCCACCTGCTCGCGCGGAACGTGAATAGACGGTCCGACAAAGTGGGAGGGGCGGTCTCCCGCCAGTTGCACGATCCATTCGCCCAGGTCGGTCTCCGTGACCTGCAGACCCCGAGCGATCAGCTCCTTGTTCAGACCGATCTCCTCGGTGAGCATGGATTTAGACTTGACGACCTTCTGCACGCCGCGGGTGGCAAACAAAGCGGATATGATGCGATTGGCCTCTTGAGCGTCGGCGGCCTGATGTACTTGCGCCCCGGCCTCTGCGGCCTCGGCTTTGAACCAGTCGATAAGTCTGGGCAGATCAGCGATGGCCGCGGTCTTGATCGACTTCACCTCGTCCCGCAGCGCCTGGAAATCGACGCCTTCGAAGGCCGTCCGACCATGCTCGGCAAGCCGCGTGGTGGCCCTGCCCATAGCGCGCGCAAGAACAGGGTTCTCCACCGCCTGTCGAACCGCGCGCCTGAAGTCCGGTCGTCTCCTACTGGCCATGCTGTCCTCCTGCGTGATAGCCAATGATCGCCTGGATCGCCCATTGGGGCAAGCATACATGGTCAGTTGTGCAGTTGTAAAGGTGCATCAGGAAGGCAGTAACCAATCCAGACCCGCCACATTTATGGACGGAGCTTTCCATATTCTGCCGGGCTCCATACCCAGGCTGCTACTGCGGACAGCCCCTGGCCGACAATGATTGTTCGGATCGCTATCGTCGGCCCGGGCGCAAGCTGGCAATGCCCCGCACTCCACGGGAGCGTCTCGCGCTGAATTACTGCCCCGCATCCGAAAGGGCAGCATGTGGAGGCCAGATGTGCCGTCTGCGAACCTCAACGCGCCAGGGAGCGCGCCCCCGTTCCACCTGACGTTTTACATCCTCGATGGTCAACCGAACGGCGTGGTCCGCGGTCTCGGCCGACCGCCGGCTGATCAAGTGCGGTCCCAGGTGCCCCAGCCGAATCCGCAGGCGTGCCTCCATTCGTCGCTGCTCCTGGTGCCAGGATATCGTGAGCGTCGCTCGAGGGTCCGGCCAACCAGCCAGACGCCGACCGAGAGATCTGAGGTGACGCTGAATGCGACGCGCCTCGATATCATTGAGAACGAAGTTTCGAACTCGCAATCGCACCTCCAAGGCCATCTGCTACCTCCCTATCGCACCCATGGCGCTCTCAGTATCGCGTCCATGCTCCGACTCCGCCGTGCTCCATCAGCCGCGCTTCCGCATCCCCAGACACTGTCTCCACGTGTGCCCCTTGCTCCAGAGCCCGCTGGGCCGATCGTTCGTGGAGATCGGCGACCTCCGTCGTCGATCTACCGCAGAACGAACAGCGCTCCGTGGGAGTCATCAGCCGCTTGCAGTGCGAGCACTCGCTTCCGGTCCCGGCAAACCCTTGTGCCATGAATAGGTGATAGACACGATCCTCGCTCAACGCCGCCAGCGTCGCATCGACGCCCAGCGTCGCTCGGGGCGTGGTTGCAGCCTCCATCAGCTCATCCACCATCTCTTCTTCGCCTTGCCGCTCGATAGCTTCCGCCGCTTCTAGCGCTGCACCAAGCACCTCCGCTTCGCTAGCGGTGGACGCCAACGAGAGCGTGCCGGCCAAACGAGAGCGCAGCGGTCGAGGAAGTTCCTGTTGCAGGAAAGTTGTCGCCTCCTCGGGACCGGCCACGAGCAATCGATCGAACGGATGAGAACGCAGAAGATCCATTAATGCCCGGATCGTCCGCCGAAGATGGCGAAGGACGTGGTCCTCATGGTGACGGGCATAACGCGCCTGTGACATGCCGCCCCAATCACCGGTGGACTGCTTGCCCGGAACATCGCTCTCGAACTCCTCAGACTCTTCGATGGTCCCCAGGAACACGGTGAAGAGACGTGCACGCCGTTTATCGACAACTGCCACCGCGACGCGCTCGTACTCATCCAGAGCCTCTTGCAGCGGTTTCAGTTGAGGCTCCCGAGCCCAGGTGAAGTCTTCCGCGGGTCGTTGTGGCAGCGGCACGGCAAAGAAGTACTCCGGCCGTCCGGAGGCGAAGAGAGCCAGCCCCGGGTAGCGCGGAACAAATAGCTGGTCCACATACTGTTCGGCCTGCCCCATGGCCGCTTCGAACGCCTTGCGCTGATCGCGGTCGGCTGACGCCAGAGCGGATTCGACCGCCTTACAACCTTCACGAAAGGACAGCACATAGGCGCGTCCCTCGATACGATGGACCGAAGTGTCAAGGTAAATCGACAGAACGCCGTCCTCAGGTAGAACAGCCGTGCTCAGCACGCGAAGCGCTGCTGGGATCGCGCTGACATCGGCATACACGTGACGGAGCCCTGGCGCCGGATTCTGCATGACTGTCGTACTCCTTCCATCAGCCCATTGCTGGTCAGAAACCAACCAGTATTGCGCAGTTCACAGCATCCGCCGGTCCAGACCACGCTGCCGGCCTTTCGTCAGCGCGATCCGGGTGCGCGATCAGCTTGGTCAATCGATACCGACCGATGCCACAAGATGCGCTGCACGATCTGCACCAGCATAGCCTGCGCGAGATGTGACTCCCCAGGCTTGTCGCGACATAAGCGGGCTAGCCAGCGTTCCTGGTGTATAATGATCATGGAGAACAGCTACACTGAGCCCGGGAGATCTTGCGGCCGCCAAGCAGATCAGCGACTGTGGATGGTGGCATGCTCCGCCGCACCTTCCCCGGAAGCGGTGGACGACAGGGAGATGAGCCGCATGTCTCAGGAGAGCCGAGCCGACATTCTGATCGTGGGTGGCGGCGCGGGCGGCTGCGCTGCCGCGATCGCCGCGACGGCGCTCGGCAAACGTGTCGTGCTGAGCGAAGCAACCGACTGGATCGGTGGACAGTTCACGGCCCAGGCGGTGCCGCCCGATGAGCACCGACACATCGAGGGTCTGCCCCATGGCTGCACGCTACGCTACCGACAGTTCCGCGACGACGTTCGCCAGTATTATCGTGACCACTATCCGCTGACTCCCGCCGCCCGGGCAGATCCTGCCTTGAACCCTGGAAAATGCTGGGTGTCGCGCCTCTGCATCGAGCCGCGCATCGCGCTGGCAGTGCTCGAGCAGATGATGGCCCAGGCGCGCTCGGATGGATTGCTCGACCTGCGATTGTTACGACAGCCAACGGCCGTGGCGATGGCTGGCGACCGGGCGCTCGCGGTGACGCTGCGTCATCGGGAGACCGGTGCGGAGGAGATCGTCCAGGCCGACTACATATTGGATGCCACCGACCTGGGCGATCTCTTGCCGCTCGCCGGGGTCGAGTACGTGACCGGCGCCGAATCCCAGGCTGAGACGGGTGAGTCCCACGCCGTGAGCGGGCCCGCCCAACCCGGCAACGTGCAAGCCTTCACCTGGTGCTATCCGGTGGCCTACGATCCGCACGGCCACCACGTTATCGACCGTCCAGCCCAGTACCAGCGGTGGTCCACCTACGTGCCGAAGCTCACCCCGCCCTGGTCTGGGCGTCTGCTCGATTGGACGCATCCGGACCCCGCCACCCTGAAGCCAACTCGGCGTGTCCTCTTTCCGCGCGAACACCCGGACCCCCACCGCTCCCTCTGGCTTTACCGACGCATGGTCTGCGCCGATCTCTACCCGCCCGATCAGGCGCCGCATGAAGTCACGCTGGTCAACTGGCCGCAGAACGACTATTTCGCGGGGAACATCATCGACCAGCCGCCAGACGTGGTCGAGAGGCACCTGGAGGAGGCCCGCCAGCTCTCCCTGAGCCTGCTGTACTGGCTCCAGACCGAGGCCCCGCGCCCCGACGGCGGAGCTGGATACCCCGGCCTCTATCTGCGCCCCGACCTGGTCGGAACCGTCGACGGCCTGGCAAAGTCCCCGTACATTCGAGAGTCACGGCGCATCCGGGCGGAGTTTACGGTCACCGAGCAGCACATCGGCGCCGAGATCCCCGGCAGGCTTGAGGCCAAGCAGTTCGACGATGCTGTCGGCATCGCCTGCTGGCATTCCATCGATCTGCATCCCACCACCGGCGGCGACAACTACGTCGATATCAATACGCTGCTGTTCCAAATCCCGCTGGGGGCCTTGCTACCGATTCGCGTGAAGAACGTTCTGCCGGCCTGCAAGAACCTCGGCGTCACCCATGTCACCAACGGATGTTACCGGGAGCATACCATCGAATGGAGCATCGGGGAGATCACGGGACTGCTTGCCGCCTTCTGCCTGGATTGCAGTTGCCTGCCACGACAAGTTCGATCCGAGGAGGGCCGCCTGCGCGATTTCCAGCATCTGCTGAGCAAGCAGGGCATTGAGCTTACGTGGCCGCGCTTCTGATAATCCATTCGGTAATTCATCCGCCATACAAAGCGTAGGCATATCGCCGCCTTGCAGGATCTCGAAGCCTTAGTGAGATGTACGAGAAGCTTCAATTCAGACCGCCGCGGTCCTTCCGCGGAAGGACCACGGCGGTCTCGGCGATAATCTCTGAGAAAGTGTGTGAGAAGGTCAGGTTCGTCCTTCCTGCCTCCGCAGAGAGCCACGGCAGCCTGGGAACGCCGAGCCCCAGCTCGGCGAGAGGCATCCCGCGCCGAGCTGGGGCTCGGCGTTCCCAGGGGGCACCGTGCATTGGATCCGGCTTCTCACATACTTTCTGAGGGCCGCAGGAATTTCGGACACGTGCGACCGTACAGATCGCTGGCGGTACGGAATCTGCAGCCTTAGGGGAGACGAGCCCAAGGCTCGAATGGGAGGTGGTGGCGCAGTGATCGAGATCGAGCGTCCGCTCCGCGTCGGTATTTCAGGGTCTTATGGGGGATTGAATCTAGGGGACGAGGCCATTTTGCAATGCATCGTGCAGGAACTCCGCCGCTCGGTGCCGGTGGAGATCACCGTGTTCTCGCGCAACCCGGAGGATACGCTCGCGCGGCACCAGGTCGAGCACGCCGTGCCCGTACGGGAGCTCTCACGCCGGGAGGTGGCAGCCGAGATCAAGCATCTCGATCTCTTCATATTGGGGGGAGGCGGGATCCTGTACGACATCCATGCGGCCACCTATCTGCGCGACGTGACGGTGGCCGAAGAACTGGGAGTGCCGGTGATGGTCTACGCGGTAGGCGCCGGGCCGCTGGAGGATCCGTCTATGCAGCGCCTGGTCCAGCAGTGTTTGGATCGCGCGGCGGCAATCACGGTGAGAGAGCGAGAAGCTCAAAGCGTTTTGGAACGCGCCGGCGTACGCCACGATATAGTCGTCACCGCGGATCCAGCTTTCTTGCTTACACCTGAGCCATTGGCTGAAGATACGCTTCGATGCGAGGGCATCGATGAGATGCACCGTCTGGTGGGCATATCCGTGCGCGAACCAGGACCGGCAGCGCCCGACATCAGAGAAGAGGACTATCACGGCATGCTGGCGTACGCCGCGGATTACATGATCGATCGTCTTGATGCCGATCTGGTGTTCATGCCCATGGAGCCAAACGTACAGGATACGCAACAGTCGCATGCTGTTATGGCGCGCATGGCCTACGCCCGGCGGGCGCGATTGCTCAGAGGCGACTATACTCCGGGTCAGCTACTTTCTCTGGCCAGCCACGCGGTGTTTTCGGTGGGGATGCGCCTGCACTTCCTCATCTTCTCGGCCCTGCAGCGCGTTCCCTTCGTGGCTCTGCCGTACGCCGGGAAGGTGATGGGGTTTCTCAAGATGTTCGATGTGCCGGCCTTACCCATGAAGAAGGTGAATATCGGCCAGCTCATCGCGCACATCGATCGATCCTGGGATCAGCGGAGTGAGCTGCAGGCTCACCTGGATCGTTATCTTCCCGATATTCAAGAGCGTGCACGAGAGTCGAATCGTATCGCGGTGCAGTTGTTGACGAAGCAATCTCAGTTGCGGAGGGCATCGCAGGCAGATCCGTCTTGACCGATTGTCGTCTCAGCACAACGAAGGTGCGGCGCCACCGCGTCCGGGCACCAGACCGAGTGGTCTTGCCAAAGGAGAGGTCGCTATGACAGAAACCATATTCATGGACGAGGATATTCAGCGTGAAGTGCTGGATGAGCTGCTATGGGACCCTGCGGTCGAAGCATCGGAGATCGGGGTCACGGTAGATGCGGGGGTGGTCACCCTCACGGGGACCGTCGAAACCTACTCCATGAGCTCAGCCGCGGAGGCCGCCGCCCATCGCGTGCGCGGCGTCAAAGCCGTGGCGAACAACATCCAGGTTACGCCACCCAGCGATCGCACCCGAACGGACACGGACATCGCCAAAGCCGCCGCCAACGCCCTGGAGTGGAACGCGCGCGTGCCCCACCAGCAGATCAAGACGACCGTCCGAGACGGCTGGGTCACTCTGGAAGGCCACGTTCGGTGGCATTACCAGAAAGTAGCGGCGTACAAGAGCGTGCGTGACTTGATGGGTGTGCGAGGGGTGTCCGATCTTATCACGGTCGCCGCTCCCAGCGCCTCGGCAGAGGAGATCAAGTCCAAGATCGAGGATTCTTTGACACGGAGCGCGCTGCTGGACGTGGAGCGAATCCAGGTAGATGTGCGGGATGGCAAGGTGATCCTGAAGGGCAGCGTCGATTCCTGGGTGGAACGAGACAAAGCCGAGAAGACCGCCTGGGCCGCCCCGGGCGTCACTGATGTGGAAAACCAGATCGCGGTCTCATCGTAACCGCCCAGAAGATAGCCGCTCTAGTGGCTGCCGCCGCACTCTGAGGTGCCGGTACGTGCACATCTGGCTATGCCTTCACAAGCGGCAGGGTAAACGAACATGTGCTTCCCTTTCCTGACTCGCTGTCAATCCAGAGGCGCCCTGCATGGGACTCCATGATGAGCGGTGCGATGTATGGCACCAGCCCCAGGCCCTCGGCTCTCTTTGCGGTCTTGGACCGATAGAAGGGATCGAGAAGATGGAACAATTCGTCGGAAGGCGATTATACTCTTTCCCGGTACTTCCTTCGTGATTGGTCAAACCGAGGAGTCGGTCCTTCCGCGGAAGGACCGACTCGATCTCGTGGTCACGATCATAAACTCCGGACGAGGAGAGAGTATATGGCATTCCGGAAGCCACGGTGCCGAAGAAAGGAGCCAACATGAAGAGACTGCTAATCGGCTATGACGGATCGGATCAGGCGCGTGAGGCCGCCCGAACAGCCGGTCGTCTTGGTGTAGTACTGGGCGCCAAGGTAACCGTGGTGACGGTGGGTCAAATAGTATTGGGCCAAATGGCGTCTGCTGCAGGCACAACGGTCGTGCCCTCACTCGATGAGCGTGCCTTCTTGCCGATTGCGGAGGACGGCGCCGCGATCGTGCGAGGGTCCGGGGTTGAGGCAGACGTGTGCGTTTTGCTGGGTGAGCCCGCCTCGAAGCTCATCGAGGTCGCCGCTCGTGAGGGCCACGATTTAGTAGTGGTCGGCCACTGCGGGCTCGGCGGACTCAAAGGGCTGGTGTTGGGAAGCGTGGCCAAGAAGGTAGCGACTGAGGCACCCTGCCCGGTTTTGGTGGTGCGTGGGACGGCTCCCGAAGTCCTGAAGAATATCCTGGTGGCCGTGGACGGGTCGGAACTCGCGGAACAGGCCCTCAAGGCGGCCGCAACGCTGGCCAAGGCGTTTGCTGCAGGCATCACGCTTGTGCACGTCGTCTTCCCTCCCCTGTTGAACGAACGCAAGCTCGAGCCGGCCGCACGCAGGCTGAGGCCCACCCCTGAAGAGCAGGTGGGTCGGGAGGCTCTGGCAAGGGCGCGCGAGATCTGCGCGCGGATGGAGGTGGGCTATGACTCCATGCAGCTAGGGGTTGACTGCGAATCAGTGCTCTCAGATGGACCGCCAAGCGAGGTGATTCCCAGCCTCGCGCGGAGCGGCGTTTACGACATGGTCGCGGTAGGCCGCCGCGGAATGAGTGGCGTCGCTCGCCTTCTTCTTGGTAGTGTGAGCGAAGAGGTCCTCGCCAGGGGTGGCGCGCTCACGTTGGTGGCTGGTAAGTTACAGGGGGCGTAACTGGAAGCTGATTCAATGTAAGAGGAGCGGATTGGGTACAAGGACTGGCGACACCCAGGCAGTGTCCTCGCCGGTTGGGTCGACAAAGATAGCGGCCAGGATCCTCCTCTGACAGCGCTTTGCGCCGAAACATGGACACAAACCGGAGAGGCGAGCCTCAGAGTCTGCATATACTTGTTGCCACATTCAAACGACTCGATTCCGCCAGATCCTCGATCAACGCGTTTATTCGTCGTGCGCTTGCCACGATGGCCTCGGCACTCTGCGCCTCTCGCTCCAGTCCCTTCTTCCGGAGTTGGCGACACATCAACTGAGCCTGCCCCATTATCGACGTGAGCGAGTTGCGAATGTCGTGGCACATCGATTCTTCGACGAACTCCTCTGTGAGTCGCTCTGCCTTCTCGAACGGCGTTGGGTCCAGAAACCCGGCTTCGCTCGGCTCGACTCCGCGTTCATCGCGCCGTTTCCGGGGGCCTTCCCGTCGCGTCTGAGTCGCTTGAATCCCTTGATGTTCAGCGCTACTCCGCGGCACGACCAAGTAGCCTATAAGATTCCCTTGCGCGTCAGAGAGCGCGGAAACGGCAGCGTTCCAAGCCATGCCGCCTTTTGGGGACTGACCCTCTAACGAAATAAGGTGAGCCTCGGTCGAGAAGGGACCACTACCCTTATCGGTAAAGCGTGAGATACGCCCCAGCTCATCAACCCAGCCCGGGAACATAGCCTCAGCGAGACATCCCACGATACGATCAAGAGGGATGCGTCTAATCCTGGCAAAACTCTCGTTTGCGGCTCGGACAACACCGCACTGATCAACAAAGGCCATCCCAACTGGCGAATAGGACACTATCATCGAGAAGAAGGCAACCTGCACCTCCGAGGTCAACGCAAGCGCATGATCTAGATTGAGAGAGCTGCTTCCACACATATCTATCGCTCCTTTCACGCCTGGCTGCGCTGCGACGACGTGAATACAAAGAGCATGTGCTCTGCGCTCAAGTCGGATCGACCCGTCCGCAACTAGCGCGATATGGCGACCATTTATGCATGAGCCTCAGCCTCTGGTGATACGCTCCCCGGCGCATCATGCAGCTGGCGAGGGCTCATGAGCACGAAGCCGGCGCCGCCTGGAGACTTGCGACCGCCTTCGACGGATCCGTCGACGGGGCCACGCGCACCATTCACCGCCCCATTTCAACGGCCGCTCCTCCGAGTGGAGGTTCCCCTCTAGAGCGAGTCCAAGCAGGGCACCCACCGCCTTGATGAATCTTGCATCACGCCGTGCCAGGGTTCTATCAACTGGAAAGTCTATGATCAGGGCACCGACAACGTCCGGGTCCGTCGCCTGCAACGCCAAGACGTCGAATCCGGCTGGCTTGTGCGTGTCCGTTCCTTCTCCACATCCACGGACTCCAAGGGTCCTCCCGATTCCTTCACGCCCAGCTAGTGTTCTCCCTGGGACGAGCTCGATCGCCGCGGCCCCCAGAGCCCTGCGCACTGGACCCTCTAACGCCTCCATTAGCGCGGGCCAATAGGGCACCGGTTCCAGAGCCTCAGCCATCTGCGCCAATGCTCTCATGCGCTCGTTCGCCTGAGATCCGTGCCTGCGCCTCGGTATTCCCGGCCAGCGCCGCTTTCGCGAGTGGCTCACGCTGTCCTCCTTAAGCTTCCGGAGCCTCCTCCACCTACGGGACGAACGTCCACGATCCGCAGCCGTCGCTGCCCCTTGGCGGACACCCACTCCACCTCATCGCCGAGCTCACGTCCCAGAAGCGCCTGGCCCAGCGGCGACTCATAGGAGATGTTCCCGAAATAGGGGTTGGCCGCGAGCGGTCCGCTGATTGTGAAGGTCTCCCTACCCTGTTCCCCGAGAAGGGTGACCTGACTCCCGATCGCGACGACGAGCGCGCTATCGTCCACCAGCGTGGCGCTGGTTAGCACTTCACGCAGACGGAGGATTTGCTTCTCGACGGCCGAGAGCTCGTTGTGGATGGCTCCAGCATCTCCATCTCCACAGCTCTGAGGATCGTCCAGGATATCCTGCCGAATCTGCCTGAGGCAGGCGATCTCAGCCATCAACTCCTGCTTTCCTTGAAGGGTGATGAGCGCTCTTTGTTGCAGTAGTTGCATGCTCGTTCTCCTTTTTCTGAGGTCCATCACACACGTCAACGTCATGGCTTCCCGCGAGTGTAGCCGAACGAAGGGTTCCAGACCGCTTCATGCCCCTTCGATCCATATCATTGGGCTGCGGGCGGGGTCGTCGGCTGTTCTCGACAGCACGCTGTGCCTTAACGAACCCTTGCAACACCCTGAGTTGGCCCTCGGTGTAGTAGTCTGATCCTCGACCGAAGAGACGCCACCGTCGAAATGGCACCAGAAGCCGTTGTGCCTCCAAGCGGCTCAGTTCTTCTGGCTGCGCGCCGCTCTGCTCCAGCATCTCTTCTCTCGTGTAACGTCTCATGGTACCCCTCTTCCAAAGAAGCGTCGGGCCTATTCTTTGTCGGCACCTCTTCGGTTCGCTTACACGCTAGCCCGATCCTGGATCACTCGGCGTGAGACCCGCGTGCCCGTATGTCGTGCGACCGTCGGCTGCTGCGGCTCGGGAGGGTCGTAGGAGCAGTAACAGGGACCTCCCTGGGCGCACCCACCACAGCAGTAGGCCTGGCCCTGCACCAGAATGGGCTCCCAGGTTATCTCCAGATGGCAGTTAGCACACCGTGGCCCGTCTTGTCCTATCGACTCCATAGAGTTTTCTTCCGTCTCGATTCATCCGAACACAAGTGTTAGGCCAAGTACTCGCCTAACGGCACCGATCTACGATACCGCTATCACGTTCAGGCGACGCATCCCACCTGGGGTCGATACCTCTATTTCGTCGCCCACCCGTCTGCCCATCAGAGCCCGTCCGACCGGGGATTCATAAGAGATGCGTCCTGTTTGCACGCTTACTTCAGGCGGGCCGACCACCATGTACGTTTCGGGCATCTGGTCGTCCTCCCACTGGACGATGACGTGGGACCCTACGTTCACTACTCCCGGTTCAATCTTCGCGCGACGAACCGGCTCGGCCTGTGAGAGTACCGTCTCCAATTGGCTGATCCGCCGCTCGAGGGTGGCGATCTCGCTCTGCGGGTCCAATACATCAGACTCAGCATCCCGTCCAAGGCTAGTTTGCTCTTCGATCCTGGACCGCCGCTCCTGAAGCAGCCCCAGAAGCTCCTCGCGCAATCGTTCCCACCCCTCCTCCGTCACCAGAACCTTCTCTTCAACATCTGTCATCTTCGTGTCTCCTCCGCCTACCAAGTAGGTCCACTCATATCATAGGCCATGAAGTTGAAATCCCCGGTTAAGCTCCATGAAAAATGCATGAACAATGCGTAAACGTCGCGTGTAATCTCCGCCGCGTTGTGCCGGGCCCGGGGACAAGGTACTGCCGTCTAGGAGCAAGCATATCGCTCAAGCGTCCCGGTTCCAGCGTGCCCAACTCTTGCTATACTGTATGTGCTACAGTATGTGACGCGTGGCGTGCCCTGACGGTGCGCGCCCGGGAGCGACGCCATGAAAGATGCGGAACAGTCCAGCGGCGACGCCGCGCTTGAGGCTGAACGTAGTGCGCTGGCGGCGGAACGCCAGAAGATCGAGGAATTGCGCAGCGACCTACTCTCCACGGTCTCTCATGAGCTGCGGACACCTCTCACTCTGATTCGCACCTCCGTGGGTCTGCTGCTGGACAGCCATCCCGACGCGGCCATGCAGGAACGCTTACTACGTAACATCAAGCAGAGCGCTGATCGGATGCACATGCTGGTGACGGACATCCTCGATCTGGTTCGGTTACGCAGCGGACGGGCCGAGCTTCACGTGCGCTACCTCGACGTCGGCGAATTGGTGGACAGCGCGGTCTCGCTGATGCGAACTCTTCTGGATGAGAAGGAGCAAGTGCTCTCGCTCGACGTGCCTTCACCCGCGCCCCGGGTTATGGGTGATCACCGTCGACTGGAGCAGGTGCTCTTGAATTTGCTCTCCAACGCCAACAAGTTCGCGCCGGACGGCGCGCAGGTGCGCGTGCGCGTGGTCGAAGGAGAGCAAACCGTGACGATCAGCGTGACAGATACGGGTCCGGGCATTCCTCCGGAGGCGCGGGCGCGCCTCTTCGAGCAGTTCTACACCGCACGCACGAGTTCGCCCAGCCACAATATCGGCGCGGGCTTGGGACTGCCCATCGCCAAGGGCATAGTGGAGGCGCATGGCGGGCAGATCCGGGTGGATAGTGCGGTGGGGGTCGGCAGCACGTTCCACGTCGACCTGCCAAAGGAAGGCCCTGAAAAGGAGGAGGAACCGGATGAAGATACTGGTGGTGGATGACGCGCCGGAGGTCGTGGAAGCTGTCACGGTGAGCTTCAGTCTGCAATGGCAGGAGACCGAGGTTCTCGGAGCCAATGACGGGGAGACAGCGCTTGAGATGGTGGAGCAGGAGCAACCGGATTTGGTGTTGCTGGATATCACCATGCCCGGCATGGACGGCTACGACACCTTGAGGCGTCTGCGCCAGTTCTCCGACGTGCCTGTGATCATGCTCACGGCGCGGGACAGCGTTCTGGACAAGGTCAAGGGGCTGGAGCTGGGCGCCGACGACTATATCACCAAGCCGTTCGACCACCTGGAGCTCCTGGCCCGCGTGAAGGCCTTGCTGCGCCGGCTGGACATGCCTCAACCGGTGAGCCGCGCGCCATCGTTGGTATGCGGCGACCTCTCGATCGATTTTGAGAGCCACCAGGTGCGGGTAAAGGGCGAGCTCATCGCCCTCACCGCCATTGAATATAAACTGCTGTACCACCTGGTGCGCAACGCCGGGCGCGTTCTACGACACGAGACGCTCCTGGCCAAGGTCTGGGGGCGCGAGTACGTGGAGGAGATCGACTACCTACGGGTCTACGTGCGGCGGCTACGTCGCAAGCTGGAGAAGGATCCGGAGCGTCCCCAATACATCCTGACGGAGCGCGGGCTGGGTTATCGTTTTCGCTCGCCGGCATAGGCTAATCCGGCCAGCACCGATCAATCACGGGCTTGTTCTCTCTGCTCAGTCGCGCACAGCACGTCCATCGTTCGGCTGGAAGAGCTCTGCCTCCACATGTTTTAGCCGCATCCGGAGCTCCCGGGCAGGCTCGACCAGGCGAACGTCACGGTCTGGCGCGTAGAGGATCTCGCCAAGCCCGCGCAGAAGCAGGTCCAACTCGTACTGGTTCAACCGCACGTCGACCGCTGGAATAGCAGTCTTCTCGATCGGCGTGGGCTCCAACATTGCCACCGCAGCTTCTCTCTGACCAGCAACCGCAGGCCGAATCAGCAGAAGCGGGACGCTGGCGCGTTGGAGCGTCTCGGTGGCCACGCTGCCGGCGATGAGGCGGCTCAGACCGCCGGAGCCGTGTGTAGCCATGGCAATGATGTCCGCGCCTTGCTCCTTGGTGATCGAGGCGATGGCGAGGGGCGGATACCCCACCACCGTACGCGCGGCTGCGGCCAGCCCGCGGCTCATTAGACCGTTGGCTATAAGCCTCAAGTAGCCCAGGCTCTCCGAGAGCTCGGTCTGTAGATAGGTCTCCGCGACGTGCGGAGCCTGCGCGCTAACCCCTCGTGGAGCAGGCTCCACCACGCGTAGCAGAAGGAGATCTGCCCCGACCAGGGCGGCGAAATCACCAATCGTGCCGAGGGCTGCCTCGGCCATGGGAGAGCCATCCAGCGGCACCACAATGCGGAGCCGCCTATCCTCCGGCCAGGGTGGACTACAGGCGGCGGTGGCAAGCAAGACCGGGACCGGCGACTGCCGCAGAATCTGGTCGGCCACGCTCCCATAGAGCCAACGGCCGAATCCACCGCGTCCGTGGGTAGACATGACGATCAATTCCGCGTGCCGATTCCGCGCGACGTCCAGGATGACCGCCGCGGCCTCGCCAGTGTGAACATGCGTCTCGACCTCTAGCCCTCCCACTTCCAGCCGTGAGGCGATACGCGCAAGCTCAGATCTGGCATCAAGCTCGTCCAGGAAAGCGCCCGCGGGGGTTGGAACACTTGGCCGGCTATCCGGTGCAGACGACTCAGGGACGCCCACTGGGGCGCGAACCAGGAGCAGCTTGGCGCCAGCGGACTTAGCGATCCGAGTCGCATAGGACAACGCCTGCTCCGCTAGAGCGGACCCGTCGAGGGGAACCACGATGGTTGATAGCATGATGGCTTCTCCTCGTTATCTTCAGATTCTACCCGACGCGCTGCACGATCTGCGCCAGCACGGCCGTCGTAGGGGACACATTCTGTGCAGGCCGAAATAGGCCCGGCTTTCCGGAGATCGGGTTGGCAAATCAGCGAAATAGACGGGATTGACTCGCTCACCCTGCCGCCGTCTCAAGGTGCACTTCGTGTCTCCGACCCTTGATGGGCATTTCGATCTTCCGAACGATCGGTCTGTTGCCGTGACCGCCGGGGCAGGCGGACGGTGAACATGGAGCCGCGCCCAGGCTCGCTGTCCACGGCGATGTGGCCGCCATGCTCGCGGGCGATGCGCTGGGCGATGGAGAGTCCCAGGCCGGTGCCCCCGGCCTTGCGGGCCCGATCGCCGCGATAGAACCGCTCGAAGATGTGAGGAAGGTCACGCCGCGCGATACCGACACCGGTGTCTCGCACCAACACCTCCGCGAAGCGGCTGGCACAGCGCAGCGACAAGATCACCTGCCCACCCTGCCGCGTGTACTTCAGCGCGTTGTCCACCAGAATCAGCAAGAGCTGCTTGAGATGATCCCGATCGCCCTCCACGACGGCCTCGGACAGATCGCCCATGCGAACCTCCACGCCTTGGGCTAGCAGCCGTCCTTGCGCAGTCACCTCGTCCACTAGCGATCGCAGATCCACCGGCTGCCGTGGCGTGCTTTGTCCGGCGTCCAGCCGCGCCAGAGCCAGCAGATCCTGGACCAATCGGTTCATCCGCTCTGCCTCGGCGTGAATCTGCGCGATGCTGGCCTGGCGATCTTCAGCGGTCATCTCGTCAGTTTGCTGAAGCAAGCTCGCGTTGCCCAGGATGGTAGTCAGCGGGGTGCGTAGCTCGTGCGAGGCGTCGGCCGTAAACCGCCTCTGAGAGGATAGGGATGCCTCGACCTGTTCGTATGCCGCCTGCAGCTCGGCGTAGGAGGACTCGAGCTGCTCCAACATCCCGTTGAACGTATCGGCCAGCTTCCAAATCTCGTCGGGCGGGCCGCGATGCTGCACGCGCTGACTGAAGTCGCGCGCCTGTCCGATAGTCTGGGCCGTCTTGGTCATCTCATCGAGGGGAGAGAGGGCGGTATGCGCCAACAGCCAACCGACGGCCATGCACAATGCCAGGCACAGCACAACACCCAGGGTCAGGAGGATATGTAGCCTAGCCAGCGTATCCTCGATGGGTGTCAGCGTGCGCGCCACCTGCACCAGCCCCATCGTACGTCCGTCCACGGTGAGCGGCAAGCTGTACACCCGCAGCTTGTCGCCGTTCACCTCGACAGTCCGGTAGGACGGGGTATCCGCAGACGACCTTGCGCTATTCACGCCGTCGATAGGGAGACGTTGCGCGCCCAGATTGTCCGACACGGCCAGAACCTTGCCATCCAGGTCGCTGACCTGCACAAAAGTTCCCGCCTCCGCGAAGGCGTCGGGGCGTGGAACCTCGATGCTACCCGCAAACGGCCAGTTGGACAACCAAACGGTGTTGTTCACCTGGCGAGCCCGACCGGCAATTGAGCGATCCACCTCGCCATACAATGTCCGCGCCAGAGTCAGGGACAGAAAAACCCCAAATACGATGAGCGCGAGACAAAGAATGACAGTATAAAAGACCGTCAGCCTGAGGCGGAGAGATAAGCGGGGTTGGGGAATACGCCACCACGGCCAAACCACGGACCTATCCTCTCAGCATGTAGCCCACGCCACGCACCGTCTGGATGAGCCGATCCTCGCCACCGGCCTCTAACTTCTGCCGCAGGTAGCCGACGTAGACCTCCAGCACGTGGGTCTGGGCCTCTGAGTCGAAGCCCCAGACATGTTCCAGCAACTGCTCGCGCGTGAGGACCCGGGACGAGTGACGCATGAACATCGTCAGCAACTCGAACTCCTTGGCGGTCAGCTCGATCAGGCGGTTTCCGCGGCGCACCTCGTGGGTCGCCTCGTCCACGGCCACGTCGGCATAGCGCAGAAGGCCTTGCTCGGCAGGCTTCTGCCGACGCAGGAGGGCGCGCACCCTGGCCCGCAGCTCCTCCAGAGCAAACGGCTTGACGAGATAGTCGTCGGCTCCACAATCCAGCCCCTGCACCCGATGCTCCACGGCATCACGTGCGGTGAGCATCAGCACCGGCACGTCTTCCGTCTCCCGCAGCCGACGACAGACCTCGAAGCCATCCATACCAGGCAACAGGATATCCAGTATGATCAATTCGGGTGAATAGTACAGAAGCTGGTCCAGGCCGCTGGGGCCATCCTCGGCTAGCTCGACCTGGTAACCGGAATACGTGAGGGCTCGCTTGAGGAAATTGCGGATGTTGTAATCGTCGTCGATGACCAGAATCTTGGGCCTAGCCTCGTCGGCCACTTCCTCCACTCCTCCCCCTGGCTCTGCCGCGGAGACGGTTATCGCATCGCCAACTGATATCCGCCAGGTGCCGTGACAGACGACAGGCTACTTATCGGATTCACCTTATCAGTCCGATCTGTCCGATCGGACTGATCGGTCCGATAAGACGCCCAACGCGGAGCATACCGCTCACGGAACACCGGATATACATAACGTGGGGCACTAGTCGCAGTATAGGCATTCTCCGCCGGACTGTCAACCAAGCCAGCCATGCTGGCATGAGAGGCGAATCACAAAGGACAACCTAGACTGCAGGTACAAGACTGTTCAGAAACCAGACGCTTTCTACGTCACGCCAGCGGCAGCGCGACGTAGAAAGTGCTTCCCTGACCCAGCACACTCTCGACCCAGATCTGGCCCCCGTGCGCCTCGACCAGCATTCTGGTGATGTATAGCCCCAACCCAAGCCCTTCGGCTTTCCTTGTCCCCTTGGTTCGATAGAACCGCTCGAATATGTGGGCGAGATCCTCTGGCGCAATCCCTTCACCGCGATCGGCTATCGAGAAGGTTGCCCTGTCTCCTGATCTGGCTGCTCTGATCACAACCTCGGTGTCGGGCGGAGAGTACTTGAGCGCGTTGCTGATCAAGTTGACGAAGATGCGCTCCAAACGATCTGGATCAGCGCAGACCTGTGGCATGTCGTCCGGTATCTCCGCAGCTATGCGCCGAACGTTCAGCACCCCCCTGGTTCGATCCAGCAACTCCGCCACAAACGCTTTCAGGTCCACCGGGCGCTTGTGCAAATGAAGCTGTCCCGACTCCAGGCGTGCGGAATCAACCAGATCCTCAATCATCGCGTTCATCCGCTTGGCACCGGTGATAATCGCCTCGGCGCTACGCAACTCGGTTCCGTGCAGACCAGCCCTGGTCAAAGATCGCAGTAGAAGCTGCGCCTGTCCTTGGATAACCAGCAATGGGCTGCGCAGGTCATGCGAGACGGCGCGTACCAGATCTTGAAGCCATTCCTGTAGCTCGTGAAGCGCAGTTACGTCAGCAAGAACCGACACAGCACCCAACGTTCTGCCATCAGGCGCTCGAATCGGCGCCGCGCTGACGGTGGTCCAGCGGTCCCTGTCGCCGTACTGAGGATGGGTAAGCGCAAGAACACCACGCACCGTCTCGCCGCGCAGTGCGCGCAGGGCAGGAAACTCCTCGATCGGAAATGGCTTGTCCTCGGCTGTCTCGAGGCGTCCCAGGCTCAACCGCTCGGCCAGCGATAGCCTGAGTTCTTCTGGCCTGTAGAGCGCGGCGCTTTCGGCAGAAGGATTCAATCGAACGATGCCACCTGCCTCATCGTAGATCACAACCTCATCCGCAATGGCCGTGAAAGTGGCCTCGAGCTCCGCTGCCCGACGCTGGACCTCTGACAACAGCCGGTCGCGCTCCTCTTCCGCCCGCTTACGTTCGGTGATGTCGCGGAAGTACACTGAAAGACCATCTTCAGAAGGATAAGCGCTGACTTCGAACCACAAATCGTACGGTGGATAGCAGGACTCGAATTCAACCGGGACCCGTTCCGACACCGCCTTGAGATATTCCGGATGGAAGGGCAAGTTCTGGGCTTCCGGGAATTCCTCCCAGACGTTCTTACCCAGCAGTTCCCTCCGCTCCCGACGCAACAGCCGCTCCGCTTCCCTATTGACGTAGGTGAAGCGCCACTCGTGATCCAGGGCAAAGAACGCATCGGTGATGCTCTCAAGGATATTGCTGATCTGTTTTCGGCTCGCTTCTGCCTCGGCGCGTTTGGCCTGTTCTGATGCCAGCCGCGCGCGCTCCTCTTCTGCCCGTTTGCGCTCCGTGATATCCACGAAGGTCACGACCGCGCCTTGCACCACCCCGTCTTCGATGATCGGGTAGGAAGAGTACTCGACAGGGCAAGAGCTTCCGTCCCTCCGCCAGAACACCTCGCTGTCGATTCGGACGCCCTGCCCTACCCGGACTGCGCGGACTATCGCGCAATCATCCACTGGATAGGATGAGCCATCGGGATGACTGTGATGGATTAGCTCGTGAAGGTTCTTCCCCAACAGATCTTCCGGTCTATATCCCAGCAGCTTGGCGCCGGATCTGTTTATCAGCGTACAACGCGCTTCAAGATCGATGCCGTAGATGCCTTCGTCCGTCGAATCCAACAGCAATCGAACGTGATTATCCAGTCGGCTGCGCTCCTGTTCAGCCTGTTTACGTTCGGTGATGTCGCGAACGACTGCCAGCAGGCATTCCCTGCCACCTATGGTCGCAAGCTTTATGTTCACCTCGACCCAGAACAGCCGTCCCGCCCTATCTTTGGCCAGCCACTCGAAAACCTGGGGACCATCATCCACGGTCTTTGCTAACCACTTCAGGACCTCTTCCTGCGTGTACGGGGCAACGCCGGCGCTCAGGTCCTCCACGGTGAGCCGCCGGGCTTCCTCGGCCGGGTAGCCGTACATCTCAACCATCTTCTTGTTGACGTCGATGATCTTTCCTGTCTGCACGTCATGGATGAAGATCGCATCGTTGGCGGCATCAAAGATGGTACGGTAGTTGGCCTCCGACTGTTCCAGATCAGCCGGACGCCTCTGGAGTGCAGATTTCCACCCCGCCCGCTTATGGTGCCCATGCGCCATGTGAACTTCTCCTCAACCAGCACGAGACATGAGAACTCTTCCGCCGCAATATCTATGCCCCAAGCATTATCTGGCAGCGCCTCGTCTGATAGGGGGTGATCTCAAGTAGAGACGAACTGGTAGACCGGGAGGCAGCCTCAGGCAAGGTCAAGTGCAAGCTCGCACGCTGATCTAGGTTTGCGGCCACACTCTGTTGCGCCTATCATTATGTATGATAGAGAAGGTAGGCGCTTCGATTCCACAATACCAAAAGGAGCGGCGCACCCACATCGGAGAGAGCCCATGACGAGCCGGATCCCCCCAGAACCGCAGAATCAATCGGAACACCAGCTCTCTCGGCATTGGCGGGGCGCTGAGCTAACGAGGCCGTTCCGAATCGCTCTGGCGCAGATCAACTGCACCGTGGGTGACCTGGGAGGCAACATGGCCAGGATCCTGGCTGAGATAGATCGTGCCCGGGAGCTAGGGGCCGATCTGGTGGCTTTCCCGGAGCTGGCTATTACCGGTTACCCGCCCGAGGACCTGCTCCTCAAGCCACACTTCATCGAGGACAACCTGGCGCATTTGCGACGCGTCATCGCGGCCTCTCAGGGCATCGCAGTCGTAGTCGGCTTCGTTGATCTGCGCGACGATCTCTACAACGCGGCGGCCGTCATCCAGAACGGGCATCTGCTGGGCATCTACCACAAGGTCTACCTTCCTACCTATGGCGTCTTCGATGAGGATCGCTACTTCCAGATGGGCGAGGAGTACCCCGTCTTCGCCTTTGGTGACGTGGTGGTGGGCGTGAACATCTGCGAAGATATCTGGTACCCGGCCGGCCCCACCTCCGTGCAGTCCGCCCGAGGGGCCCAGTTGATCGTCAATATCAACGGGTCTCCCTATCATCGCGCCAAGCGCGCCCAGCGCGAACGGATGCTGGCGACGCGCGCAACGGACGACCTGGTCATCGTGGCCTACGTCAACATGGTGGGCGGACAGGACGAGCTGGTGTTCGATGGAGGGAGCGTTATCTTCAATCAGCGCGGCCAGTTGGTCGCGCGGGCCAGTCAGTTCGAGGAGGACCTGCTAGTGGCCGACCTCGATCTGAGCTCGGTTCTACAGACACGCCTGCACGACCCGCGCCGACGCAAGGAGCATCGCATGCTTCGGCCGGCGCGCGAAGAGCACGGCGTCATCACCGCGCAGGCTCCTATCGAGGACCGCCCGCGACCGGCACTGCCCCAGGTACCCCGTCACGTGTCCGAGCCAGGGTCGCCCGAGGAGATCTACGCGGCCCTGGTGTTAGGAACACGCGACTACGTGCACAAGACTGGCTTTCAGACGGTCCTGATCGGATTGTCCGGCGGCATCGACTCCGCCATAACGGCCACCATCGCCGTCGACGCCCTGGGACCGGAAAACGTCGTCGGCGTTCTGATGCCCTCTCGCTACACTTCGACGGCCAGCGTCGAGGACGCGGAGCGGACGGCGCGGGCCCTGGGTATCAAGCTGCTGTGCATCTCCATTGAGCCGGCCTTCCAAGCGATGCTACAGATGCTAAGCGGGGTCTTCGCCGGGACGCAGCCAGGAGCGGCCGAGGAGAACCTGCAGGCCCGCATTCGCGGCAACATACTGATGGCCATCTCAAACAAGTTCGGCTACCTGGTCTTGACAACGGGCAACAAGAGCGAATACGCCACCGGCTACACCACGCTATACGGGGACATGGCGGGCGGCTTCGCGGTGCTCAAGGACGTCTACAAGACCACTCTCTACGACCTGGCGCGCTACCGCAATACTCAAAGCCAGGTCATTCCTGACCGTGTATTCACAAAAGCGCCGTCGGCCGAGCTGAGTCCCGGGCAGCGCGACGTGGATACGCTGCCCCCGTACGAGATGCTCGACCCCATCCTCCGCGCCTATGTCGAGGCTGACCGCAGCTTTGAAGAGATCGTGGCGATGGGCTTCGACGCAGAGGTGACGAAGAAAGTCATCGTCATGGTGGACCGCAACGAGTACAAGCGCCGCCAGGCGCCCCCCGGCGTAAAGATCACTCCCCGCGCCTTTGGGCGCGACAGGAGGCTACCGATTACCAATCGGTATCGCGGGTGGTGAGACCGGAATAGACCTCATCGCCAGCTTCGCGGCAGACGTGCTTTGGCTTATGCTATCATTGGGGAAGGTCCCGGCCCAGAACGTCTGGGCACTTCAGCAAACCGCTGCTGGCAGAGGTCGAGACGATGGCGGACGAGTCTATTCGACAGCGAAAGGCGCGTCAGAAGAAATGCCGTGAAGGAGATGTCTGCATCGAGCCACAACTGAGTGAACGGCTGCGTGCCATCACGGCGGGTATGTCAGCTATCGCGACGCCCGTTACCGTCTCTGTACACGAGGTGCTGCAGCGCATTGCCGACGTCGCGCGAGACCTGGTGGGCGCCGAGTACTGCGCCCTGGGCATCGGCACCGATCCATCCACGAGCTTCCGCCCCTGGGTCTTCTCTGGCATCAGCGAAGAGCAGGCTCGGGACATCGGTCGCCACCCTCGTCCGATCGGCTTGCTGGGCGCGGTGCCCCATGAGAACCGCATCATTCGCGTGCGAGATCTCTCTCAAGACTCGCGTTTCCACGGCTGGCCAGCGCACCACCCGGATATGCGAAGCTTCCTAGGAGTGCCCATTCGCATAGGTGAGCGAGGGGTAGGTAACCTTTATCTGACGAACAAGGTTGGGGCCGAGGAGTTTAGCGCTGAAGATCAACTGATAGCGGAGGCGCTGGCCGTGCACGCCGGAGTAGCCATGGAGAGCGCCCGCCTCTATGAAGAGGCCAAGCAGCGTGCTGCCGAGCTGGAAGAGGAGAAGACACGACGAGAGGCGTTCGTCTCGGCTGTGGCCCACGAGTTGCGCAACCCGCTCACCATCATCCTGGGCGGAGCCGATCTGCTGCGCCTGCAGTGGGAGCGCCTGGACGCGGAGCGTCGCCGCGGTACGATCGAGAGCATCGCCAACCAGGGGCGCCATTTGTCCCGCCTGGTCGCGGATCTCCTGGAGGCCTCTCAGATTACATCCGGTCGTTTCTCGATCGAGACGGCCGCCATGGACCTGGTAGCGGTAGCCCGCTCCATTGTACAGGGGCACTCTCACACCAGCCGGCATGAACTCGTCCTCGAAGCACCCGACAGTCTGAAGGGAACCTGGGACCGGGATCGTATCGCTCAGGCCATCAACAACCTGATATCCAACGCCCTCAAGTACAGTCCCGAGGGAACCCTAGTGCGAGTCGAGCTTCGACGGGAAGCAGAAGAGGCGCTAGTGAGCGTGTCCGATCAAGGGCCCGGCATGGCGCCGGAAGAGATTCCGCTCCTGTTTCAGCCCTATTCGCGCTTCTATCGACAGAGCAGAGCCCGCGGGCTCGGGCTAGGTCTCCATATCACCAAAGGCATCGTGGAAGCCCACGGCGGACGCATCTGGGTACAGTCGCCCGGACGAGACCAGGGCAGCACCTTCTGCTTTACGCTGCCGCTGTCGGCACGCTGAAGCTGAACGTGCTCCCCATTCCCGGTCCCGGAGATTCTACCCAGATATGTCCGCCATGTGCCTCGACCAGCATGCGCGTGATGTAGAGTCCAAGACCCAGGCCTTGCGCATCGCGCCCAGCGGCGCCACGAAAGAAGCGCTCGAACATATGGGGGATCTCTTCCGACGCAATGCCCACACCTCTGTCCAGCACCGACGTGATGACCTCGCCGTTGCGCGGCCGGATCCGGATAGTCACCGGGCTCTCGGGCGACGAGTACTTCAAGGCGTTGGTGAGAAGATTCGTCATGATGCGTTCCAGACGGTTCACATCGGCCAGCACGGGTGGAAGATCGGGAGCAGGATCCAACTGCAGACGTCGGACGTCGATCATGCCCGTCATCCTCTCGACCAGATCCTGGATGAACTCGACCAGGTCGACGGGTTTCACCGCTAACTCCAGCCGTCCGGACTCCAAGCGCACCGCATCCACTAGATCCTGGATCATGCCGTTCATCCGTTGAGCGCTAGTCACAACCGCCGTCATGCTTTTGAGACCCTCCGCCGGTCTGCCTCCCTTGACCAGGCGCAAAGCCATCTGTGCCTGTCCTTGGATGATCGTGAGCGGCGCGCGCAGGTCATGGGCCACGATGCGCATGTAATCTTCACGCAGCCGTTCCAGCTCCCGCAGACGCGTTATGTCCCGATAGACGATGATACAGAGCACTAGCCTACCGTGCTGATCTCGAATGCTGCTGCAGGAGAAGAGTAGAGTCATCCTGTATCCATCAGCGCGGTAGAACAGTACTTCGAAGTCGCTGTAGGTCTCGCCCCGCAGCGCACGCACGATGGGCCGCTGCTCGAACGGAATCGGCCTCCCATCCGGAAAGCGCAGATCGATGGTCTCCAGGTAAGGCAACGCGCTGCCGAGATCCCGAGCGCGCTCCTCGGGCAGCCGCCAGATCCCTCGTCCAACACGATTGAGGTAAAGGATCTGACCGGCCGGGTCCATGATGGTCACGCCCTCGGCCAGGTTCTCGATCACGGCATCCAGCTCGTCCGCGCGGCGCTCTGCGATCTCCTTCAGCTCTTCCGCGCGTCTCTGCGCTTCCTTGAGTAGCGTGACGTCTTGCAACACCACCACGGCCTCCCGCAACTGGCCATCTTCATCGAAGAGGGGTTGTCCCGAGGACACCAGGTGCCTCTTCGATCCATCCGGTCTGGTCACAACAATCTCCTGCCCTCGCACCGGTCTGCGATACAACAGTGACTGTCCCAGAACCATCTCCTCCGGACGAAGCGTACTACCATCCGGTCTCTGTAACCCCAATACTGCCGGGACCTCATCCAGTCGAGTCCCCAGGGGCAGCTCACGGCCGAAGATTCTGGATGCAGCGCGGTTGATCAGAGTGATGCGGCTGTCCGCGGCCCGTGCGATCGCCACACCATCCGGCATCCACTCGATAACCGATTCGAGCCGACTGCGCTGGGTTTGGGCCTCCTCGAGCAGTCGCGCCTTGTCGATAGCCACGGCACACTGGTTGCCGAGGCTCATGCCAAACCCCATCTCTTCTGGAGACGGTTGCGGCCTGGGAGTCGTGTAGTGGACGTACACCAAACCAATGGACCGTCCGTCACAAAGCAGCGGAACGCATAGGACCTGGACGACACCGGCGCATTCAAGAATAGGCCGGATCTTGGCGCTCACGTCATCAGCGGACGCGAAGACGGGATGCCGTGTCCTTAGAGCGCGCCGCGAGATGGGCAGGTCCTGCAAATCGAAGTCGATCTCCTCCAGGCGGGGGATACCCGTTCCCACCGCGGAAACGCCGCGCACACGCTGCCCGGATGGATCAATCAAACAGGTCACCCCTCCTGCTGCCTGTAGGACATCGGCCATGCGCTCCATGGCCCTATGCAGCACGTCGTTCAGGCAGGACTCCGAGTTCACCGCCAGGGCCACTTCCCATACAGCCTTCTCACGGCGGGCCCGTTCCTCCGCGACTTGTCGCGCCTGAACTTTGTCGGTGACATCTAGGGCGAAAATAACCACGCCCCGCACCTTGCCGGCCACTTCTGCTGTGGGAACCACCTCGATATCCCAGTAAGAGCTCGCTCGATCTGGCAACACGACCAGAGTTTCTTTCAAGCGCTGCAACTCTCCCAGCCGCACCGCCGCGACGATCGCACGTCCTTCTTCATGCTCCCGCAGCCACGGGACTACGTCGAAGATGGGCCTGCCCAGTACGTCTTCGGCCGACAGTCCTAGGATAGCAAGGGTCTTGCGGCTTGCAAAGCGCACGATCAGTTCTGCATCCAGGTAGTTGATGAACTCCATGGCGTTGTCGATCAGAGTCTGGAGTAGATTGTCGGCCGCCAGCAAGCAGGCGTTGAGACCGACGGTCTGCGAATACAGCGCGGCGTTGTCCATAGCCGCACCGATGGGGGCCGCGATCTCCGACAGGAGCTCAACATCCTCTGCCGTGATCTCACGTGTTGGATCGACAGTGACGTTCAGGATGCCCAGCACTTTCCCGCGCGAAAAGACCGGGATAATGGCGTAGTTGCGTGTGCCCAGGGCCGCCGCGATCTCTTGCGACAGCGGAGGAAGCTGACCCACAACTCCGATCTGGGGCGTCCCAGTCAAGGCAGCTTTTCCGGAAAGGGAGGATTCGTTAAGGGGAAGTGTGACATACTTGGCCTGGTATCGGGGGGCAACACCAGAGAAGGCGATAGACGTCAGTCTACTGTCTTTCCAATTGGCAGCGTAGAGCGCAGCAGCCTCTCCACCGAATACGCGCAGTGTGGCCTCCAGAGCTCGGCGGCAAATCTCGCCAAGGTCGAGAGAAGCACCAATAGCACGCGCTACCTCGCGAAAGGCCGTGAGGCGGGCTAGGCGTTGTTCCAATTCGGACGCCTCGTGAGGCTGGTTATGGTCGGCCATTTCCTGCGCCGTCCTTGGGGATGGGCCACACTGGTCCGTCGCCCCCGACCTATGGTCTGGCCATGCGATCGACCGGCAACGTCGTCACCAGTGTGCCAATTGCCGGCACGGCCAGCGTTTGGCCTGCCAGGCTGCAAATTGCGTGCCATCAACGTGCGCTTCCGCGCCTGGCTAGCCGAGACATGGTCACAGTAATGGGACGCAGGCCTCTTAGTATTAGAGAGTCCGGCCCTTCGCCATAATACATATTATGATCGACTGAGGCACAAACTGACCGCTTCTAGGCCACCGGTAGCGTAAAATAGAACGTGCTCCCCTTCCTTGCGGCTATCATCGGGATATCTTCGGTGGGCTAGCCCAACCCCTATGGCTGGAAGGAGCTCAACGGCTCGCGGTGCTAGCGTAGCGCCCGATGCCGGCGGAGACGGCCCCCAGCCCCAGCATGCACCCGGCCAGGACAAAGACCGTGGACAGACCAGCCGTGGCCGCGAGCGCGCCCATGGTCGGTCCGACGATGCCGGCCAGGTACAAAGGCAGGTAAATCAAATTGAGGGTGGCTGACCGCCGCTCCGGTGGAAGCTCCATGGCAAGCAATCCGGTGATCATAGCGCCCACAGCTGCGGCCAGGGCCGAGAAGACCACGTTTATCCAGGCCAGTCCCGGCACGCTAGGCGATAGGGGCATAAAGATGAGCGCCAGCCCGGCGCCAGCCAGCGAGAAGATCAGCACAGGACGAAAGCCGACGCGATCGCCGATGGCGCCGGCCACTGGTGAGATGAGCCCGCCGACAAGCGCCGCCGTCCCGACCACCAGCGCCACCGCGATGGCCAGTCCGTCACTACCGCCGTTCAGACGCTGCACGAGCAGCGGCAGGAACGGGTTTGCCATCTGCCTGGCTAGAAAGGCCAAACCGAAGAGCGCGAAAAGATTTCGCGTCAGCGGATCCGCGAAGACACCACGCACGGCGCCGAAGGCCAGATAGAGAAGCCGTCCGCTCGGTCTCACCTCCGGTCGGACCTCGCGCAGACCGAGCGCCAGCATCAGAGCCATCAGCACGGAGAGCAGCGCCGAGACCGCGTACACAACCGAGACACTGGTATGGAGCCCGTCGATCATAAGGCCACCCAGCGCCGGCCCCGCCGCGAATCCCACCGGTGTGCTGGCTCCGAAAACCGCAATGGCAGTTCCCAGGCGCCTGAGCGGCACGATGTCGCGCAGCGCGGCCAGCATCACCCCGGTATTGCCCAACTGAAATCCCGCGCACATCATTCCGATAGCCAGTTGCCACGGCTCCCTGCTAAGCGCAATGGTCCCGAAGACCACGGCCTCCACCAGGCAACTGCGGATGATGATGGCCTTGCGACTATACTTGTCGGCCCACACGCCCCAGAAGGGGACCAGCGGCAGTCCAAGCACGAAGATGAGAGAGTTCAGCACGCCCACCCACTGCGGAACGCTGGACTCCGGCAGACCCATCGATTGAAGGTAGATCGGCAAGAAGGCCGACACCTGGCTGAAGCCAAGCCCTTCGACCATCGACGTGATCCAGAGCAGCACTAGGACGACCTTCCAGGATTGCGAAGCACGGCCAACGGCCCGGTCTCTTGCCAATTCCACATCCTTCATCGACGCGTCCCGACGCGAATCAACGGGGCGCCCTATGTGGCACCGCTTCAGATTGGACCAATCCTCGAGACCGCCGCGGTTTTCGGAAACCGCGGCGGTCTGGGAAACTGCGGCGGTCCAGGGCTCGAAAATATTGCGGTCGACTAGCAGGTCGACAGCGAACAGCTTACCACAATCTGACAGTGCGCTGCATGGACTGGGGGCTGACGGCGAACCGTCCCAGACCTCGCGAGTCACTTTGCTGGATTGCCGCGGCTTCGCTGGCACAGGGCATGCCGAACAGTTACCACAGCATGAGAAGGAGTATATCCATCGATGCGCTATGTGGCGCTCGCTTGCGACTACGATGGCACGCTGGCCGCGCACGGCAAAGTAGACGATATCACGGTGGCGGCGCTGGAGCGCTTGTCGGTCTCCGGTCGGAAGCTTATCCTCGTCACCGGCCGGCAGTTGCACGATCTACTGAGCGTCTTTCCGCGTCCGGATCTCTTCGATTGGATCGTGGCCGAAAACGGCGCTCTGCTCTACAGGCCGGCCGATCGCGAAATGAGGCTCTTAGGAGAGCGGCCGCCGGAGGAGTTCATTCGACTACTTCGCCAGCAAAAGGTCGATCCTGTCTCCGTGGGAGAAGTGATCGTGGCCACATGGACACCGCATGAGATCGCCGTTGTCGAGGCGATCCGCACCCTGGGACTCGGGCTGCAGGTAGTGTTCAACAAGGGCGCGGTGATGGTCCTGCCGCCCAACGTGAACAAGGGCACCGGACTGGTTGCGGCCCTGGCCGAGTTGGAGCTATCGACGCACAACGTGGTCGGGATAGGAGACGCCGAGAACGACTACGCGTTTCTCAACCTGTGTGAATGCTCCGTAGCCGTGAACAACGCGCTTGCGATGCTAAAGGAGCACGCCGATCTCGTCACGCGAGGAGATCACGGCTCGGGAGTTGTAGAGCTCATCGACAAGCTGGTCGCCGACGACCTGAGTGAGATCGAGTCCCGTCTGCGGCGCCACGACATCCCGCTCGGCATCAGCGAGACCGGAGAGGAGGTGCGCCTGCCGGCCTATGGTGTGAACGTCCTACTAGCCGGCTCTTCCGGAGGCGGGAAATCGACTATCACAACCGGTCTTCTCGAACGTCTGGCAGAACACGGGTATCAGTTCTGCCTGGTCGACCCTGAGGGCGACTACGACGGATTGCAGCCAGCCATCAGTCTGGGACTGGGTGGGCGTGCTCCCACCGTAGCTGAGGTTCTCCAGGTTCTGGAGCAGGTCGAAGATAACGCGCGTGCCAATCTGCTGGATATTTCCATGGGCGATCGGCCTGCTCTCTTCGTGGATCTGCTGTCCCGCATTCAGGAGCTGCGCGTGCGCACAGGTCGTCCACACTGGGTCGTGGGGGACGAGGCACATCATCTGCTGCCGGCATCGTGGGCCCCGGCTCCCCTCGTCGTGCCGAGAGAGGTGCAGAACCTGCTCCTGATCACCGTGCATCCCGATAGGATCGCGCCGGCCGTGCTATCTTCGATCGACGTCCTGGTCGTGATCGGCGAGAGTCCGGAGCAGACCATGCGGGAGTTCTGCCGCGCCGTCGAGCAGCCGATGCCGACAATTCCGTCGGGCCAGTTGGATCAGGGCGAGGCTCTCGTCTGGTTCCGGCGAGCGGAGACGGATCCATTCCGTTTTCAGGTCCTTCCTCCGCGCGAGACCTTTCTGCGCCATCACCGAAAGTACGCCGTCGGCTCACTGGGCCCCGACAAGAGCTTCTATTTTCGTGGGCCGGGGGAAAAGCTCAACTTGCGCGCCCAGAATCTGGAGTTGTTTATCCAGTTGGCGGAGGGCGTCGATAACGCCACCTGGCTCTACCACCTGCGCCGCGGCGACTACTCGCGCTGGTTCCGCGAGGCCATCAAGGACGAGGAACTGGCCGACGAAGCGGCCAAGATCGAACAGGCGTACGCCAACGTTCCCGACCTCAGCCGAGCCCTGATCCGGGAAGCCATCGAGAAGCGATACACGGCGCGGCCGTGAGCCTCGCTCCCATGATACCGATTGTGTTTGCCTTTGTCCTGATTTGCTGATGCAATGCCGAAGAACGCCCAGGGCTGAAGCCGCTGGGCTGAGTCAACGAAGCCGTCTAAAGCCGGCTGATTACCGCGCCCAGC